>CALMON010000169.1:0-33707 GCA_937871785.1 uncultured Granulicella sp.
GTTCAGGTTGTTGAAGTGCGCGGCGTCGGTGCCGGCGCAGGCGGAGCCGGTTTCGGCGATGCCGTCCGGCGAGCGCCACAGGCCGCCGTCGTTGCCGATGAAGACGAGAGGCCCGCCGGCCGCGGCAAAAAGGGCTAGCGCATGTTGCGCGGGCGCGACCCCTGCCGGAGCGGCGCATCCATTCAGCGCGTTGGTGGTGTTGCGCAGCGCGCAGGCTGAGCTGCCTGCCGCGAGCACGCAGCGATACACGTCTACCGTTCCAGCCAGCAGCACTGTGGACGTGCTGGAAGCCGACGCAGCGGCGAGCGTCAGGTTATAGTCGCCCTGCGCGATGGCCGTGCTGCCGTTGCCGGTTTCGAGCGCGCCCGCATCGATGCGGTGCGCAAACGTCGGCGCGGCGTTGGCGCATGCCGATCCGGTGGCCGCGCACAGGTCCTGCCACAGGCCGTTGTCGCGCAGGCTGCCGTCGACGCTCAGAGCGTACAGGTCTCCGGTGGCCGCCTGCACGGCCAGCGCGCCACGAAACAGCGGGCAGCCGCTGCTCGTCGACGCCGGACAGGCAACCGTGGTGAGCCCGGTTCCGGGCTGGTTGGCCAGGCGCTGCCAGGTCAGGCCGTCCGCGCTTTCATAAAAGCCGTGCAGCCGGACGGCGGCGTAGAATTTCTGTCGCAACGCGTCCCACACGACTGCGGTCGTGGGGTTGCTGGCGGCTCCAACCCCGGTGGGCTGCGGTGCCTGCACCACGCTTGCGCCGTCGTAGATGGTGGCCATCCGCCAGGTCACGCCGGCATCGGAGGACACATACAGCCCGGCGATCGAAATGCTGTTGGTCGCATCGACCAGCACGCCTTCGGCCGAGCCCGACAGCGCCGCGACCACCAGCGACGGGGTCGCCGTGCTCCAGGCCAGACCCGCGACGCTCAACCCCACAAAGGAGTGGTGCCCGTTGGCTCCGTCGTTTGAGCCCGCGGCTAACGTCCAGGTCAGGCCGCCGTCGGCTGAACGCAGTATGCCTTCGCCATAGTACGAATCTGTTGCGTCGTTGGGGTCGCCGGTGCCCGCCAGCACCACCGGGTTCGCCAGCGGCTGCACGGCCACTGCACCGACGCTCAGTGACGGGATGGTGCTTCCCCCGGCGTTGGTCGTAAAAACCGGAAGCACGTCGGTGAGCGGCGTGAAGCCGACCGAACCCAGAGCTCCGGCCGCGTTCGTCGACTTCCACACGCCGCCACCCGTGGTGCCGACGTAGACGGTATTGCCGGTGGTGTCGTTGGGGTCTACCGCGACCGCGGTCACACGGCCGCTGACGTTGCCGTAACTGGCGGAAGCGACCGCCACCGGGCCAAGCGGCTGCCACGGAGCCGTCAACGAACCGGCCAGCGGATGGCCGCCCTCGGAAGCCTGCGCGAAACCCCCGTAAGCGCGAAGCCGCGCGGCTGCCGGACTCGACTGCGCGGCCGTGTTCGCAGATTGCCGCTGCAGCAGGAACTGCCGGGTGCGCTCCCCGCGGGCCTGTGCGGAAGTGGCTGCCGCCGGCTCTGCTCCTTGCTGCGCGCGCAAACCGCAGCAGCACAGCACTGCCCAGGCAAGAGCGAGGCCGATCAGGGCAACGTAGCCGCGCAGGCGTGCAGGTCGCTCCGATTGGGCAAGCGGAGCGGTCGGCGTTCGAATTAGGGGGCTCGCGAATCCACTCAGCGGCAAGCGCACAACCTGGTTTCCTCCCTGCGCCTGCTGATCATGCCTGCTCAGGGAAGCAGAATCAACGCCACGGAGATGAAGATTTTTCTCATATTCCAGAACGGGATAAGAGGCTTCTCATCCGCTTGGAGCTGTCATGCCGTGGGTTGGGAAAAGTGTAGCAAGCGGAGTCACCTGCTGTCTTCGTCCAGAGCGCTCCCACCTTTTCAGCAGCGAACCACGTTCGCCGCCGCCAAGCCGCCGGTGGCGTTGCGCGTGTCGATAAACAAGCGGCTGGCCGCGACCAGCGCCGGGTAGTCGTAGGCCGTGTGGTCCGTCACCAGGATCACGCAGTCGAAGCCGGGCACTTCCGTGAGCGGCGTGCTGTTCAGCCGCAGGTCGTACTTACGGCCATGGCCGATCGACGGGAAATAAGGGTCGTTGTACGCGACGGTGGCTCCGGCCTGCCGCAGCAGGTCGAAAATGGTGAGCGCGGGCGACTCGCGCAGATCGTCGATGTCGCGCTTGTACGCGATGCCCAGCAGCAAAACCCGAGCCCCGGCCAGCGGCTGTCCCGCGCGCGCCAGCGCCCGGCGCGCGGTTTCGACGACAAAGCCCGGCATGGCTTCATTCACCTCGCCGGCCAGCTCGATAAAGCGGGTCGCGAGGCCCATCTGCCCGGCGCGCCAGCTCAGGTAAAACGGGTCTACCGGGATGCAGTGACCGCCGATGCCGGGGCCGGGGTAAAACGCCTGGAAGCCGAACGGCTTGGTGGAGGCCGCCGCGATCACCTCCCAGATGTCGATGCCCGCCACGAGGCAGAACTGCTTCAACTCATTGACCAAGGCGATGTTGACGACGCGGTAGATGTTTTCGAGCAGCTTGGTCATCTCCGCCGCCGCGGGCGACGACATCGCCACCGTGCGCGTGAAAATGCTGCCGTACAAAGCGGCGGCGGCGGCGGTTGCCGCCGGGTCCATGCCGCCCAGCACCTTGGGGATATCGCGGCGCGGCGTGGTGGTGTTGCCGGGGTCTTCGCGCTCGGGAGAGAAGGCGACCATGAGGCCGGCCAGAGGCACTTCTTCCTCGCTGGCTTCATCGCCGTCCCGCTTCTTCAGCACCGTCTGGCCGCCGCGCTCCAGCAGCGGTACGACGAGTTCTTCGGTCGTGCCCGGGTAGGTCGTGCTTTCGAGCACCAGCAACTGCCCGGCATGGAGGTGCGGCGCCAGCGCGGTCACGGTGTCTTCGACAAAATGGAGGTCCGGCACGTGGTCTTCGCGCAGTGGGGTCGGCACGCAGATCAGCACGGCCTCGCAGGCCGACGCTTCGGCAAAGTCGGTGGTGGCCGTAAGCCCGCGCGCGCGCGCGGCGACGATTTCTTCCGGGGCGATGCGCTGGATGTACGAGCGGCCCGCGTTGAGCGCGTCCACCTTGGCGCGGTCGATATCGAAGCCCGTGACGCGAAAACCTTCCGTGCTGAACAGCAGCGCCAGCGGCAGCCCCACGTAGCCCATTCCCACGATGCCGACGCGGGTTTCGCGAGCGGCCACCTGCTGAAGCCACGCGGCGAGTGTGGGCGCTGCAAGGGGGAACGCAGCGTTCATGCCTGCAGCGCCCGGGCGTATTCCACGGTGCGCGCCAACCCTTCCGCAAACGACACGCGCGGCTGGTACCCGAACGCTTCCCCCGCGGCACCGATGTCGGCGAGCGAGTTGTCGATGTCGCCCGCGCGGCGTTCCACGCGCTGCGGCGGACGCGTGTAGCCGGTCAGCCCGGCGAGCAACGCCCAGGTTTCGTTCAATGAAGAGCGCTGTCCGGAGGCCACGTTGAACACGCGGCCGGCCACCTTGTCCGCAGGAGCCGCGAGCGCCAGCAGGTTCGCGCTTACAGCGTTCGCGATGTAGGTAAAGTCGCGGCCCTGCTCGCCGTCGCCTTCGAGCGTGGCGTCTTCGCCGGCCAGCATCTGCCGCACCCACTTGGCGATCACGCCCGAATAGGGCGAGTCCGGCGCCTGCCGCGGGCCAAAAATGTTGAAGTAGCGCAGGCACACGGTTTCCAGCCCATACACGCGCGCGTAGCTTTGCATGTACAGCTCGCCGGTCAGCTTCTGCACGGGATACGGTGCAATGGGCTGCGGCAGCATCGTTTCCACCCGCGGAAAGCCCGGCTGGTTGCCGTAGGCGGAGCTCGACGCGGCATACAACACACGCTGTACCCCCGCATGGCGAGCGCCTTCCAGCAGGTTAAAGGTGCCGTCGATGTTGGCGCGATGGCTCCCGCGCGGGTCCTTGATGCTGCGCGGCACGCTGGGCAGAGCCCCCTGGTGCAGGATCGCGTCGACCCCCTTGCACGCGCGTTCCACGGCTTCCGGGTCGGTCAGGTCGGCGGTGATGAGATCGATCTTTTCGGCGATGCTGGCGAGATTCGCGCGACGGCCGGTCGAAAAGTTGTCCAGCCCGCGCACATGGTCGCCGCGTGCCACCAGGGCATGCGCGAGATGGGAGCCGACGAAACCCGCGATGCCAGTGATGAGGTAGGTGGCCACGAAGGTAAGTCTAGCAGCGGCGGACTTCGGCACTGTTGGACGGGAATGTCAAGGCTGTCCCCGGAAAGTCGCAGACGGCGGATCGGCCCTGGCCTGAGGCTCAGGCTTATGTGCCAGCCTGCGCGGCCAGCGTCACAAGAAATGCGGCGCGGGCCGTCTCGGTCTGCTCCGCGGCCTGTATCGCCAACGGATGCTTGTGGCCGAACCGCTCCTTCGCCGTAGCGCTCAACTCCAGCCAGTCGTGCCAGCGCCCGCCGGCATTCTGCTGCGCCTGGTAGCGGACCATCGCCTTCTCGGCTGCCGGAGAAGACGGCAGAGTTTCGATCATGTACCGTGCGGTTTTGGCGAGCTTGCGTAGGGTATGCAGATGTTTGTTGCTTTCGACGCCGTCTTGCCGCGCGTCTTGAGGCTCCTGCGACTGGCGCCAATGTTCAATCAACGGCAGCGAACTGACCTGCGGCTCTGGCAGCCCCTTGGCCGCGCCGGCCGCTTGCACCACCTGCTCCAGCGTCGCGACCACGCGGGGCAGATGGTCCATCACGACATGCTGCAGCTTCGCCGCCTGGTGCACGCGACGCTTCGCCAACTCGTCGCTCAATGTGTCGGCGGCCTCCCGGGGCAGCAGGAGATCGTCCTTCAGCAGCCCGCGCAGCACGTCCAGATCGCGAACCTTGCCGGCGGCCCTGCCCAACCGGCGTATCTGGTGGTGGAGCTCTTTGCCTTCGTCGTCCTGGTTCTCGGTCGCAGTCGGGTCGGCGTTCTGCGATCCCTGCGGACGCAGTTGCGTCAGCAGAAGCAACTGCGCCTCCATACGCCGCGCCAACGAACGCAATTTGCGCACGGCCTTTTTTTCGGGAGTGGCGAGCGCCACACTCATCGCCGCTTCAAGCGCCTGCGCGCATTCGCGCAAACGCTGCAGCGGATCGAGGGTCGGGGATGACGGAGGAATTGGGGGCATCGTGGGTTTTATGTAAGCCTTGGAACCGTCGGAACGTTTGGGTACGTCCGGGCCTTGTCCGGGCCGGAGCCCAGGCCTGTCTCAATACCTGGGCTAAGCAGACCCGGTAAGAACGAGAACAACGGCAAACCGGGGAAGCTTCCTAGCTATGCCCCAGAATCGGGTGCGCTTCGTAGGGCTCCTCGAGCTTCGCAATCTCCTCGCTTGTCAGCTTCAGGTCCAGCGACGCAAGCGCATCTTCAAGCTGATACGGCTTGCTCGCCCCGACGATCGGCGCGCTGACAGCGGGCTTCGTCATGATCCAGGCCAGGGCCACCTGCGCGTTCTTCACGCCGCGAGCCTGCGCGATTTCGCTGATACGATCCACCACCGTAAAGTCCGAGTCGCGATAGTACAGGCTGTGGCCGAACTCATCCGTACGGCCGCGCACGGTTTCAGCCTGCGTGTGGTCGCCCGCCTCGCCGCGCTTGCGATTGCCGGTCACGAATCCGCGCGCCAGTGGGCTCCACGGAATGCAGCCGATCTTCTGGTCCAGGCAAAGCGGAATCATTTCGCGTTCTTCTTCGCGATACACCAGGTTGTAATGGTTCTGCATGGTGACAAAGCGCGTCCACGAGTTTTCGCGCTGCACGTTCAGCATCTTCCCGAACTGCCAGGCGTACATGCTGGACGCGCCGATATATAGCGCCTTTCCGGCGCGCACTACGTCGTGCAGCGCTTCGCAGGTTTCTTCGACCGGCGTGTCCTTATCGAAGCGATGGATCTGGTACAGGTCCACGTAGTCCATACCCAGCCGCTTCAGGCTGCGGTCGATCGACTTCATGATGTGCTTGCGCGACAGTCCCCGGTCGTTCGGCCCATCGCTCATCGGGTTGTAAACCTTGGTCGCGATCACCAGCTCTTCGCGGCGCGGCTGGAACTCGCGCAACAGCTTGCCCGTGACCACCTCGCTTTCGCCGAGCGAATACACGTCCGCGGTATCGAAAAAGTTGATGCCGGCTTCCACCGCGCGCTTGACCAAAGGGCGCGCCTCGTCGAGTTCCAGAATCCACTCGCGCCAGGTCTTCGACCCGTAGGTCATCATGCCGAGGCAAAGAGCGGAAACGCGGGTTCCAGTGTGGCCCAGGGTACGAACGTCCATGCGCGGTTAGACGCTGCGTCGGGCTTTCGCGTATATCCCGTGGCGACGTTACGGTGCGGTCGTGATCTCGACAGGCTGCGAGGGCGCGCTGCTGTTGCCGCTTTTATCCACCGCGACGACCGTGTAGCGCAGCCGCGCGGCACGGCCGGCGGCCGCATCGTGGAAGGCAGGCAGCGGCAAGGGCTGCCCGTTCAGCCTTTCCGGCGGGCCGCCGTTCAGGGCGTCGGCGTTGGCGCCGAGCCGCTGCCGAAAGACCACGTAGCCCAGCAGGTCCGGCTCCGCATTCGGCCGCCACACCAGGTCCACGGCTATCCCGGCACCGTCTTCCAACGGGTAATCCGCCGCCGCCACGCCGACCGGCGCGGCGGGGGGGTACACGTCGCGCAGCGTAAACTCCACCGGCGCGGACGCGACGCCGCGCAGTTCCAGCGGCTTGCCTTCAAGCGTCACCGTTCGGCTGCGTACGGCGGTGTAACTGTACCGCGTGCCCGGCAGAGCGGTTGTGTCGACCGTACCGCCGCGATCCGGCTGCGCTTCAGAGTCCGAGGCCCGCAGCAGAACCACACCGGATTCTTCCTGCGCGCCGCGGGTGGCGCTCAGGGGAAGAGCTCCGGCAGCGCCCTTCTTCCGGGGGCTGGTTGAAGGTGGGGTCGAAGCCGGCTTGGCCGCGGCAGGCGCGTTGAGAGCTTCGCGCCGCAGCAGAACGTCAGCGGAAGACTCGCCGGCCGGCAGCCAGTGCAGCACGATGCCGCCGCGCTCGCCGCCGGCGCTCAGTTGCAGCACTGGCGGGGGAGCGGCACCCGCGGCGGCCAGCGCCGCTTCCGAGTAGCCCGCGGAGCGTCCGCGCGCATTCAACACCTGCACCCGGTAGGCGAGCAGTTTCGGCCCGCCGCTGGCGAGCTCAGGGGGAAGAACGTCGGTCCATTCCATCTTCGCACCCATTGCGACGTTGACCGGGACAGGATAGCTCGCCGTAGGCTGGCACGGACCGCCGCTGACGGACCGGCAAAGCTGCGCGAGCGTGGGGCCTCGCAGCCCTTCGCCGTCGGTAGTCTTCAGGGGAGCGGCGAAATGGAGCACGACCCCGGGACCGCGCCGTTCCGCTACGATCCCGGTCACCGGCTCCGGCAAGTGCAGTGACGGCGGCCGGGGAACGCCCGGGCTGGCGCAGCCGGTCAGCGCCGCTACCCCCAGTCCGGCGGCCAGCGCCGCACTCCAAAGGCGGAAGCGGCGGCAAATCGCGGTCGTGAAAGGCAGGAGCATGAGCGCAAACCCAGCCTAGCACCTTGCGAGGGCCGCATGAGCTTGCTGATAACCGCACCGGAAAACGATTTTCGGTTTGGGAGGTGGACGAACAAGGAACGAACTGGCATCTTTCCAGCAAACTTCAACGTCTGTTTATGCAGCGCACAAACCACCGCTCGGAGGTGTGGTTTGGCCCCGGAGTTCGATGTGCCGACATCCACGCCCAGCAAGTCTCCCCAGAAGTCGTCGCGCAGGCCGATGCCTGCGACGGAACAGGCAAACGAGGTTACCCCCAAGCAGCTTGCGGAGCTTGAAGCGATGATCGCTTCCGCCCCTGAGGCCGAATCGGAAGACGGCGCCGCGGCAGATTCGGCGGACTCGCCCGAAGCGGTAGCCGCTGGCGGTTCCGCGACGGAGGAAGCTTCGGCGACAGACGACGCGTCCGCTACAGAAAAAGACGATCACGAGGACAAGCTGTCCGTCGCGGTTGAAGCCACCATCCACGCGAAAAGCATTGGTGACCGCATCAAGTATCTTCGCCAGCGCAAGGGTATGGGCCTGGTGGAGCTCGGCCGGCACACGGGGCTTTCGGCCAGCTTCCTGTCGCAGCTCGAAACCGGTCGTGTCGTGCCGACGCTGCGCAATCTAGCGCGCATCGCCATGGTGTTTTCACGCGACATGAGTTACTTCTTTGAGCCCGAACCGCCCGATCTTTTCCGGGTCGTGCGCGCCGAAGACCGCACCCGCCACCCTCAGACCGGGGCAGCCGTTCCCGGCTATTTCTTTGAAAATCTTGGCGGACCCGCGAACGGGACGCCTGTGATGCCCTACATTGCGGAGTTTCTACCCGCCGACGGCAAGCGCGAACAGCGGTCTCACCAGCATGCCGGCGCGGAGTTCCTTTATGTGCTTTCTGGCTGTTTGCAGATCATGCACGGCGAGCGGACCGAAACGTTTGAAGCAGGCGACGCCGTGTACTTTCATTCCACAACCACCCACAGCTACCACCGGTTGGGCGATGAAGCCTGTGAAGCATTGATCCTGACGATGCCCGAACCAGCCAGCGGTCGGCCTCACCGTACGCGCGCTCCCGGGACAGCAGCGGTGGTAAAGAAGTAGAGCAGACTGTTCGAGAAATCTCCATGGCACGCCAGGTTGCCGCCATGTTGTGTTTCGTTAGATAGGTCCGGATTTCAGACCGGACAATTCAGAAAGCGTCCCAAGTGGGCTTTCGCTCCTTGGGACTCTGCTTCCGGAAAGCTCCTCTTGTCTGAGCGGACCTGCAAACGCCGGCCTGCTTCCTAAAACCTTCCCGCGTCGACCTGGTACAAGCTCCCACCTGCCTGTCCGCTTACCGCGACCAGGTAGCGGAGAGTTGTGGAATACGCTATGCGCTCGGGCGTGGAGATTCCCGTCAACGCGTTCACCACGACCATATGCGTCGGGTCGCTGATGTTATACCGCAAAATCTGCGCCTGGTTGTAGCAGCCCACGTAGGCATACATTTCAAAGACCGTGATCGGCAGCGCCGAGCAGCCCTGGCCCGCAAACGTCGTCGCCACGGTCTGGAGCGGCTGCAGCACCGCCGGGTTCGACACATCGAACGACTGCAGTTCTTCGGCGTCGAAGAACGTCACAAAGGCGTATCCCTGCGAGACCGCAATCGACTGCGGCGAATGGTCGACCACCAGCGGGCTTCCAACCAGCGCCATGGAAGATTCGTTCACCACCTGCAGGGTGCTGGTGGTTGCCGCCGGCAGGCTTTCAGACCCTGCCGCGGCATACACATAGCCAGCGTTCACCGCCACATAGCTCGGGTTGCTGGTGCCTCCGCTGGCGGAGCTGACCAGCGTCGTGACGGCCGTAATCGCCGGGCTCGCCGGATTGGCGAGGCTGACCTTCGCCACCGCGCCGTTGGTCTGGCCGCTCGTGCCGAACAACGGGATGTACACGTCCGTCCCGTCGAGCGCGATGCCGGGAAACGGAGCCGCGAGGCCGCCCACCGAGCCGAGCGCGGTCAGCGTGCCCTTCGCCTGCACTGTAAGCGTGAGCAGCGAGTTTGTGTCGTAGCAAACGACCGCCAGCACCGTCGCAGCTCCCGAGGGAAGCGTCACCATGCCGCTCGGGTCCGCGCACGGCGTCGTGTAGGTGCCGACGGCGACCGGGGTGCCGGAAGAAATATCGTAGCTATAAATCTGGCCGACGCTTTGTTCGGAAACAAAGGCATAGCTGCCCAGGGTCACCACGGTATTGGGCGAGCCCGTCGCCGAAGGCGTCACGCTGGTGACCGCCGCGGAGCCGGCACCTGGCGAAGCAGAAATGGGACTCGCGGTGACCGCCGCCACCGGCATACCGCAGCCTGCAAGGGCCAGTGTGCCGCCGATCAAAAACATCACCGCCCACGCGCCTCGGACGATCCGGGCCGTTTGCCCTTCGAGGGAAAGCGAAGGCCTGCGCTGAAATGTCATCATGGGCCCGCTCATTCCCAAAAAAGTCGCACAGTGCAAATTCAGTGTGTCCATCCTATCAGCGGCGGCCCGCCGGCTTCGTCCACAAAAGCCGTTTTCGAAAGAGGTTTCCCGATCCGGTCCCTGTCGCCGCGTCGGCGAAACGGGCTTTGCCTTATAGTGGGTAGCAGACCCACACTTTTTGGAGCTCCTTCCCATGCGTCGATCGACCCCGATCTGCCTTGCTGCCGCGGTGTACGCCGCCACTGCCGTGTTTGTTGCGTCCGCGCAGGCTCCTCGCGAACGGACGACTACCACGACGACGACCACGATGGCCGACCCCGACAAACGGCCGGCTTCCGGGTCTCCCGCGGCTCTTGTGTCGATGATGTCTCCCGTCGCCGACTCCGCCACCGACGGCACCGTCTCGGTGGGCGGCCGCGAGATCGCCTATAAAGCCGTCGCTGGAACGATTACCGTCGGCGCGAGCGACGCGCAGGACGCGATGATCGGGTTGGACGGCAAGTGGCTTGCGGAAAGCGGCGTCGATCTGCCGGCCAGGCCCGAAGACCAGCCCGCCACCGCCCGCATCTTCTATACGGCCTACTTTGCCAAGGGCCTTCCGGCGGGAACGCGTCCCGTCACCTTTATCTATAACGGTGGCCCGGGTTCGGCGACCATGTACCTTCACATGGGCAGCTTCGGGCCCAAGCGCGTGGTCACGACCGATACCCAGCACGACCCCGGTGGCCCTTACCGCATCGTCGCCAACCAGTATTCGCTGCTCGATGCCTCTGACCTCGTCTTTATCGACGCGCCCGGCACCGGTTTTTCGCGCGTCATGGGCAAGGACGCGTGGCACAGCTTCTACGGCACCGACCAGGACGGCATGGCCTTCACGCGCTTTATTCGCCGCTTTCTGACGAAGTACAGCCGCTGGCCTTCGCCCAAGTTCCTGTTTGGTGAAAGCTACGGCACCACCCGCGACGCCGTGCTTTCAAACGACCTCACCAGCGCCGGCATCGACCTCAACGGGGTCGTTCTGTTGTCGCAGATTTTGAGCTTCGACAACTCCGCCGACGGCGACGACGCCAACCCCGGCACCGAGAACGGTTACTTCCTTTCGCTGCCCAGCTTCGCTGCGACGGCCTTCTATCACCACCGCGTGCCTGGCCAGCCGGCGGCCAGCCCGGCCGCGCTTGAGCCTTTCCTGCGCGAAGTCGAGCAATATGCGCTTGGCGACTACGCTGCCGCACTGCTGCAGGGTGCGGATCTTTCCCCGGAACGCAAGGGAGCCGTCGCCGCGAAGCTGGAAAGCTACACCGGCGTCCCTGCCGCGCTGTGGGTCAAGGCCAACCTGCGCATGACGGGCGGCGAGTTTTCGAAATACGTGCAGGAAAGCTCCGGTCTCGCCACCGGCCGGCTGGATTCGCGCTACGAAGGCCCGGCGGTCGATCCGCTCGGCCGCGAAGCTGAGTATGATCCCTTCACCCAGGCCATCACCTCGGCTTATCTGGTTGCCATCAACAGCTACGCCCGCGCCGACCTCCACTTCGGCGACAATATGACGTACAAGCCCAGCGCGCGCGAGCCCGGCTGGCAGTGGGACCTGCGCCACCGCGTGCCCGGAGCCGGCTACCCGGAAGGCTCGGTCAACGTAATGACCGATCTCGCGCTGGCCATGAAGCACAACCCCCGTATGAAGGTGATGCTGATGGGCGGCTACTTCGATCTGGGCACGCTGTATTTCGGGGCGACCTATGAAATGAAGCACCTGCCCATCCCGTCCGCGCTGCAGTCGAACATCAGCTACAAGTTCTTTCCGACCGGACATATGGTCTACGTCAACGAGGAAGCTCTCCACGGCCTGCACGACGCCACGGCCGCCTTCATCCACGCCAACGAGCACGGCCAGTAACGCACCGATTCCATCGGGAATTCGGACTGCTGTGGACGTATTTAGCAAGGGGATTCGTCCTATCAAAACGGCAAATCCTCAATAAAGACAAGGACTTTCGCAAACCACCGAAGCGAAGGGTTTCGATAATCGTTGCCTTCGCGCAAAACCGTTCGGATAACGCGGGGCAGCCTCCCAAAAGGGCTGTCCGTCGCTGCTATACTCAAGTCCTCGAAGGTAGTTTTCCACCGGGGCTCGTCGCTGTACCGTACCTTCCGCCCTGTTTATCGTGAGCATTCTGGGCACGAATACAGGGATTTATCAACGATCTCAACCGTCTTCTTTGGTGTACCAAGACAAAGAAGAAGCAGGAACGCTCTCATGGCGCAAGTATTTGACCGCAACTCGAACGCCCTGGCTCGTGCGAGCCTGGTGCTGACGGGCTTGATCGTCATCGCGCTCGGTGTGGCGCTGAACTCGCTGCAACGGTCGCCGTGGGTGACCAAGCAGGGCCAGCGGCCGGACCAGCCCATACCGTTCAGCCACAAGCATCACGTGGAAGGCCTCGGTCTGCAATGTCAGTACTGCCACACCCAGGTGGAAAAAGCCGCGTACGCCGGCATTCCCCCGACCAAGACATGCATCAACTGCCACTCGCAGATTTGGACCAACGCCAAGATGCTGATGCCCGTGCGCGAAAGCTGGGCTACCGGCGCGTCCATCAACTGGATTCGCGTGCATGATCTTCCCGACTACGTGTATTTCAATCACCAGATTCACGTAAACAAGGGCATCGGCTGCGCCAGCTGCCACGGTCGCGTCGATGAGATGCCGCTGATGTACCAGCAAAACACGCTGCAAATGGAGTGGTGCCTGAATTGCCATCGCAACCCGGGAACGAACCTGCGCCCGACCAGCGAAATCTACAACATGGCCTGGTCCGGACCGTCGAGCCAGAAGCCCGTCTGGTGTGCGGACACTCCCAGGACCGCGACGGACCCCAGCGGCCGAGTCGCCACCGCGCAGCTTGTCAGCTGCACGACGACCAGGCCGAAGGCTGCCACCATCCAGGTCGCCATGCTGCAGCAGGAAGGCGGCTTCCACGCCAAGCCGGAAGGCCTTTCGACCTCGCAGTCGGGAACCGATCTTGAGCCGCACCGCGGCGACGGCGAAGGCCGTTCGGTTTCGGATGTCAGCCCGATCGGCACGCCACAGATGCCCGCCAGCTACACGCGTTTTGAAAGCCAGGAAGCACTGGGTAAATACCTGACGCAGAAGTACCACATCCGCACGCCCAACGAGCTTTCAAGCTGCGAGGTGTGCCACCGATGAAGAACCTGATGGGAACCGACGCCCCTATGGACGTGAAGACCGCCAACACGCCGCCGGCGGCCCAGATCGTCAATACGATCGCGCCCGCGAAACTGACGCTCGCTGAGGTCCGTGCCAAGCTGGACGGCAAAACCGGCAAGCGCTACTGGAAGTCCATGGATGAGCTGGCCGACACGCCCGCCTTCCAGGAACTGATGCAGGAAGAGTTCCCGCGACAGGCCGGTGCCGGCGAGTGGGTCGACGGTGTGTCACGCCGCGGCTTTATGAAGGTCATGGGCGCAAGCTTTGCGCTGGCCGGTCTCGCAGGCTGCACCAAGCAGCCCGATGAGGAGATCCACCCGTACGTCAAGCAGCCGGAAAACCTCGTTCTCGGCAAGCCCATGTTTTTCGCCACGGCGCATCCGTTCCCCACGGGAGCCATCCCGGTTCTGGTCAAGTCGGATGCGTTCCGCCCGATCAAGCTTGAGGGCAACCCCGAGCACCCGATGTCCAAGGGCAAGTCCGACGCCTTCACGCAGGCAACGCTGCTCGACCTGTACGATCCCGACCGCGCCAAGAACGTCGTCCTGCGCGGTTCCGAGTCGTCCTGGGGCCACTTTCAGCAGGAGTTCGCCTCTGGCGTCGCAGCTACCGGCACGGGCGACGGCGTCTACTTCCTTTCGGAAGCGAGCACGTCACCCACGCTCGGCGCGCAATGGAAGGCGGTGCAAGCCAAGTACCCCGCCGCGAAGCTGGTGGTCTATGAGCCCGTTTCAGACAACGGCGTCGCTGCGACGAACGCGTCGTTCGGCGAGGCGATGTCGGTGCAGTACAACCTTGAAGACGCGGACGTGATTCTCGCGCTTGACGCCGACTTCCTCGGCGGCATTGCTTTCCCGGGTTTTCTTCCCTTGTCGTCGGCGTATGCCGAGCGTCACCGGTACGAAGCCGGTAAGCCGATGAACCGCATGTATGTCGTTGAAACCATGCCGACTGTTACCGGCTATAAGGCTGAGCATCGCCTGGCGCTCAAGCCCAGCGAGCTGGAAACCTTTGCTGCCGGCCTCGCCGGGGGGAACGCCGCAGGTCTCAGCAATCCGGACGCCCAGAAGTTTATGGCCTCCGTTCTGGAAGACCTTAGAAAGAGTGGTGGCCGCGCTGTCGTTGTCGTCGGCCCGCAGAGCTCGCCTGCCTGCCACGCCGCGGCACACGCTCTCAACGCTTCGATTGGTGCCGTCGGCAAGACCGTGACCTACACCGGCTCGATTCAGTCACTCGAAAGCACCCCCGGCGCCGACCTCAAGTCCTTTGTCGCCGATATGAACGCCGGCAAGGTCAAATGGCTGGTCATCCTGGGCGTCAACCCGGTGTACACCGCACCTGCGGACCTCAACTTCCTCGCCTCCATGAACCACGTGCCTAACACCCTGCACCTGGGCATGACGGTCGATGAAACCGGCTTCAACAGTACGTGGTCGGTGAACAAAGCCCATTACCTCGAAAGCTGGTCGGACGCCCGCGCCTATAACGGCATGGTCACAGTTATCCAGCCGATGATCGCGCCGCTTTACCAGGGTAAGAGCGCCCACGATATTTTTCAGGTCCTGCTTGATCCGTCTGTCAGCCCGTACGATGCTGTTGCGGCACAGGCGAAGACCTATATTACGGGCGATTACGCCACCGGCTGGCGCAAGGCTCTCCATGACGGCTGGGTCGACGGCTCAACGGCGACAGCGAAGACGGTTGGCGCTCCAAAGGCCGTTTCCGCGCAGTCTCCTGGAGCGCCCGGAGCGGGCCTTGAAATCAGCTTCAAGGCCGATCCTTCGCTGTACGACGGCCGCTTCGCGAACAACGGCTGGTTGCAAGAGCTGCCCAAACAGGTCACGTCGCTTTCCTGGGATAACGCCGCGCTGATGAGCCTCAACACGATGACCAAGTTGGGCATCGAGGAAAATGAAGCCATCGTTCTTGACCTGAATGAGCGGAAGGTCGTTGCCCCGGTCCTGATGGTTCCGGGTCACGCCGACGGGTCGGTAACGGTCTATCTGGGCCACGGCCGCATGGCCGGCGACGGCCTCCGCGTCGGCGCAGGCGTTGGTTTTAACGCGTACACGCTGCGTACGTCCGACCAGCCGCATTACGCCGGCGGTCTGACCATCGTCAAGGGCCACGGCACCTACGATCTTTGTGTGACCAAGGTGCACTCGATGGAAAATCGAGGCTCTTACGCGCAGCATGACCTGGCCAAGATCCTTTCCAACAAAACTGGAGCCTACTCCCTCCCCGGCCATGAGGCTATGGAGCGCGCGATTATTCGCTACGCGACACTCGATGAGGTGAAAGCGAACCCCGGCTTCGCGCACGGGGAAGAGCCCGCCGAAAACGATCCGAAGTCCGCAACCGAGAAGGGCGGGGCCCGCGTCGACAAGGAAGGCTACAACCCTCTTGGCGAGTCGCCCAAGAAGGACGACAGCCTGTTCCCGGACGCCTGGCGTTACGACCGCTTCGACAAGACGACCGGCACGCTTCAAAACAAGTGGGGCATGGCCATCGACCTTAATTCCTGTGTTGGCTGCAATGCCTGTATCGTCAGCTGCTATGCGGAAAACAACATCCCGGTCATCGGCCGCGAGCAAGTCAAAGTCGGCCGTAATATGCAGTGGCTGCGTATCGACACCTACTTTGAAGGCGATCTGCATGCCCCGAAGGCACACTTCCAACCGATGATGTGCCAGCATTGCGAGAATGCCGGTTGCGAGCAGGTTTGCCCCGTAGGCGCTACGGTTCATACGCCTGAGGGCATCAACACGATGGTGTACAACCGTTGTGTGGGCACGCGCTATTGCTCGAACAACTGCCCGTATAAGGTGCGCCGCTTCAACTTCCTGCTGTACTCGGATTACGAAACGGAAAGCCTCAAGTTCATGCGCAATCCTGATGTCACCGTACGTTCGCGTGGCGTCATGGAAAAGTGCAGCTATTGCATCCAGCGCATCGAAGCCGCGAAGATCGACGCCGACACGCAAAACCGGCCCATCCGCGACGGCGACATCATTACCGCGTGCCAGCAGGCCTGCCCCACCAGCGCGATTACGTTCGGCAACATCAACGATCCCAACAGCAAGGTTGCCAAGAAGAAGGCCGAAGAGCGCGATTACGCGGTGCTCGGCGACCTGAACTACCGTCCCCGTACCACCTACACCGCGGGCGTTATCAACCCGAACCCGGAGCTTGCTTAGTATGGCGACCAAAAGCCCGATCACAGACCTCCGGCAGGACCCTGCCCGCGTTTCGCTTTCCGACCCGATGATCGATCCGGTCACCGGCGAGTACGCGGTCATCGCTCCCGGCCACAACTTCAAGTCGGTCACGCAGAAGATCGCCGGCATCGTCCTCACCGGGCACACCCCCCTCGCCTGGTTCGGCGGCCTTATGGTCGCTGGCGGCGTCGCCACCCTCGTTGCGGTCGCCGTCACCTGGCTGTTTCTCAAAGGCGTCGGTATCTGGGGCGTTACCATGCCTGGCGCCTGGGGCTTCGCCATCATCAACTTTGTATGGTGGATCGGTATTGGCCACGCCGGCACCTTGATCTCCGCCATTCTGCTGCTGTTCAAGCAGACCTGGCGCAACTCGATCAATCGCTTCGCAGAAGCCATGACGATTTTCGCGGTAGTCTGCGCGGGTATGTTTCCGCTCATCCACGTCGGCCGCCCCTGGGTCAGCTATTGGCTGTTCCCATACCCCAACACGATGAACGTGTGGCCGCAATTCCGCAGCCCGCTGTGCTGGGACGTGTTCGCCGTTTCAACGTACGCCACCATCTCCATCGTGTTCTGGTACGTCGGCATGGTTCCCGACTTCGGCACCCTTCGCGACCGCGCCACCCTGCCTCTCGCCAAGTGGATTTACGGCATGTTGAGCCTCGGTTGGCGCGGTTCCACCCGCCACTGGATTCGCTATGAGACAGCCTCGCTGCTGCTCGCCGGTCTTTCGACGCCTCTAGTACTTTCCGTGCATACCGTCATCAGCTTCGACTTCGCAGTCGCAGCCTTGGCCGGCTGGCATACCACTATTTTCCCGCCCTACTTCGTCGCTGGCGCGGTGTACTCCGGCTTTGCGATGGTGCTTACCCTCGCCATTCCAATCCGCAAGTTTTACCACCTCGAAGACCTCGTCACTCTGCGGCATCTCGATAACATGGCCAAGGTCATGCTCGCGACCGGGTCGATCGTCGCCTACGGCTACGGCATGGAAGTCTTTATGGCCTGGTACTCGGCGAGCCACTGGGAATTTTTCATGATGTGGAACCGTATGTTCGGGCCCATGGGATGGGCCTACTGGATCCTGATCCTGACGAACATCGCCATTCCGCTCACGACACTGTGGTCGCGTAAACTCCGCGTCAACGTTGGCTACTTGTTTTTCCTGAGCTTCGTGGTCAATATCGGCATGTGGTTTGAGCGCTTCGTCATTGTAGTGACCTCTCTCTATCGCGACTACCTCCCTTCGAGTTGGGGAACGTACCGCGCCACCAAGTGGGATTACATGCTCTTCATTGGCACGTGGGGTCTCTTTACAGTGTTGTTCCTGTGCTTCGCCCGCTTCGCTCCAATGATTCCCATGAACGAAATCAAGATGATGCTGCCGCAAACCAAGGTGCGCCCCGGCGCTCCCAAGGCGGAAACCGTCGTCGAGGAGACTGCCTGATGCCTCCCCAAGAAGGAGTTTACGGCCTCCTGGCCGAGTTCAATACACCCTCGGAGTTGGTATACGCGACGCAGCAGGCGCGCGCCGCCGGATTCCGCCGCATGGAGTGCTACACCCCGTATCCGGTAGAAGAAGCGGCGGAGGCGTTGCACTTTCACAAGACGCGCGTGCCCATGGTCTGCCTGCTGGGCGGTCTTATGGGGTTGACGACCGCCTTCCTGATGGAAACCTGGGTGTCTTATTGGGCGTATCCCATCAATGTGGCGGGGCGGCCTCTCGAAAGTTGGCCCGCGTTTATCATCCCTGCGTACGAGTGGACGATCCTGTTCTCCGGACTTTCCGCCGCGTTCGGCATGTTCGCGCTGAACGGGCTGCCGCAGCTATACCATCCCGTCTTCAACGCTCCGAATTTCCGCAACGGAGCGACCACGGACAAATTCTTCCTTTGCCTCGAAGCCCACGACCCGATGTTTTCTCGCGGAGGTACCCGCGATTTTCTGAACAGGTTTTCTCCGGTCTCCGTTGTGGAGGTCGACCACTAATGCAGGCACATGACATACACCAGGCAGGAACAGGCGTGCAGAAGCTGAAACACATCACGGCGTTGGGTGCCTTTGGCGCGGCTCTGATTTTGAGCGGCTGCCGACAGGATATGCACAATCAGCCGAAGTTCTACCCGCAGCGCGGCTCGGATTTCTACCCCGACCAGCGTTCGGTGCGGCCTCAGGTCGAAAACACGGTAGCCCGTAGCCAGATGCAGGATGATTACTTCGAAACCGGCATGGTCAACGGAGCGGAAGGCAATGCGTTCCCGTTTCCGGTCACGATGGACGTTCTTCACCGCGGACAGGAGCGCTACAACGTGTATTGCACACCGTGCCATTCCCGCGTTGGAAACGGCGCCGGCATGATCGTCGAACGCGGCTACCGCCCGGCCGGAAACTTCCACGTCGACCGCCTGCGTAACGCGCCTCTCGGCCACTTCTACTCGGTCATAGCCAACGGATATGGCGCCATGCCTGACTACTCGGCGCAGCTCACTACCGAAGACCGCTGGGCCGTGGTCGCTTACATCAAGGCCCTGCAGCTTTCGCAAAACGCATCGGCTTCGGACGTCAGCGGCGGCGAGCATCCGCAGCCGCTTAGCGACGTCGCCCACAATGCCGGCTTCGATCAGGGCTTTCTGCAGGAATGGACCCTGCCCGCAACGGCGAACGTGATCGGTACGCCCGGCGGGCATGATTACGTGATTCCGAACGGAGTCAACTACCCGGCGGGTCCGGGAACTCCCGGCCCGGGTGCTCTGAGTAAACAGAGCACCGCCAACCCCGATCCTAGCGGTGCCCACCCGCCGACGTCTCCGGAGCAGCTCAACGCCGCTCCCAAGCAATAAGCGCCGTACCAGAATTGACCACGAAGGCTATCAACTGATGGAACTCGCACACGAACATAACGGGATGGCTGGAGCGCACGGCGTCACGCACGAGCATGCCGGAGACCACGCGCATCCCAAAGCGCGCACCCTGCCTGCATCGATTGCGGCACCGGCGGTAGTAGCTGCCTGGCGGACACGGATGCTGCTGGTCGCCGCCGTCGCCAGCGTGCTTTCACTCCTTTTTCTCTTCGTCCATGGCGGTCGCGGACACATGCTGCGCGCCTACCTGCTCGGCTACGTGATGACATTCTCCTTCGCCGGTGGATCTCTGGCCCTCCTGATGCTGCAATATGTTTCCGGCGGTAAGTGGGGACTTCTGCTACGCCGACCCCTGGAAGCCATGGCCCGCACGCTTCCTGGCGTCTTTGTTCTCTTTGTTCCCATCGCCATCTTTCAGAAGAAGCTGTACCTCTGGGCCAACTACCCGACCAACGCTGCCGCGCGGGACGCGGTGAAGCACTTCGCGATCAGCGAAGAACAAGCACTTACAACGAACGCAAAGCGCGCGATGCTCAACAACGCTGCCTTCTGGTGGCACGCGATCGTCGTGTTCCTGATTCTTGGCCTGATTGCCCATCTGCTGCGCACCTGGTCCGTCCAGCGTGACGCTGATCCCGCCGCCGGATCGCAGAGCAGCTTCGACCGTTGGCAGAAGCGCTTTGAAAACCTGAGCGGCCCGGGCATCCTGATTTACGTGTCGCTCATGACGATTCTGGTGATTGAGTGGGTTATGTCGCTCGATGTCACTTGGTATTCCTCCGTGTGGGGACTTCAGTTCCTGGTCGGGCAGGGGTACCTGGTGCTGGCCACCAGCATCCTGACAGTGATTCTGCTGTCGAAGACCGAACCGATGCGCACTATCCTGCGCACCACCGAGCAGCACGACCTGGGCAAGTTCCTTTTTGCCTTTGTCATGCTCAACATCTATCTGAATTTCGCGGAATACCTGATCATCTGGTCGGGCAACGTACCGGACGAAATCCCTTGGTACCAGAACCGCACTCTGGGTGGCTGGTGGGTGATTGCCCTTCTGGATTTCATATTCCACTGGGTCATCCCATTCACTCTTCTGCTTTCCCGTGACTTGAAGCGCAACAAGCGCAAGATGATCATTCTGACCTGCTTCATGATCTTCGCGCGCGCGTTTGACCTATTCTGGCTCATTGAGCCGAATTTCGGCGACGCTGCCCGTAACCTGCATCTCGGCGGGAACATCGGTATCCTTGCCTACTTTACCGTTCCCGTAGCCGTTGTCGCCGCCTGGACGGCGTACTACCTAACGAACCTCATGTCGCGTCCTTTGGTGAACACTAACGACCCGCATCTGGCGGAAATCCTGGAGCCTGAACATGCCCACTAAAGGAAGAGAAGGTCACGACGCGGGTAAGCCCGAAGGCGTTCCTGCCCATCCCGCGAACAAGCACGATTCCGACCACCCCGGATACGAAACGCAGGACGTCAACATTGGTGGGGTCATCATCTTCCTGAGCGGCCTCATGGGCTTCCTGGTGGTGTTCTTCTTCGTCTGCTTCTACCTCGGTAAGGTCATCAATATCAGCTTCGTAAAAGCGGATGGAGCTCCCGACCGCTGGCACCCGTACGGTGTTACGCACAACGCCGATCGGCAGAACCTGACGCCCAATCCGGTAACGGAGCAAAAGGAACTCGCCGACCTGACGCGCTCCTTTCCAACGCCTCGCGTAGTCGCCGACGACAGCAACCAGGAAACAGCGGAGATGCATGCCCGTGAAGATCTCCTGCTCGATAATTACAGTGTCGACAACGGCGTCACCCGCATCCCGATCGACCAGGCCATGCAGTTGATCGCACAGCGTGGCCTGGGCTCGGCTCCCGCGCAACAACCCCGGACCCTCATGGCTGGCGATGTCGCCCCGAGCATCCATGCTCCGCTGACAACGGGCTTCGCTCGCACCGGATACGAACTCGATACCATCGCCGCTCGCGACCAGAAGAACAGTTTCACCGCCGCTTCGGCTGAAGCGGGCGCCCACAAGGAATAAGGAAAGCAAACCGACGCATGAGCCTTTCACGTCCAATTCGCATGCACCGCCTTTTCGCCGCTCTGGCGTTCAGCGGAGCGTTTCTATCCGCAGCGGCGCAGGTGGCCAGCTATGGCGATAAATCCATGGGCGAGAACCGTGGAGACGAGCTTCCACGGGTGCTTCAACAGGTAGGCGTCTCTCAACATCTGAATGGGCAACTCCCTCTCAACGCTTCTTTCATCGACGATACGGGCAAGCCGGTCACGCTCGGCACATACTTCAACGGAAAGCGCCCGGCTGTCTTCTCGTTGGTCTATTTCGACTGCCCCATGCTCTGCTCCGAGGAACTCGACGGACTCACCGGCGCTCTTGAAATGGTAAAGCTCGTTCCCGGCAAGGATTTCGACGTGGTGGTCGTCAGCATCGATCCTTCGGACACCCCCGCAAAAGCGGCCGCGAAAAAGGCTTTTTATGTCAAGCGCTACGGTCGTCCGGAAACGGCGGACGGATGGCATTTCCTTACCGGGCAGCTTCCGGCGATTAACGCCGTCACGGATGCAGTTGGTTTCGGCTACGTCAAGGTCCCGGGTCCCGACGGTAAGCTCACTCAGTTCGCCCACGCCAGCTCCATCGAACTGGTCACCCCAGCCGGTAAGATGGCCCAGTACTACCTCGGCGTCGAATATTCGCCGAAGGATATGATGCTGGGGCTGATTGAAGCTTCCGGTAACAGAATCGGCTCGCCCGTTGCGAATATCCTCACCTACTGCTATCACTACGATCCGCAGACGAACAAGCATTCTTTGATTGTCGCGCGCGTTGTGCAGCTAGGCGGCATGGTGACCGTAGCGGGGCTAGGCGGCTTCATCTTTCTTATGTTCCGGCGCGACATCCGGCTCGGGCGTGACCACGACATTCTTCAACCGGCTGATGACTTTCCAGACGGAACCCGTAAAGGCTAACGATGCATATTAGTCCAGTATTATGGCAATTTTTAGTCAAGTGGCTTCACGCCTCCGCCCTGTTCCCTGCGGAAGCGTCGACCATTGCTCCCTACACCGATGCGCTGTACTTCTTTTTGCTGCTGATTACAGTGATCGGCCTTGTTCTGGTCGGCGCGCTGATCTTTGGCTTCTCCATTCGCTACCGCCGACAGCGCAACCCCGTCGCTACCCAGGTGGAAGGCTCTACGCTGCTGGAAGCCACATGGACGATCATCCCTCTCGCGATCTTTCTGGTTGTGTTCGTCTGGGGCGCCGTGCTGTATTTCCGCATCTACAACCCCCCCGCGAACTCCATGAACATCTATGTGATTGGTAAGCAGTGGATGTGGAAGGCGGAGCACCCCGGCGGCCAGCACGAGATTAATTCGCTGCACGTCCCCACGGGCCGTCCCGTACAGCTGACGATGATCTCGCAGGACGTGTTTCACAGCTTTTCCATCCCCGAATTCCGTGTGAAGCGTGAAGTCGTTCCCGGCCGCTATTCGACGGTGTGGTTTAACGCCACCACTCCGGGCACCTACCATCTGTTCTGCACGCAGTACTGCGGGACCCAGCACTCAGGCATGATCGGTGAGATCGTCGCACTCACTCCGGAGGATTACGAAAAGTGGACGCAGCAATCGACCAGCGGCATGAGCCTTGCGCAGAACGGCGAGCGCTTGTTCGCCAGCATGGGCTGTAACGCGTGCCATAACGGCACGGCCGCCGCCCGTGGCCCGAGTCTCGCCGGGGTGTACGGCTCGCATTTGACGCTATCGAACGGAAGTCAGGTTCTTGTCAACGAAGCCTACCTCCGAGACAGTATTCTTAATCCATCGCAGCACGTGACAGCCGGTTTTGCGCCGATCATGCCTACCTACCAGGGGCAGATCAGCGAAGATGGCTTGATCGACCTCGTCGAATATATCAAAACGCTGAACTCGAATTATCGCGTCCAGCAGACCTACGTCACGTCGCAATCCAACCAGGCCGCGCCTACAACGCCGTCCGAAATGGTGAAGCCATGAGCACCGCACCTATCGCAATATCGAACACCATCGTCCAGCTGCCGGACCAGACCACGGCCACCCTGCCAAAGCGCAACTATATCAACGCGGAAAGCGGGATGCTGAGTTGGCTGTTGACCGGCGACCACAAGCGCATCGCCATGCTGTACCTCGCTTCGATCACGTTCTTCTTCTTCATCGGAGGAGCCTTCGCCGGGGCGATCCGCTTGGAGTTGCTGACGCCGCAGCCTGATCTCGTCGCTTCCGACACGTATAACAAGATGTTTTCGATGCATGGCATCATCATGATCTTTCTCTTTCTGGTGCCATCCGTGCCAGCGACCTTGGGGAACTTCCTGATTCCCATCATGATCGGGGCAAAGGATCTCGCCTTCCCAAAGATCAACCTGCTGAGTTGGTACCTATACATGATCGGCGGCACGCTTACGCTGGCGGCTCTCGTTCTCGGCGGTGTGGACACGGGTTGGACATTCACCACTCCTTTATCGACGCACTACCTCAACACTCACGTCATTACCGCGGCGAGCGCCATCTTCGTCGCCGGCTTTGCTTCTATCTTCACCGGACTGAACTTCATCGTCACCATTCACCGGATGCGCGCTCCCGGCATGACCTGGTTCCGGATGCCGCTGTTTGTCTGGTCGAACTATGCGGCGTCCATCCTCATGGTTCTGGGTACTCCCGTGCTGGCTATCGCGCTGGTTCTGGTCGCGCTGGAACGCACCATCGGCATCGGGGTCTTCGATCCTACAAAGGGTGGCGATCCGCTCCTCTTTCAGCATCTGTTCTGGTTCTACTCGCACCCCGCTGTGTACATTATGATTTTGCCGGGTATGGGTGTGATTTCTGAAGTCATTTCCACCTTCAGCCGTAAGAGAGTCTTTGGGTACACGGCTGTTGCGTTCTCCTCCGTCGCGATTGCCCTCTTCGGATTCTTCGTGTGGGCTCACCACATGTTCATCATGGGTGTGTCTAACTTCTCGGCTCTGGTGTTCTCCCTGTTGACCATGCTGGTTGCAGTTCCCTCGGCAATCAAGATATTCAACTGGGCGTTTACGCTGCAGAAGGGTTCGATTACGTTTGAAACACCGATGCTGTATGCCTTCGCCTTTATCGGTCTATTTACGATTGGCGGTCTCACGGGAGTCTTTCTCGGCTCGCTCGGACTAGACATCCATCTTACGGAAACCTACTTCATCGTGGCGCACTTCCATTACGTCATGGTGGGTGGTATGTTGATGGCCTTCCTCGCGGGCATCCACTTCTGGTGGCCGAAAATGACCGGACGCATGTATCCGGAGTCAGTTTCGAAGCTTTCCGCAATTATCAGCTTCATCGGTTTCAATCTGACCTTTATGCCGCAGTTCATCCTGGGATATCTGGGTATGCCGCGTCGTTACCATGCCTATCCAGCGGACTTCCAGGTGCTGAACGTGCTGTCCACGGCGGGAGCCACCGTTCTCGGCGTCGGCTTCTTAATGCCGCTGCTTTATCTTGGATGGTCGTTGAAGTATGGTGCGATTGCCGGTAACAACCCGTGGCAGGCGACTGGACTCGAATGGCAGATTCAGTCTCCGCCGCTGACGGAGAATTTTCTGGTCACACCGATCGTGACACAGGAAGCGTACGATTACGAATGGCTCGAGAAGAAGACGAAACAAGAGGTGACGACGGTTGGATAATCTGATCGCATCCCCCCACGCTCTGGAAGATCAGGAACTCATGCCGGGCGAAACCGTCGTGCATGAGCCCCACACCTTGCTTCCGCAGCACCGCCATCACTTTGAAACAGAAGAGCAGCAGCGGGAAGCTGGCAGCTTTGGCATGTGGCTTTTCCTGCTGACCGAAATCATGTTTTTCGGCGGGATGTTTTTTGCCTACCTGCTGTATCGAAACTGGTATTATCCCGCGTTTGCGGTTGCGTCCAACCAGCTGAATGTTCCGGAAGGTGCAATCAACACCGCCATCCTGATCACTTCGGGCTTTTGCATGGCTCTCGGAGTGTGGGCGGCTGAAGTACGCAAGAAAAAGTTTCTGGTGTTAATGCTCGTGCTCACGACCGTTTTCGGCGTTGCGTTCCTTGGTGTCAAGGTCGATGAGTACCACGAGAAATATGAGCACCACCATATTCCAGGTGCAAGCTTCTCGATTGCAGAGTTCGTCAATCCTGCCGCGTACCACATTGACGAAAGGCCCCTGTCTCCGGACATGGCGCAGCATACCCAGCTTTTCTTTTTCCTTTACTTTGCGATGACTGGGATGCACGCGCTTCACATGATCATCGGCATTGGGATTCTGGGCTGGCTCATCTGGCGTGCGAATCGTGGGGAGTTCAGCACCGGGTATGTCGCTCCGATCGAAAACTTTGGCCTATACTGGCACTTCGTTGACATCGTCTGGCTCTTCCTGTTCCCCTTGCTATACCTGATCAACCGCCACCTGGCGCACTAACCCAGCGCGCACAAGCGACAAAGGACTCTCCTGCGATGGCTAGCAATCCGCATACAGACGTGCATGACCCGGCAAACATTACCAACCCGGAACACGCCGAGCACCATATCGTCACGCCGTTTCAATACGGCTTGGTGTTTCTGACTCTCCTTGTCTTCACGGGTATTACCGTAGGGGCCGCTTACGTCAATCTTGGCCCCATGAACCCGGTCATCGCTTTGTTGATCGCCAGTTTCAAGGCTGTAGTCGTTATCCTGTTTTTCATGCACGTTCGTTGGCAGTCGCGATTGATCAAAATGACGATCGGCGCGGGGTTCTTCACGTTCCTCGTCCTGATCACGATGACTCTCAGTGATTACATATCGCGTGCATGGGGCCTCTGGTAAGAGCCTTTCCGCCTATCGTAAAGCCCCTCTTTCGAGGGGCTTTACGATTTGTTCTAATGGAGTTGACGCGAGACGCAGAGCCGTTTCCATCGCGGACAACGGTCCTGATCCCTCGAGCAGTTCTCCTGCAGGTTTAGAGTCCACTGTAAGATTTTAGGTCGCGCCTTCAGGGCGCTCTGTCCGTTTGTGTATCGATACCTAAGCTTCGCTCCAGGCCGGTACAAGACGGGCCTTCAGCCTTGAAGCAAAGCACACACCTAAAGGGGAGGTGCTCTGTGCTTCCCCTCAACGGCCTATATTTGATTCGCTCTAGAGCCATCCTCGAGTTCGGGCGATGCGCGCTGCGTCAATGCGATTGGAGGCACCCAGCTTGCTGATCGCTTCCGAAAGGTAATTTCGCACCGTGCCTTCGGATAAGCGTAGATCGGCGGCGATTTCCGCCGATGTGCGACCATCGCCAGCGCGTTGCAGAATCTGCCGTTCACGGTCGGAAAGCGGGTCTTCATCGCTGTTCCAGGCTTCGGCGGCGAGCGCGGGGTCCACGGCGCGAAGTCCGTTATGCACACGGCGCACCGCTTCGGCGAGTTCGGACGCCGGGCGCTCCTTGAGCATGTAGCCTCGCGCCCCTGCTTCGAGCGCGCGCCGCAGATAGCCGGGGCGGGCGAAGGTGGTCAGAATAATGACGCGTGTCTTCGAGTCCTCCTGTTTGAGCGCGGCGGTCAACTCAAGGCCGGTCATTTCCGGCATTTCGATGTCGGTGATCAGCACATCCGGGCCGAGTTCGCGAACGCGCCGATGCGCTGCGCGACCGTCCGGAGCCTCGGCCAGCACGGCGATGTCCGGTTCCAGCGCGAGCAGCGCGGCGAGCGCGCCGCGCAGCATCGCCTGATCTTCCGCGATCACGACGCCGATGACGGACGGGCTGGCGGTAGCGCTCATGCGGACACGGGCTCGGGCTGACGCTGACGTTCGCCGCAGGGCAGCGCAATTTGCAGCCGGGTGCCGTGCGTCCCGTCGAGCGCAAAGTGACCGCCCAAAGCTTCGACGCGCTCACGCATCCCGCGCAGGCCGTTGCCTTCACGCGGCGTCGCGGTGGAGTGGCCGTTATCTTCGATCATCAGGCGGTGTTGTCCGTTCTCGGTAACGAATCGCAACGTGCACGTGGTGGCGCGGGCGTGGCGCACGATGTTGGTGACGGCTTCACGCAGCCCCAGCGAAAGCACGGTTTCTTTGTTGGCGGAAAGGGCAGCGGGCGTCCAGGCCGAGGAAGGAGTCGCTCCGGTTGCCGGACTCTCCGCTTGATCTTCAACCAGCAGGGTGACGCCGGCGGCGTCGAGCGTGCGGCGCGCGGCGTCAATTTCCGCGCGCAGGCCGCGGGCGCGGTAGCCGCCGATCGCTTCGCGCACCTCGGCGAGCGCGGTACGGGTAATGCGTTCCACGTCGTTGATTTCCGCGGTCGCGCGCGCCAGGCTGCCTTGTGGGTCGGGCGCGGTTGCGCGCGAAAGCAGGCGTCCGGCGAGTTCGGCCTTGAGCACGATGACCGAAAGCGTGTGGCCGAGCACGTCATGCAGATCGCGTGCAATGCGCTCGCGCTCGGCCAACGCCGCCAGCGCGACGTTTTCTTCCTGCGCCGCGCGCAGGCGCTGGTCGGCCCGCTTTTGTTCCGCAAAGAAGACGTTGCCGCCGCCGATCACGAACGTGACAAACATGGTGACCAGCGCGTTGGCCCAGTTCACATGAAAAAGCCAGCTTTCGCCGACGATCAGCAGCGCTTCCAGCGCGAACAGCGCGGCGACGCGGCGTTTGCTCGCCACGTTGAACGGTACAAAAGCTGCGGTATAGACGAAAAAGGTAGAGCCGCCCTGGTTCCACGGGTACGCGACGAGCCCGAGCAGCATGGTTGCGCCGACCAGCCAGAAACGCTCGTCGCGAAGCTCATCGCTGGCCCGAACGTAGCGGAAAAAGATCACGAGAAAGGTGAAGAAGACGGCCAGTGTTTCGAGCCAAAGATGCACGCTCGGCTCAAGAATAGGCGCAATAAATAGAAAGCCCGTGTAGCAGAGCCACAGCCAGGCGTAAAACGGACGCTTGCGCATATCCGGTGACGCATTGCTGGCGGACATGGAAATAGCCTGGCTCATGGGGAGACCTGCGTTGCCTTTGAGTGTACTGCGAAGCGGCATTTGCGCCAGGTCACGGCTGCAGCCCGGACCTGCCCCCGAAGTGTCATCATGGCTTGCGCCTAAGATTACGCGTTTTGCTCTTTGCGGCGATACCCCACCAGCGTGAGCGCCAGCATAGCGACGGTAAACGCGGCGATGGCGCCGAGATGCGTGAGCAGCGTGCCTTTGTTGCTGGCACCAAGCGCGGAGTACATCATCTGCGCGAGATGGTAGCTGGGCAGAAAATGCGCAATCTGCTGCACGACGTGCGGCAACGCCCCCAGCGGCACCCACAGCCCGCTTAGAAAGCTCATGGGCAGGTAGATCAGGTTGGCGATGCCGGCGGCCGAGGTGGGCGGCACAAGAAAGGCCATCGCCATACCGAGGCAGGAAAACGGGATCGCGCCGAATGCGGCGATGCCGACGATTTTCGCGAACTCCAACAGGGTGATATGGACGTGGCCCACTGCAACGCCAAGCACCGTCAGAAGGCAAACGATCAACACCGAGAAAGCGCCAGCCATCGCGACCTTGGATAGGAGGTACGCAAGCGGCGGCATGGGGCTGGCGCGCTTCAGCTCCAGCCAGCCCGCGTTGATGTCGAGCGCCACCCCGACGCCGAAGCCGAACACCGCCGCCCCCAGCGCGCCAAACACCGAGTAGCCGCCGAGCAGATACTTTGAAACCAGCACGCCTCCCGTGCTTTCACCGCGGTTCAGCAGCAGGCCGAACAACGCGTAGAACATCACGGGAAAGCCGATCGCCGCGAGCGAATAGGCGCGCGTGCGCAGGGCGCGCACTACTTCATACCGCATCTCCGTAAACAGGATGCGAAGCGTGGCGGACAGCGTGCGCGTGGGGGCGGCCAGGGCAGAGGAAGTGGAAGCGAGGGGAAGGGCAACGGCGGACATAAACGGGCTCCTTGGGTGCGGGCTGAGTACGGTCAGGGGGCTTGATGAGCTGGAGACGATGGTCTAGTCGCGATGCGCGGTCAGGGCGAGAAAGGCGTCTTCGAGCGCCGGGCTGGCGACCTCGATCGAATGGAGCTCGGCGTCCAGCGCGAGCATCGCGCGGAGTGTCGCTTCCGGTTGCGAAGTCGTCACCCTTGCCTGCGCGGTGTTGATGATAACGTGCTGCACGCCGGGCATCGCTTCGAGGTGCGTGGCGTTCAGCGTGGTGACGCAATGGATGATCTTGGTGCCTGTGTTCAACGCCGGAAGAGGCTTGGCTGCCTCTGTCGCCGAGCCGGAAACCGCTTCTGTGCCGATCGCTTTTACCTCCGCCGGTGTGCCCTGGCAGATGACGCGGCCGCCATCGACGACGATGATGCGATGTGCGAGCGCGTCGGCTTCTTCGAGATAATGCGTGGTGAGCAGCACCGTTTTGCCGCGTTCGGCAAGCGAGCGGATGGTCGCCCACAAGGCCCGGCGCGACTCGATGTCCATGCCCACCGTCGGCTCATCGAGGAAGATAAGGTCGGGGTCGCCGGCGAGAGCCATGGCAAACAGGGTGCGCTGCTTTTGACCTCCGGAAAGCTCGCCGAAGAAGCGGTGCTGTATGTCTCCTAATCCGGCCGCCGCGACGATGTCCGCGTACGGCATGGGCTTGGGGTAGTAGCCGCGAAACATCGCGACATGCTCGCGCACGCGAAGCATTTCCGGTGCGCGGCCCACCTGCAGCATGGCCCCGGTGCGCATACGCGCGGCGGTGTCGCGGGGGTCCTGTCCGAAGATGCGCACAGTGCCCGCGGTCGGCGTCGAAAGGCCAAGCATCAGCTTGACGGCCGTCGATTTGCCCGCGCCGTTGGGGCCGAGCAGAGCGACAATTTCGCCCTTGCGCAGCGACAGCGACAAGCCATCGAGCGCCGTGACACCGCTGCGGTAGCGCTTTGTGACGTTGTTGAGCTCCGCAACCACGGCGGCGACGGCGCCTGCCGGGATGCTGGGTTGCTGGGTGACGGGGAAGTCCATGACTGCGGGCATCGGCTTGGCTCCTTGGCTTGCTCGGGTGGCTTACAGGAGCAAGTATCGGGGAGCGCGGCGGCGCCGAGGCAGTGAAGGCCGTCAGCAATGTGCGGTGACGTTTGTCATGCGGAGGGCAGGACCGGCGGCACGCAATCAGAGGCCCGTCCTAGGCGCGGATGCGTCGCTCGCTCGCACTTTCGCGCGGGGCTTGCCTGTCTGTGTGTCATTTGTGGCGAAGCGGAGGAATCTGCTGTTTCTACTCGGCGGGTCCGCTGCCGGCCACACCCGAAGGCACAACTTGTGAAAGAAACTTCAACACAGCGGCCAGATTGTCCGCATAGAAAGTCTTCTTCTCCCAATACATGTGCGGTCCGCCGTTGGCGTCGAAGGGCACGACGGTATCTCCAGCCTGGCGCAGTGCGGCCGTGAACGCCTGCGCCGCCGCGTAAGGCACAACGTGGTCGCTCGTGCCATGGCCCATAAAAAACGGTGGCGCACCTGCGTGAACCTGGCTGATGGGGGATGCCGCATCGCACACGGGCGGCTGGTCGCCGCAACTCACGCCGAGGTACCGCTTGATGACGCCGTAGGACCCGTGCAGGTCGTACACGCCGTTCAACTCAATGGCCGCGACGACGCGAGTGTCCGCCCCCTTGGGCGTAAGCGCGGCCAGCGCGGCGAGTTGTCCGCCGGCAGAGGTGCCTGTGACGACGATGCGGTCCGGGTCAAGGTGGTACTCGGCGGCATGGGCGCGCAGAAAGCGAATGGCGCTTTCGGTTTCCTCAAACGCAAGTGGCCAGGCGTGTGGATGCAGGTCGTAGTTGACGGCAAATCCGGCATAGCCCTGCGCCGCGAGATCGGGAGCAAGCTTCGCGAAGTTGTCTTTGTTGCCGCTTCGCCAGCTACCGCCATGCAGATACAAAATCACCGGAAACGGCCCGGGGCCGACCGGCTGGTACAGATCGCCGGCCTGTGTGCCAGAAGCGTCCGTGGTGTAGGCGATATCTTTGGTGACTTTTTGCGCGGTAGCGGAAAGAGCGCCGGCAAGCAGAACTGTGATCGCGGCAGATAAAACGACGTGAAACCTGGTGGTATGCATGGGTGGGGCTCCGATCCTGACGACTCCGGGTCGTTCTCGAGCCCCGAGTAAGCTTCAAACTTAGATGTCAGGCTCACGTCCCATGGCGCGGAGATTTGGCGGCGGCGGAAGGTGATCGGCGTCGCCGAACACCTGAGCCCCTACAACGGCCGCAGCACTCAGCAGGGCCACATTCTTTACGATGTATTGCCCCGCAAAGGTAAGCACAAAGGGGTGCTTCCACGTTTCCGCGCGGAACAGCAGCAGTGGCAGAAACGTCCCCGTAAGCTGCACGACGACCGCCACCAGGGTCAAGCGGAGGATCTGTCGGCCCACTCGCAACCGCGCCGGAGCGAAAAACATCACCAGCCCGACGCAGCATTCCGCCACTGCCAGCGAGCGCACCAGCACCGGAGGCGGCAGCAGCCCGAGGGTCAACACCACCAGCGTCCGCTGCGCCAGCGGCTCCACATCGCACAAGCCGGGGAAAAGCTTCAGCGTCCCGAACCAGAAGAACACGATGCCGATGGCCGCCCTGGCCAACAGGACGCGATGGCGCTCGCACCAAAGCTGGCATCGAGCTGGAAGCGAAAGCGCGGGAACGGTCGCCACGTCAGGGAAGCCTTCGGGATGTCACCCGTCAAGGATCACATGTATTCGCTGCCGTACAAAACGGGGATCTGCGTGAACGCGATGCGCGTTGGAGCCGTGTCGCGCGCGGGCAGCATCCCGGCGAAGTGCAGTGTTGTGTGGCCGTACTTCAGGTTGAGCTTATCCATCGTGGCGGAAAGCTGACTTCGGTTGCCCGGCTCTTCAAAGAGCGTTTGCGGCACTTCGGCATCGGGAATCAGGGTACGGCAGGTGACCCCGACAAAGAATGGCCGCTGCGTTTCCGGAGTGTCTGGCTGCTTGGACCACATGCCTCCCAGCGCTTCGAGCAGCGTCAGCGTGTCGTTGCACGGTCGAAAGCGCGCCTCCATCGCCCAGGCCGTTTGCGTGATGCCGCTGGTATGCTTCTTCACCTTGGCGGCGCGGCTGGCGGCAGCGGCGGCTTGTTCGCGCGTCAGCGAGTATTTCACCGTCAGCGCCAATGAACTGGTGTGGAACTTTTCCATGCGAAGCCGCATGGCGGCCTTGTGCAGCAGTTTGTGCGCCACCGCCCAGGCGCCCGCAGGCGTTCGGTGCTCGGGGCCAAGAACGTGCGAGTGCCCCAGCGACTTCTGCAGCCCCGACGCCACCGGAGCGCCATCATCTCCGGTAAAGTCACCGCGCAGCCAGTGATACAGCCTTTCTCCCCACACGGACTCCCACAGCGCGTGCATGCCGTTGCGGTCCAGCGCGAGTAGCTGTTCCATGGTGTGGATGCCCTTGGCGTTCAGGCGCGCTTCGGTGGCCGCGCCGACCCCTGGCAGGTCGCGCAGCTCCAGGTGCGCAATCGCTCGCGGCAACTGCGAGGGCAGCAGCCCGATCAGCCCGTCCGGCTTCTGCATATCGCTGGCAACTTTCGCGAGGTAGCGATTCGGCGCCATGCCGACCGAGCAGCCAAGCGTTTCACCGACTTCGCGCCGAATGGCCGCTTTCACCTCCAGCGCGATGCGTCGCGCTGCCGGCGGCTCACGCTCCCGTCCCATGAGCTCGCACACCATCTCGTCGATCGACGGCGTATGCGCCACCGGGCAAACGCGTTCGACGGCCTCGGCGATCCTGTGCGAGTACTCGGCATAGGTGCTGTGCGACCCGTTGACGAGGATAATCTCCGGACACAGCCGCTTGGCGTCGCCGACCTTGGTCAGCGTCCGGATGCCGAGCGCCTTGGCCTCATAGCTGGCAGCAATCAGCGCCCCGGTGTCGGCCATGGTGCCGCACACACCCAGCGGCTTGCCCCGATACTCCGGGTGCAACTGCTGCTCGACGGAAGCGAAGAAGCTGTTCAGGTCGATGTGCAGGAAGGCGAAAAAGTCGGGATGAAGTGATCCGCGCACCTTTTCGCAGTGTAACGTATTCGCCTTGTCTTCGCTGTTGGTGAAAGACGCGGCCGCACTTTGAAAGACACCGTCCGGCGGAGTCCACTGCTGATCGAAGAGATGGAAATTGCTGTAAAGCTTGACACAGCGCCCCTGAGGCTTCATTCTCATTCTATTCACACCTTAGAACCGGACGGCAGATGTCTTCAGTGACATGTGTTATGCACTTGGGCGAATCGTTTCATCGGAGACTCATGAAAAAGCTATACAGCGTCACAGCCCTTCTCCTTCTCAGCACGGGAATGGCTTTTGCTCAGGTAACGAC
>CALMON010000169.1:33717-35834 GCA_937871785.1 uncultured Granulicella sp.
TACCTCGGTCACCGCAATCAACGAAGGCACAAGAGTCGCCTACAAAGGTAAGACGAACGCTAGCGGTGAGTACCGCATCGATCATCTGCCTGCAGGCACGTACGATATTCGCTCGCAATCTGCTGGCTTTGCCGAAACTACGTTGACGGGAATCGACGTGGCGGCGAACCGTGATTCTACGAAGGATCTGAAGCTCGCTATCGCTTCATCTTCCGTGGTGGAGGTTTCAACGGAAGCGTCAGTTTCTATCGATACGACGACTTCGCAACTCCAGACAACTTTCAATCTCAAGGAAGTGCAGGACCTGCCCACTGCGACCGTCGGCTTAGGCGTACTGAACCTGTCGCTTCTATCACCTGGCGTTGCATCTTCAGGAGGCATCGGCGCAGGTACAGGACCGTCGATCGGTGGACAGCGTCCTCGCGACAACAATTTTGAAGTCGATGGTATTGATAACAACAACAAGTCAGTAACTGGGCCACTGCTGAACGTGCCCAACGACGCTACGGGCGAGTTTGTGCTATTGCAAAACTTTTACGGTGCTCAGTACGGTCACTCCACTGGCGGGCAATTCAACGCACTGGTGACAACCGGCACAAACTCGCCGCACGGCCGGGTGTACGAATATTTCCAGAACCGCAATCTGAACGCTGTCGACGCCGTTCAAGCGAGGGCAAACATCGGTGCCAACACAGCGACAAACCCAGTCGCCAAGAACTTTCAGCCGCGGTATGACAACAATCGCTACGGCGGCGCACTTGGCGGCGCGCTGATCAAGGATCGTCTGTTTGCATTTTCAGACTACGAGCGTAATTCTATTGGCCGCGCCAGCACGCCAGTAACCTTTTGTGCGCCGACCGCAGGCGGCTTCAATCAACTGAACGGTATTACGTTCGCCTCAACAAACAACTACGCAGTGTACAAGCAGTTCTCTCCCGTTGCAGGGGCTCAAGCTGCTACGGGCGGGGACGCAGGCTGCCCGAGCGGTAACACGATCAGCGTAACAAGTGCCGCAGGTACGACGTCTATCATTCCGGTTGGTGATGTGTCTCTATCCACACCCCTTTTCAGCAATTCCACTTACTCTACGTCGAGTGCGGACTACACAATCACGCAGAAAGACAGTCTCCACTTTCGTTATGTGTACAACCGCGAAGATGCACTCGATACCGCTTCAACTTTCAGCCAGTTCTTTATCAATTCGCCAGCCCGCTTTCATCTGGCAAGTGTGAACGAGATCCACACTTTTACAGCCAGCCTGAGCAATGATTTCCGCTTCGGTTTCACTCGCTTTGCAAGCACCACGCCAGTCCCTGCAACGAATTTTCCAGGGCTCAATGTTTTCCCGAATTTTATCTTCGACAATCTCAACTTTGTAAACCTGGGACCTGATCCGAATGGCCCCCAGTCAACGATTACAAACCTCTACCAGGCTATCGATAACATCACATGGGTTAAGGGTCACCATACTATTGTTATAGGCGGTGAGGCTCGGAAAAGCATCGCTCCTCAACTCTTTGTGCAACGTGCGCGGGGCGATTACGAGTATTCAAACCTAAACCTTTACCTGAACGACGTGAGCCCGGACGTCCTCAGCCAGCGCAACGCGCTCGGCGCCATTGGCACACCTACTTTCTACGGCGACCAGACTGTTTTTTACGGATACGGTAACGACGACTGGAAGGTATCACCTAAGCTGACGTTGAATCTAGGATTGCGTTACGAGTTTACGTCTATTCCGGCCAGCGAAAAGCTGCAGGCGCTGAACAGCGCGGCCAGCGTTCCCGGTGTAATTACGTTCGGCAAACCAAGTCCGCAGTATAAAAACTTCGCGCCGCGCGTCGGCTTTAACTTCGCGCCTGATCAGAACACGTCCATTCGCGCAGGCTTCGGGATTAACTACGACGTCCTCTACGACAACATCGGTACGACTGAAGCACCACCACAATTTCAGTCCACCATCAATGGCAATCTGGCTGTCCAAACCCCGGGCTTCATTGCTGGCGGCGGCTTACCCGGCGTCTTCAACTTCACGACCCTCGCGCAACAACGTGCAGCAACGACAGCCTTCGTTCCTGATCAACGGCTACCCTATTCCGAGACCTACACGCTTGGAG
>CALMON010000170.1:0-12297 GCA_937871785.1 uncultured Granulicella sp.
ACCTCGATTACATCCTCGTCGACAACGAACGCGAAGCCCTGGCGCTTGAAAACAACCTGATCAAGCAAAGGAAGCCGCGCTTCAACATTCTGCTGCGCGACGACAAAACCTACCCCTACATCAAGCTCACGCTGGGCGACCGCCACCCCAAGGTCTTCGTCACGCGCCGCCTGCGCAACGATGGCGGCGCGGACTTCGGCCCGTATTTCCCCGGCAACCTCGCCCATCGCCTGGTCGAAGTCGTACGCCGCAGCTTCCTTATCCCAAGCTGCAAGGTCGACCTCAACCGCTACCACCTGAAGCCCTGCCTGCAGTTCCACATCAAGCGCTGCCTCGGCCCGTGCGTCGAAGGCCTGATCGCGCAGGAAGACTACCGGCAGGTGATCCGCGACGTGCAGCTCTTTCTCGACGGCAAACCCAGCGAGTTGGAAGCCCGCCTGACCACGCGCATGGAGACTGCTGCTGAAAACATGCAATTCGAGCTCGCCGCCCGGCTTCGCGACCAGCTCATCACCGTGTCGCAGGCGCAGGACCGGCAGCGCATTGCCGGAACCGACAACGAAGACGCCGACGTGTTCGGCTTTCACTTTGAAAAGGACATGCTCGCCGTCAACCTGTTCCACATGCGCGGCGGCAAGATCGTCGACCGCCGCGACATGTTCTGGGAAGACCTGCCGGAGTTTGAGGAAGCCCCCGTCGCCGAGCAGGAGGCCGACGCCGAGGATCTCGTGAGCGAGGCGCGGCTCGAGCCTGAACCGGACGAAACCGCGCCGCAAGTCGAGGCCGACCAGCCACCCTCCGACCAGCACTCCACGCTCGCATCGCCCTTTGAGATCGACCTGCCTCAAAGCGAGCCCGTCACCGAGTGCTGCGCCGATACGGAACTCGCTTCTCAGAGCTTACAACTCAAAACTGAGCCGAACCCTGCCTTCTCCGCGTCCAGTTTCTTCTCCGCCCTGCTCAAGCAGCTTTACCTGGACCAGGGCTACGTTCCTCGTAGCATCTACGTTCCGGTTGATTTTCCCGACCGCCAGCTTCTCGCCGACGAGCTGCGCGAGCGCAGCGGCCACAAGATCGAGATCGCCGCGCCGCAACGAGGAGACAAACGGTCCCTTGTTGATCTGGTTTGCCAAAACGCGAAGCAATCGTATGACCAGCGCTTCCGCGTGCTGCAGCCCAGCATCCGCAACATGCAGGAAGCGCTGCAGGAAGCGCTTATGCTCGCTGAACCTCCCGAGCGCATCGAGTGTTTCGACATTTCGCACATCCAGGGCGCGGAAACGGTAGCGTCCATGGTCGTCTGGGAAGCCGGAGCGATGAAGAAAGCGGAGTACCGCAAGTTTCAGGTGAAAACCGTCAGCGGCGTGGACGATTTTGCCTCCATGCGCGAGATTATTCATCGCCGCTACAAGCGCCTGCAGGACGACGGCAAGCCGCTGCCGTCGCTCATCCTGATTGACGGCGGGCTCGGCCAGTTGCACGCCGCCGCCGACGCGCTCACCGAAATCGGCCTCACGACACAGCCGCTCGCGTCCATCGCCAAGCGCGAAGAGATCATCTACGTTCACGGACAGGAAGACGACCCGGTGGTTCTGGACCGCCGTTCGCCCGTGCTCCACGTCATCCAGAAGATTCGCGACGAGTCGCATCGCTTTGCCGTTACCTACCACCGCAAACGCCGACAGATGCGCGATCGCGAGTCCGAGCTCGAGGATATTTTTTTTGTTTGCGCTATCACCGTGATATTGATGATCAGAGTCTTCGGCAGCGTCCGCGCGTTGAAGCAGGCTGCTGAAAAGAATCCCGATTCGCTCACGGCCGTCGTGAACAAGGCGACTGCCGAAAAAATTCGCAGCTTCTTCGCGCAAACTGACGGTTCGTCTATGCCAGAAGTGGAGCCGCCGTTGCTTCCCGTACTGCAGGGCTGAAGCCGCCACCCGAAGGTTTACAGTTTGGCCTGCCTGCTCGCAAGCTGCGCTCCAAGATCGTCTTCGGCCGCCAAGCGTTGGCAAATGAGCCAGGAGCCGAGAAACTCCGGGATCCACGCCGCTGTGAAGCCCGCCATGCCCGGATCGTCCAGCCTCGCAGGATAAAGGACAGACCATAGCCAGATCGCCGCGAAAGCGAAGGTGGCATAGCCTGCAGCAATCCTTACGGTCCGCTTCGCGCTGGCACTTAGGTGGATGTACCCGGCGTTTTCGGCACTTCCCGGGAACCGCGACCGGGCAAGCGCTCCGCTCACAAGGGCGCAAGTGATACCGAGCATGTGTAGGGACCAGAACAGCCCTTTATGCAGCGTTGCCGTTTCCGCGCGTCCAGCGAACAACGCGTAAAGCACTTCGAAATGCACCCAGACCGCAACCACTCCGGCAACCATGGCAACCATTGACGTTGACAGCCTGCCCAGCTCCATCAAGCCGGTAAGCGGAGCACTGGCGACATCGTCGTTGGCGGCCTCCTGTCGTGCTTTCGCGATGGTAGTCTCCACCTGATCGTCTACCCATACCGATTCCGTTTTCATGTCGGGATTGACGCGAATGCGGACCCGTGTACCGCGCAGGCCGCGCGCCCATGCGTCCGCTTCAGATTCCATGCTGAAGTGGACGCGATACTCACCAATCTCAATCTCTTCGGCCATGTAGCTGTAGGTCAGCAGACCGACGATCATCTTAGGCGCACCGTGGCTGCCGCGTTCGTTTTGCACGATTGACTGCGCGGAGACGACTCTGGCCTCCTGCTCCGGCCAACTCTGCGCCGCCTCCGAAAGACGCTTCTGTCGGAGGCTTCCCCACTCCTTCTTACCGTAGGCGAACACCGTGAACCCCAGGAATATCCAGAACTGGAAGGGCACACTCGTTAGATCCCGTAACAAACGATTCAAAATGTTCATCGCACCCTGCTCGTTTTTTGCAACCCACGACATACGGTAGACGAAGCTCGGCCTATTCTTCCACAAGGGGTGCCATGATCGGCAGAGGTGGAGGAATACAGCGAGTCACTGCGTCGTTTTGCGAGAATGCCGTAGAGTGCGTCCATGTGGAAGTATCTGTTTCTTCTTGGAGTCTGTACAGCATCATCCGCGCAACCGGCGCTGCAGCGCCGCCTTTCCAATGAGTCAAACGCAGCTCACGGCAAAGTTTATGTAGCCTGCTCCCTGCCGGGAACGCCGCTCGACTGCGACCTCCGGGCCCATGGCCGTCCGCCCATGCAGTCCACGTTCAAGTTCCCGCTCGCCATGGCCGTGCTGCACCAGGTGGAAGAGGGCAAGCTGCGGCTCGGCCAGACAGTGCGCTTCGCCGCAACCGACCGGTACGAAACGTATAGCCCGCTGCAAAAGGAATTTCCCGGAGGCGACGTCGATGTGCCACTCGAAACGCTCTGCAGGCTGGCCGCGCAATCTTCAGACAATATCGCGTCTGACATCCTGCTGCGCGTCATCGGCGGACCGGCGGCTCTGCAGCGATACATGGACTCGCTCGGTCTCACCGCCATCCATCAGCAGGACAGCGAGCGCACCCTGTCCAGCGACCAGCACCTGCAATATCGCAATTACGCCGAGCCCGCCGCCATGGTGGCGCTTCTGCGCCTGGTCGCCGACCATCCGCCGCTAAATCCGGAGCACACCGCGCTGCTCAACAAGTGGCTCTTCGACACCGAGACTGGACCGAAGCGCATCAAGGCGCTGCTGCCGGCCGGAACGCCGGTCGCGCACAAGACCGGGTCCTCCGGCGAGGAGTTCGGCAGAATTCCCGCAACCAACGACGTCGGCCTGATCACACTACCCGATGGTCGCCGGCTGGCGATCGCGGTCTTTGTAACTGACGCCCACGTCGATCAGGACGCGGCTGAACACGTCATCGCGGAGATCGCGAAAACCATCTACGACGACGCCGTGATCACGAAACATCCGTAAAGCGGTGAACTTCGCAGCGAGGCTACTGGACTCCAGTACCGCCAAAGGTATTGCACTGCGCGGGGTCGCCGCTGAAAAACCCGCGCTTGAACCACGTTTGCCGCTGTTCCGCCGATCCATGTGTGAAGGTTTCCGGGCTCACCGCGCGTCCGCTCATCTTCTGCAAATGGTCGTCGCCAACAGCTGCCGCGGCGCTCAGGGCGCTGTCCACGTCTGCCTCCTGAATTTTCCCGCTGGCCTGCTCCGAGTGCCCCCAAACGCCCGCATAGCAGTCGGCCTGCAGTTCCGTGTCGACCGAAAGATGGTTCTGCTGGTCGGGTTCCTGCTGTTCCAGACGCTGCACTTTCTGTTCGGTTCCGAGGATTTTCTGCACGTGGTGCCCAAGCTCATGCGCGACGACGTAGGCCTGCGCGAAGTCAGCCGTGCTGCCGCCGATTTTTTTCAGTTCATCCCAAAAGTCGAGGTCGATATACACCTTCTCGTCCTCCGGGCAGTAAAACGGTCCCGTGGCGGCCTGCGCCGTGCCACAACCCGAGTAGGTCGAACCGCGGTACAGCACCAGCTTCGCGTGCCGGTACTGCTTGCCTTCGGACGCCAGAACCTTCGTCCAGTCCGCCTGCACATCGTCGAGCACATAGCTCACCAGGTGCGCGTCGCGATCCTCGGCAGCAGAGCTCTGCGTCGGCGCGGAGCTGGGGCCATTCTGATCCATCTGCTGCGTAGGCGCTCCCCCGCCGCCACCGCCGAGCAGGCCGCCAAGGAAGTTATGCCCGGTCACCGCGCTCAGGACCACCAGCACCAGGATGCCGACGATGCCGATACCCCCACCGCCGCCAAAACCGAAGCCGCCACCGCCGCCACCGCCGGAGTCTCCCCGGCGGTCTTCGATATCGCTGCTCATCTGTCCTGGCGTCCAATCCATCGTTCTTCTCCTTCAAGCTGATTCTGTGTAGTCGATACTACGATGCTCGCGCCGCCACAGCCGCGCCCTGCACAACCCACTTATTGCCTGGCGCACGGATGGCGCACCGCTCACGTACCCTAACGGCAGCCGGTTATGACATCGACGCCCCATATGTACCCGCCGGAACCCGAGCTCCGCTCCGCCCTGCGACTCGCCGCCGTCTTTGGCGTCGCGAGGCTGCTGCTGCAGTTCGCCCTTACGCTCTGGTCGACGCACCTGACCTACGGCTACTTCCGCGATGAGTTCTACTACCTTGCCTGCGGCCGCCACCTGGCCTGGGGCTTCGTCGACCACGGCCCGCTGGTCGCCGTGCAGGCCCGCTTGGGCGAATGGCTCTTTGGCCGCTCCGTCTTCGGTATTCGCGTGCTTTCGGCTGTAGCGGAAAGCGTCGCCTTGTTTCTCACAGGAGTGACCACTTACGCGCTCGGAGGCCGCCGCGCCGCGCAGTCGCTGTCCATGAGCGCCCTGTTCCTGGTGCCTATTTTCGTCGCCATGGGCGGCTTTTTGTCCATGAACTCCTGCGAGCCGATGTTCTGGCTTGGCTGCATTCTCGCGCTCGTTCTGCTGGGGCGCGGAGCGTCGGCTGTTCCGTGCTGGATCGCCTTCGGGGTGAGCGCCGGCCTCGGCCTGCTCAACAAACCGTCGATGGCGTTCTTGCTCGTGGCGATCGGTTGCGGCCTGCTGCTGACAGCGCAGCGGCGATGGCTGTTCACGCGCGAGGCCGCGCTGGGGCTGGGCCTGATGTTTCTGATCGCAACGCCCAACCTGCTTTGGCAGATGCGGAACCACTGGCCCACGCTCGAGTTCCTCCGCAACGGCCGCATTCACCACAAGAACACGGCTCTTCCACCGCTCGAGTTCCTCGTTACACAAATCAAGCTGGTACACACCGATACCGTGTTTCTCTGGGGAGCCGGCGTCGTTTCGCTGCTGCGCGCGCAAACGGTGCGCCACACGCGCTGGCTGGGGCTCACCTTTGTGTTCTGCCTGGCGATAATGCTGGCACTGCATGCCAAAGACTACTACCTGGCCCCGCTGTACCCGGCCTACTTCGCTGCCGGCGAGGTCGCGTGGGAGCGCTATTTCGCAACCTCCCGGGCCCTTCGGCGAGGCTCCCTGTTTGCCTTCCCCGTGTATCAGGCCCTGCTCGTCGCCGCCAATCTCAAGGTGCTTCCGGTCGCCTCGCCCGTCTTTCCCGTGGCCCCCCTGAATGCCTATATGCAAAGTCTGCACATCACCACCAAGCCGAGCGAAACGGGGGCCGTGGGCACGCTGCCACAGTTCTACGCCGACCGCTTCGGCTGGCAGGAAATGTCGGACCAGGTGGTCGCCGCCTACCGCTCGCTCCCGCCAGCCGACCAGGCGCAGGTCTGCGTCTTCGCTGATAATTATGGCGAAGCGGGGGCGCTCGACTTCCTGGGCCGCTATGCCGAGCCACGACTGCCACCCGCGATCAGCTACCAAAATACCTACTGGCTGTGGGGGCCGCATGGCTGCACCGGCGAGCTGCTGCTTTCAATTACCGGGGACGAGCCCGAAGAGCTCCGGCAGGTGTACCGAGACGTACAGATCGTCGGCGTCATGCACAATCCCCACTCCGTACCCGACGAGCAGGACAAAAACATCTACCTGCTACGCCATCGTTTACCGGGTCAACCGTTCAACTGGGCAACCGAAAAAAACTATTTCTAAGCGTTGCGCAGGCTCGCCCTGCTACCCTGCACGTACCATGCAGACCGGCGTTCCCCTGCTGAACCCACAACCCGATCTCCCGCGCGTGCTGAACGTCTCCCACGCCATGGCGATCGTGGTGGGCATCATCATCGGCTCGGGAATCTTTCTTGTGCCTCGCGAAATGATGGCCGCCACCGGCAGTTCACGCACTGTCTACGCCGTGTGGATCACGGGCGGCCTGCTTTCGCTGTTTGGCGCAATGACGTACGCGGAAGTCGCCGCCATGAAGCCCCGCGTCGGCGGCGAATACGCCTTTCTGCGCGAGGCCTACGGCGACCTCACCGCCTTCCTGTACACGTGGACGTGGGTCACGATCGCCAAGCCGGCGTCGATCGCCACCATTGCCGCAGGCCTGATGCGCGTTCTCGGCACGTTCGACACGTTCCATTTCCTCACGCTCCCCGCGGCCGGTCCCATCCTGTGGTCGCAGCTTTTTGCGATCGCGGCGACGTGGCTCATCACGGCGCTCAACATCCTCAGCACGCGCAACTCCGCCGACGTGCAGACCGCGCTCACCTGGCTCAAAATCCTGATGATCCTCATCATCGCGGGGGTCTGCTTCAGCAGCCTGCGCCATGGCAGCGTCCATCATTTTTCAACGGTGTTCCCTGGCGCGCGCGGAGGCGTCAGCGGCTTCATGGTCGCGCTGATCGCCGCGCTCTGGGCGTATGACGGCTGGTCGGATGTGTCGCAAATGGCCGGGGAGGTGAAGAACCCGGAACGCGCTCTCCCGCTTGCGCTTATCGGTGGAGTGGCGACCGTCGGCGCGCTCTACATGCTCACCAACGCGGCGGTGCAGTACGTTCTGCCTGCAGCCGCAGTCGCCATGGCGGCGCGCCCGGCAGCGGACGCCTTGGCTCTGGTCGCCGGCCATGCCGGAGCCGCCCTGGTGTCGGTCGGCATGGCTGTCAGTATTGGCGCGACGTTTGTCGGCAGCTCGCTTTCGGGGGCGCGCGTGCCGTTCGCCGCCGCCCGCGACGGTCTCTTCCCCGCGGCGCTCGCACGCATCAGCCCGCGCTTCCACACACCATCCGCCAGCCTTCTGCTGCAGGCCGCTCTCAGCACGGTGCTGCTGCTCGTCATCGGCAAGTTCCAGGCGCTGTTCTCGCTCGCCATCTTTTCCGAATGGCTCTTTTACGCTCTTACCGCCGCGACCGTCTTCGTCTTTCGCCGCCGCCAGCCTAATGCCCTACGGCCCTACCGCGTCACGGGCTACCCGGTCGTTCCTGCGCTGTTTATTCTCGCGGCTCTGGTGCTTCTCGTTTTCAGCTACATGGACCAGCCGCGCAACTCCCTGCTCGGCACCGCCGTAATCCTGGCCGGCATACCTGTTTTTTTCGCGAGCCGCCGACACCATGCCTAAGAAACCCAAGCTCGGCCAGAACTTCCTCGTCGACCAAAACGCCTGCGAACGCATCGCGTTGTCTCTCGGCGACACGAGCGCCCGCACCGTCGTTGAAGTCGGCCCCGGTCACGGTGCCATCACGGCCCTGCTCGCGCCACGCTGCGCTCGGCTTCACTGCATCGAGTTCGACCCCGCTCTCGCCCGGGAGCTCACCTTCCGCTTTCGCAACGACCCGCACGTCACCATCCACCATGCGGACGTCCTTCAATCCGACCTCGTCACCCTCATACCTTCCCCGCTCACAACCTCATCGCTCCATGCTGAACAAAGCTCCCAACACACAAGCACTCTGGACGTGATCGGCAATCTCCCGTACTACATCACGTCGGACATCCTGCTGCACCTCTACGCTGCCGCGCGAGCGGGCGTCCTCCGCCGCGCCGTTGTCATGGTGCAGCGCGAAGTGGCCGACCGCATCGCCTCGCCGCCGGGCGGCAGCGACTACGGCGCGCTTTCCGCCTTCACCCAGATGCACGCTCACGTCGAGCCGCTCTTCACGCTGCCGCCAGCGGCCTTCAACCCGCCGCCCGATGTCCATTCCACGGTCCTGCGGCTCGACTTTGCTCCCCGTTTCGCCGAACTCGGCGTCGACCCCGACGGTTTTAATGCCTTTCTGCGCGCCACGTTTGCGCAGAAGCGTAAAACGCTCAACAACAATTTGCGCCATGCCGGCTACAACGCGGCCCAACTTACCGCCGCATGGCCGGGGAGCATTCCACCGCAGGCCCGCTCGGAAGCCGTTCCTCTCGAGGCGATGGCCGAGTTCTTCAAAAGGCTGGCACCCGGAAACGCCGCGTAGAGCTTACTTCTTCTCTGGCGCACCCAGCGTGGCGTCCTGCATCAGGCTTTGCGCGCGTCGCCGCACCACGTCCATCAGGTCGTCATTGTCGACAACCGACTGCAGTACCGGAGCGATGTTCCCCAACTCGATCGCCCGTCCGGCCTTGGCTTCGTCCATCAATGTTTCCAGATCGGCATTGAGACCGAGGTGGTCGAACCGCCGGTCGTGCGCGATTTTCTCGCCCAGGCGCATGGTTTCCGCAATCGCCTGGAACGTGCTGGCCGTCTCATTCAGCCCGGCATCGTCCGAGTAGTCGAAGACGCACATAGCGGTCGAGGTTCCGGTATCGTAGGTGATCGTTTTCACGCCTGTTTTGGCGATGTTCTTGAGCTTGGTCTCACAGCGTACTCCGCTGACCGCCGCTGTCCCTTGCTCAAGCCGCTTCATCACGTCGCGGCCCACCGTCACCTCCGCCCATGTCGAAGCCCCAGTCACTTTGTACTGGCCCCAACGGGTGTCGGTGATGAAGCGAAGCGACCAGCCCGGCTCTCCGGCACCCCGGGGAACAAAGCTGAACTCGACCGAGTCGGGTTCGGGAGCGGCACCCGCTTCAGCGTGCGTGGGTGCAGCCGCTTGCGGCCCAGGCGCGGTCTGCACCTGCCCAAGCATCGCGAAGGCCAAAAGCAAGCCTGATAGCGGCCAGAGTGTCATCGCCGCAGCGCCTCGGCCGTTTGCGCGTGGTGAATGTGGCAAATCGCAATGGCCAGAGCGTCGGCCGCGTCGGCCGGTTTGGGTGCGACGTCCAGCTCCAGCAGACGCGCCACCATGAACTGCACCTGCTCCTTGGCAGCCAGCCCGTAGCCCACGACCGCGCTTTTAATCGACAGCGGAGCGTACTCGGCGACCGTCAGCCCACAGTTGGCCGCCGCCAGCATGGCCACCCCGCGTACCTGCCCCAGTTTCAGCGCGCTTTTGGCATTTGCGGAAAAAAAAACCTCTTCGATCGCCACCATTTCGGGCTCCCACAGCGCCAACAACGCGGAAAGCTCCGCATACACCTGCGCCAGCCGCTGGGCAGTCGAGTCTTTCTTAGCGAGCTTCACCGCTCCCGCATGCAGATAACGCAGCTTCGGTGTGCGCGCGTCGAAGTCGACTTCCACTACGCCGTACCCTGTGAACTCGGTCCCGCAGTCGATCCCGAACACCCGCATACAAACCAGTCTACGCCGCCGCGCCCGATTGTCCGCATCAGATCGTCCGCACCGGCAGCACCTTAGCCGGTACAATCACGTTCGTACCCCATAGACGATTGCGCTTCCCTGTGACTTCAGCACGCCTCCCAACCCGCCTGTTCGCGCCGACGCTTGCCTTGGGCTTGTGGGCGTTCGCGGCTCCGGCCACGGCGGGTGCTCAGGACGCGACGCCACCCCCGCCGGCCTCCAGACCGCCAGTGACGAAATCCGCGCCGGGCGTAAAGCCGACGCAATCAGGTGCGCCCGCTCCCATTGTCCGCGCCGCGCCAGGGCAAACGGCAACGCCGGTGCCCACTGACAGCGCCCCCAGACCGATCCATCTCACGGTGGCGAAACCTGTCGCCAAAGCTCCTGCACAAACTACCGCGCAGACCCCCACCCCGGATGGAACGCCTGCAACCGCACCCAAGCCGAAACCCGTGCCGAAGGCGACCCCCGTTCCGGGTCCTGACGGCAACCCCCTGCCGGTGTCCAGGCCGAAACCGGCAATCCCCAAACCGGCAGCGCCCATCGTCAACGCGGACAGCAGCATCACCCCGCCCGCCGCAAAACCGGTCTCCAAGCCGGTCACGAAACCTGCCGCGCCCAAGCCGCTGACGCCCAAAGCGCCGCCCGTCCCAACGACCGCGCCCGGAACAGCCCCGATCGCCATAAACCGCAACGTGATCCTGCTTGACGCCAGTCACGGCGGCGGCGATGCGGGCTCGCACCTTTCCGACCAGGTCGCCGAAAAGGACGTGACGCTCGCCCTCGCTTTCAAGCTGCGCTCGCTGCTCACCGCGCGCGGTTTTACCGTCGTGATGACCCGCGACAGCGACGCCGCGCAAAGCATCCCCGGCACGCCGCTCACGCTGGACGACCGCGCCGGCATCGCCAACCGCGCGCGCCCTGTCGCCTGCTTGCTGCTCCATGCGACCGGCAGCGGCGAAGGCGTTCATCTGTACAGCTCCGAGCTCGACCCCCTTCCCGCCGAACCGACCGTGAACCCCTGGCTCACCGCGCAGGCGGCGTGGATTCCGGCGAGCCAGGCCCTCGTCAACCAACTCGGCACGGCGCTCACCCGCACCCGGCTGCCGCTGGTGCAGAGCCGTGCGTCCATCCGCCCGGTCGACTCGCTCACGTGCCCCGCTGTCGTGCTGGAGCTCGCGCCGGAAAGCTCCGGCAACCTTGGCTCGCTGACCGACGACGGCTACCAGAAGCGCGTCGCCGACGCCGTCGCCGCGTCGCTGATCTTCTGGCAAAACCAAGCACAGGCCCCCGTGCGCCTGGTGCCTTTGCCGCCTCCTCCTTCGGCTGCGCCCGTGCCCAGCCCAGCCGCTTCCCCCGCGGAGGCCCAGCCATGATTCCCCGCTACCAGCGCATCGTTTTCTGGTCGCTTATGGGCTGCATCGTCGCCATGGCGATTTTCCTTTTCGTCGAGCGCCAGCGCGCCCGCGACCGCATCAGTTCGCTGCAGGACAACACACCGATCGACGCCATCTACACGAACCCCGAATCGATCACGCTCGCGCTTGCTAACGACTCCGACGGCACCATCACCAACACGCCGCGCCAGCTCGCCCTGCCTACAGAAACCACCGCCCGCGCCCGCGCTTTGCTCGACCACCTGGTGGCCGAGTATGCTCTTCCCGGCGCCGCGCATCCGCTGCCCGCAGGCTCAGCCGTCGACGAGGTATTCCTCGTGCCGCTGCCCATCGCCGGACACGCCGTCGACCCATCGGCTCCCGCGTCCGCCGGCGACGCCGCAGCCACCATCCCGGTTCCAGCCACAGACCCCAACGCCCTGCAGCCGCAGACGCCCGGCGGCGAGCTCGCCGTCATCGACCTCCGCAGCAGCTTCGTCAACGCGCACCCTTCAGGTGTGGAGGTCGAAACGCTGACGCTGAATTCCATTCTCGGCACGCTGCACGCCAACCTGCCCCAGATTGAGCAGGTCCGCTTCCTGGTCGACGGCCAGCCGCACGAAACCCTTGCCGGCCACGCCGACCTGCTGCGCACCTATCCGACGCGCGACACGGCGACCGGCGGCCACTAAGCGCCTGTGACCGCACCCACCATCGGCGTATTCGACTCCGGCTTCGGCGGACTTACAGTGCTGCGCGCCCTTTTGCCTCTCATTCCGGGCGCCCACTACCTGTATCTGGGCGATACCGCTCGCCTCCCCTACGGCTCCAAGTCGCAAACCACCATCGCGCGCTACGCCGTGGAAAGCGCCCGCGCACTGGCCGCCCGCGGAGCCGACCTGCT
>CALMON010000170.1:12307-21828 GCA_937871785.1 uncultured Granulicella sp.
CGACCTGCTTGTGATTGCCTGCAATACCGCCACGGCGCTCGCGCTCCCGGAAATTACGACGGCGGTGCCCGTCCCGGTGGTCGGCGTCATCGAACCCGGAGCCCGCGCCGCCCGAGCCGCCGTGGCGCTGCATGACGGAGGATCTCCGGACATCCTGCTGCTTGCGACAGAAGCTACCGTCCATTCCCACGCCTATCGCGACCGTTGCGCCGCTCTCGGCCTCCGAACCACCGAAAAAGCCTGCCCACTGCTGGTCCCGCTGGTTGAAGAAGGCTGGACCGACCACCCGGTTACCCGCGAGGTCCTGCGCATCTACCTCCGCGAAGCCCTGGCGACCTGCGATCCGCAAGCGGTGCTGCTCGGCTGCACCCATTACCCGCTGCTTTGCGGGCCGATCTCCCACATCCTCCGTGAACTCGGCTCGGACGTGACCGTCATCGACTCCGCCGCGGCCACGGCGCAGGCAGTCGCCGCGACCCTCCACGTCCCCGCCGGCAACTCGGCTATCGACGCTACGTTCCAGTGCTTCGCCACCGATTCGGTCGACAAATTCCGCCGCCTCGGCAGCCTTTTTCTCGGCCAAACGATACCGCGCGTGGACCTCATCGACCTCGGCGGCTAAACTCAAACGGCTCACCCCTCCAGACTCACCACTGATCAATCCCTATGCCCAGCTACCTCCTCAAGTCCGAGCCCGACAAATACTCTTTCGACGACCTCCTGCGCGACGGCGAAACCACGTGGGATGGCATCAAGAACCCCCAGGCGCTGATCACGCTTCGTAATATGAAGAAAGGCGAAACCTGCGTTATCTACCATTCCAACGTAGGCAAAGCGGCCATCGGGCTGGCCAAAGTAGTCAGCGTTGCCCTGGATCCCGTCGACGGCAAAACGCCGCTGGTGCGCCTCAAAGCCGGCAAGCGCTTGAAGTGTGAAAAGCCGCTCGCGGCAATGCGCGAAGCCGGCGTGTTCCAGGGTTCGCTGCTGTTTCGGCAGTTCCGCCTTTCCGTCGTCCCGCTCACCGACGAGCAGTACGACTGGCTGATCGCTTAGACCATTTTCCCCGCATGAGTAGCTCAGGGCTTCGAGTGTTAGGGGCGTTTTCTTTGTGAAAGCGCCACTGCACCCCACTTTCAGCAAACTCAGCAGCAGGTGAAAAGGTCTTGGGCGCTTCACGCCTGGGTCGCCCCTGCTCCGCGCGAAAAGACCCTCTGGCACCTTCCGGCGATGCACAACTGTCTCCGGCGACACCCCGTATACTGGGACCAAGACACCTCCTCTGCCCAGGACTCGATGCCGACCCAGATCTCGCTCCGCCCCGCCTGCCTGCTTGCCGTACTGTCGTTCCTGCTCATCACGGCAGGCTGCGGAAGTTCCAGCTCCACTGCGCCGACGACCACGGGGAGCCCTGCCACCGCGCCCGCTGTGACTCTTTCGGCTACCACCCTCAGCTTCACCGGCACCGTTGGCACCACGGGCGCGGCCCAGGTGGTGACGCTCGCGAACACCGGCACGGCGGCGCTCACGTTCAGCGCGGCTCCCGTTCTCGGCGGCACCAATCCGACAGCCTTCGCACTGATGACAACCTGCGGTTCAACGCTCGCACCCAGCAGCACCTGCACCCTTACCACCACCTTTTCCCCGGCCGCCGCGCAAAGCTACGCCGCCACAATCACACTCGCCGACAACGCGACAAGTTCGCCCCAGACCGTCACGCTCAGCGGAACCGGAGCGACCACCAGCCTGCCCGCCACGGCTGACCTTTCCTCCACCAGCCTCACCTTCAGCACCGCCTCCGGCAGTACCAGCGCCGCGCAAAACATCACGCTGCAGAACAACGGAACAGCCACGCTCACCGGCCTTTCGCTCGCGCTTTCCGGCTCCACCAGTGGCTCTCCCTTCAGCTACACCACCACCTGCGGCACCACTTTGGGCGGCAACAGCCCTTGCGCGATCAGCGTCACTTTTGCTCCCTCATCCAGCGGTATGTCCACCGCCACGCTGACGCTTACCGACAGCGCCGCCAACTCGCCGCAGGTCATCAGCCTGACGGGCACAGCTACCGCGGCTGCCGGAACACCGAGTCTTTCGCTTTCTTCGACGGCGCTGACTTTCCCCACGACCACCACCGGCACCACGGCCGCGGCGCAGATGGTGACGCTCGCCAACAGCGGCACCGCCGCGCTGAACCTCACCGGCATCGCCCTAGGCGGCACGAATCCCACGGCCTTTGCACGAAGCAGCACCTGCGGCGCCACCATCGCGGCGGGCAGTGCGTGCGCGATCACTGTCTCGTTCAGCCCCTCAGCGGCCGCGGCCTACACCGCCGCGATCACGCTGACCGACAATGCGGCCAGCTCGCCGCAAACCATCACGCTTTCAGGCACCGGCGTCGCTCCCGCGGCTTCCGCGCAGGCCGTTCTTACACCTTCGACCCTCAACTTCCCCGCCACGGTCGTCAACAGCACCGCCGCCGCGCAAACCGTTACGCTTGCGAACTCCGGCGGCTCCCCGCTTACCGGCATCGGCTTGAGCCTTACCGGCACCAACGCCGCCGAGTTTTCCTTCACAACCACCTGCGGCGCCACCCTGGCCGCGGGCGCGTCCTGCTCCATCCCGGTCAGCTTTACGCCCAGCGCCACGGGAACCACGACGGTCAGTCTCAGCGTCGCGTCAAGCGCTTCCACGCTGCCGCAGACGGTTACCTTGAACGGGTCTGGCGTCGCCCCGGTAGCTTCCTTATCGACCAGCACACTCACCTTCCCGTCTACCACCGTCAGCACCACGAGCGGGACGCAGATCGTGACGCTTACCGACAGCGGCGGAGCGACGTTGACCATCAACAGCATCGTGCTCGGCGGGGCGAACGCGGCCAATTTCGCCCAGACCACCACCTGCGGCACCTCGCTGGCGGCGGGCGCGAGCTGCACCGTTTCGGTCACCTTTAAACCGGCCGCCGCCAGCACCTACTCGAGCACCCTGACCTTCACGACCAACGGGTCCACGTCGCCGCAGACGGTTGCGCTTTCCGGCTCTGGCACCGCAGCCACCATCACCCGCACACTGTACACCTTCCCCGAGTCCGACAACTCCGTAACGCCGCTCTACAACCTGGTCAACAGCGCCACAAAGACCATCGACATGACCATGTACGAGCTGGTCGACACGACCTTTTCGGCCGACCTCGTGGCGGCCTGCAATCGCGGCGTCAAGGTGCGCGTGGTGCTCGACGCCAGCCTCGAAAAGTCGTCCAACACCCCGGCCTACAACCAGCTCAACGCTGTGACGAACTGCTCTGCCGTTTGGTCGAACACCGCGTTTCAGGCCACGCATCAGAAAACCATCACGGTCGATACCGCGCAGACGGCGATCCTGTCCCTCAACCTCACCAGTCGCTACTACAGCACCACGCGCGACTTCGGCTTGATTGAAAACGACGCCGCGGACATCGCCGCGATCGAGACCACCTTCGCCACCGACTACGCCGCAGGAGGCACCAAAGACTCGACCGAACTCAGCTACCAGCCGCCGCTCGGCGACGACCTCATCTGGTCGCCGACCACGGCGCAAGCCGCCCTGCTCGGCGTCATCAACGGGGCCACCAAAACGCTGCTCGTCGAAAATGAAGAAATGAGTGCGGCGAACATCGTCAGCGCGCTCGAAGCGGCCTGCCAGCGCGGCGTTTCGGTGCACATTGCCATGGTCGATACCGGTAGCTACCATGCCAATTTTTCCGCGTTGGAAGCCGCCGGTTGCGGCCTCCACGTTTATCCGGACACCGCGACCGGCCTGTACATCCACGCAAAAGCGATGGTGGCGGACTACGGTTTAAGCACGCAGTCGGTGTACATGGGTTCGATCAATTTTTCAATCGCTTCCATGACCCAGAATCGCGAGCTTGGGCTTTACCTTTCCGACAGTGCTTCGGTAACAGCGCTGCAAAGCGTGATCACCAGCGACTACGCCGGAGCCCCACCCTTCTGACCTGGCTCAGGCTCTCCGGCTCATGGCATCGAACACCTCGGCCGAAACCACCCACTCCGTTAGTCCACCAAACAGCCGCCGACGGAGCTTGGCCATCCCTTCGTGCAGGGCGGTTTCGCGCTGAACAAACAGCGGCCGCCCAGAGAGCGCGTCAGGCCACATGACCCGCGAAGCCAGGGTGGTCGTTTTCCCCAGCTTCAGCTTCAGCGGCTTGCCCAGCCTTGCGCCAAGCTCCTCCAGAAATGCGCGGACATCGCTCGGAACAGCGCACGCCGTCAGGCACGGCTCGCCTTCGCTGATCGTGCCGAACTGCAGAAAATAGTCGTCCGTGTCGCCGATGGCGGTCGTATTTTCCGCTACCAGAAGCACGTCCTCCACGGGAATGCGCCACACCTCGACCCCACCGGTTTCCCGATAAACGATCTCGTCGCTCTCCATCGCCAGACTTGACTGCACCTCATCGGAACTCATTCTTCTATCATAAGCACCTTGGCTCTACGCGCCTTCCCCCCCTCGCTCTCAGCTCCTGCATCCCTTGCTTTCCGACCGCCGGATGCAATCGGAGCGCCCGTTGAACTGCTATCCTGAACCGGACTTGAATCAAACCCGTTCTCAGGAGCAAGCCGCACCATGATCGACATGAAGGGCAAGGTCGCCGTCATTCTCGGCGTCGCCAACAAGCGCAGCATCGCTTATTCCATTGCCGAACGGCTCGCCGCCGCCGGCGCTACGCTTGTGCTGTGCTACCAGTCCGAGCGTCTGAAGCGCGAAGCCGAAGACCTGCTCGCGTCGCTCGGCCAGACAGGCACTGCCCGCGCTATCCAGATGGACGTCTCGGAAGACGCGCAGATTGACGCCGCCTTTGCCGAGATTGCCGCCGCCTTTCCCGTCATCCATACCGTCGTGCATTCGGTGGCGTTTGCGCCCGCCGACGCCATCAAGAACGACTTTCTGCTTACCAAACGCGCCGACTTCGCGCTCGCCCATGACGTCAGCGTTTACTCGCTGATCGCGGTCGCCCGCGCGGCCGCTCCGCTGATGACCGAAGGCGGCAGCCTTCTCACGCTCACCTACTTCGGCTCTCAGGTCGTCTTCCCCAACTACAACGTGATGGGCGTCGCCAAGGCCGCGCTCGAAGCCACGGTCCGCTACCTTGCCGCCTCGCTGGGGCCGAAAAACATCCGCGTCAACGCGATCAGCGCCGGCCCCATCAAGACGCTCGCGGCCCGGGGCATCGGCGATTTCGCCACCATCCTCGACAAGGTGACCGAGCGCGCCCCGCTGCATCGCAATGTCGAACAGGTGGAAGTCGGCAATACCGCCCTGTTCCTTTCAAGTGAGCTCGCCAGCGGCATAACGGGCGAAATCACGTATGTCGATTGCGGTTTCAACATCACCGGAATCTAGAGTTCCGCCCGCGAACGCCAAGGACACCCTATGACCATCGCTGAAGTCCTGCTCGAAGACTATGACAACGAAATCGCGAACACCCGCCGCACTCTGGAGCGCCTGCCCGACCCCCTTGGTGACTTTGCGCCGCATGAGAAGTCAATGAAGCTCGGCAAACTCGCGATGCACTGCGCTACCATGCCGCTGTTCGGCCTTTACACCATGGAAGACGCCGATATGGACATGGCCAACTCGCCGCGCCCGCAAGCCGACTTTACCTTTACAACAGCCGCCAACGCCGTCGCCCGCCTTGACGAGACCTCCGCCACATGCCGCGCTGCGCTCGCCGCCGCCAGCGACGAGCACTTGCAGCAGCTCTGGAAATTCAGCTTCGGCGAGCACCTCATCTCGCATGACACGCGCTCGAAAAGCTTCCGCTCCCTATGCTTCGACCACCTCATCCACCACACGGCGCAGCTAGGCGTGTACCTTCGCCTCAACCAACTGCCTGTTCCCGCGCTCTACGGTCCCAGCGCGGATGAGCAGTGGTCGCCCAGCTAACAGCAGACACACCATGACCCGCCGCATCGGCCGCATTGCCGCCCTATGGCGCTACCCGGTCAAAGGCATGCGCGGCGAATCGCTCACCGCCGCTACTCTCGACCAGTACGGTCTTACCGGCGATCGCCGCTACGCCTTCACCAGTACCGCCGCTCCTCTCGGCGCGCCACTGCTCGCCAGCCGCGAGCGCACCGCGCTGCTTCGGTACAGCGCGACCCTCCACTCGCCGGACGCCCTGCCCGTTGTCACCACGCCCATCGGCGAACGTTTCCCGGTCGACTCGGCCGCGCTGCTCGCCTTTTTGCACGAGCACCTTGCCGCAACCGGTGCCACTCTCGCCTTGCAGCACTCCGTCAAGCCGATCACGGATGTCCGCCCGGTCGCGTTGCACTCCCTGGCCACCCTCCAGACTCTCAGCCAGGAGCTTACCGAAGCGCTCGACCCGCAGCGCTTCCGCTCGAACATCGTGCTTGAACTCGACGACAGCCAGCCCTTTGCGGAAGACGCTCTCGCGGGCCACTTCCTGCGGCTCGGATTACCGCCGAGCTCCGCCTCCGCGAGCGCATTCCGCGCTGCCGCATCGTTTCGCTCGACCCCGTGACGACCACGCCGCACCCGACGCTGCTGCGGCACCTGTCGCAGGCTCATCAGGGCCGCCTCGGTATGTACGCCCAGGTGCAAACGCCGGGAGCTATCGCCATCGGCGACCCTGTGTACACGATCAGCCAACCGCCCAGCAGCCAGGGCATCGCGCTCGGCTCTTGCTCACACTCATAGCTCATAGCTCATAGCTCATAGCTCGACGAAACCTAAGCGAGCTTTCGACGTACAAAGATTCCCTGCGGTATCCTCGAAGCATCCATGCGAATCAGGTACGTACTTCCCTGCGTCACTCTCGCCGCTGGCGCCTTCACCGCGTACGCCCAGCAGCCCGCACCGAAACTGACAGTCCTGCACGCCACGCGTCTGCTCGACGTTACCGCCGGTGCGGTCGTCACTCCGGGCGAGATCCTCATTGAAGGCAATCGCATCCGTGAAGCGGGAACACACGTCACCCATCCGGCAGGCGCGCAGCGTATTGACCTCGGCGACACGACGCTGATGCCCGGGCTCATCGATGCCCATATACACCTTTTCCTCCATCCAGGCGCTGAAGACCTGCAGACCGTCGAGGAATCCGTGCCGCAGCGCGTGCTCGGAGCCGCCGCTGCCGCCCGCGCCGACCTCCTCGCCGGCTTCACGGCCGAGCGCGACATGGGCACCGAGGGTGCCGGCTGTGCCGACGTCGCCGTGCGCAACGCGATCAATCGTGGCGAAATCCCTGGCCCGCGCCTGCGCGTCAGTTGCAACGCGGTCGACATTACCGGCGGCCACGAAGACGCCATCGGCTACAACCCCGAACAGCACGTTCTTTCGAACGCCGACTATGCCGACTCCGCCGCTGAGATCGTCCACGTCATTCGGGAGCAGCGTAAAGGCGGAGCCGACTTCACCAAAATCTACGAAACCGGCCGCGACCGCCTCGACGGCGACACCTTTACCACGCCCTACCAGTACACCTTCGACGAGCTGACGACGGCGGTCGCCGAAGCCCATCGCACCGGCTCGCGCGTCGCCGTGCACGCCACGGGTGAGCCCGGCACCGGCTTCGCCGTGCAGGCCGGAGTCGCCAGCGTCGACCACGCCTACTCGCTTTCCGCCGCGACCATGCAACTCATGCAGCAGAAGCAGATTTACGCCGTGCCCACCTTCGCCATCGTCGAATACTTTGCCGAGCACCCTGGCCGCGGCGACGGCTCTCGCTACCGCACCCAGCAGGCCTTCCACGCAGCCCAGTTCAAGCGGCAGATGGCTGCCGGCGTCCCGTTCGCGGTTGGCTCGGACGTCGGCCCTTTTCCGCACGGCACGCAGGCGCGCGAATATGAACTGATGGTCCAATACGGCATGTCACCCGCCGACACGCTCCGCGCCGGCCTGCTGAACGGTGCCAAACTGCTTGACTGGGCCGAGGATCTCGGCCAGCTAAAGCCCGGCTTCTATGCGGATGTCATCGCCGTTCCCGGCAACCCGCTCACCGACATCAAGGTGCTCGAAAAGCCGAGTTTCGTGATGAAGAATGGCGACGTGATCCGCAAAGACTGACGCTTTTAGGCGCCAGCCTTTTCCGTCAACTCCGCCCATCGCGCGTACGCCGCGTCGTGCTCTTCCTGCGCACGCTCCATCTGCGCCAGAGCCTCCGTCAACAGTTTCGGATCAGTACCGACCTTTGGGTCTTCCAGCCGGTCATGGGCCGCTTCCATCAGGGTGTCAGCCGCTTCCACGCGCGCCTCGATGCCGTCAAATTCGCGCTGTTCCATGTAGGACAGTTTCTTCTTCGCCGCGCCCTTGGTGCTCGCAGGCTGGGTGGACGCCGGCAACCCGGAAAGCTTCTCCGCTCCCACTTCGCCGCCGCCCGCCGTTTCTGCTTTCCACTCTTCCCACTGCGCGTAATCGGCGAAAATAGCCGCGTTCCCTCGCCCGTCCAAACCGAGCACGACGTTGGACACCCGATCGAGCATGTAGCGATCGTGCGTAACCAGCACCAGCGCGCCCTTGAACTCGAGCAACGACTCTTCCAGAATCTCCAGCGTCGGGATGTCGAGATCGTTGGTCGGCTCGTCGAGCATCAACACATCGGCTTGCTGCAGCATAAGCCGCGCGATCAGTACGCGCGCCCGCTCGCCGCCGCTCAACCGCTCGACTGGCTGGTTCAACTGGTCACCCGAAAACAGAAACTTCGCCGCGTAACTCGCCACGTGTACGACGCGGTCCTGGTACACCACCGCATCCGAGTCAGGTGCGAGCGCACGCCGCAGCGTCAGGTTCTCGTCCAGCTCACGCATCTGCGAAAAGTACACCACCTTCAAACTGTTCGCGCGCTTTACGAGCCCTGCCGTCGGTTCGAGATCGCCGGTCATCACCTTCAGCAGCGTCGTTTTGCCGCTGCCGTTCGGCCCCACAAGCCCGACGCGCACGCCGTTCGCGACCATGAAGTTTACGTCGCGCAGAATCTCCTTGCCGCCCAGTGTCACGCCGACGCCTTCCATTTCAATCAGCCGCTTGGATTGCCGGTCGGTGCCGCTGAACTCTATCGTCGCGTTGACCGCCCGCGTGCGCGAATCCACATCGGCCAGCTTGGCGATCAGCCCATGCGCGTTGTCGATGCGCGCCTTCGCCTTCGTGGCGCGCGCCTTGGGCCCGCGGCGAAGCCAGTCGATCTCGATGTTCACGCGGTTGCGCAGACCCTCCTGCATGCGCTGCTGCGCCTCCGTATATTGCTCGCGGCCCTCCAGAAATTTCGAGTACGTCCCCCGCACCCGCAGCGCGCCTTCGGCGTACACCCGGCTCAACTCGACGACCTCGGTGGCCACGTTCTCCAGAAAATAGCGATCATGTGTGACAACGACACACGCATATGCCGCTTGCTTCAGCATCCCTTCGAGCCACTCGATGCCTTCAAGATCGAGATGGTTGGTCGGCTCATCAAGCAACAGGACGTCCGGTGCAGAGACGATAGCTTCCGCAATCGCCAGCCGCTTGCGCCAGCC
>CALMON010000170.1:21838-23042 GCA_937871785.1 uncultured Granulicella sp.
AGCGTTTCCCGCAACCGCTGCTCGCGCTCGCCTTCGGGCACGCCGCTCGCGGTCAAAGCGCGTTCCAGCGCCAGTCGGGCGGTGACACCCGCCTCAAATTCCGAAACCTGGCGCACATAACCGATGCGCGCCCGCTTGCGCGTCGTCACGTCGCCGCTGTCAGGTTCGGAGTCCCCCGCCAGCACGGCCAGCAGCGTCGACTTGCCGGCACCGTTCGGGCCGATAAGGCCGATGCGGTCTCCATCGGAAACCGGAAACGAAATATTCTGAAAAAGCGGAGTCGCCCCGAAGCGTTTCCCCACACCTTGCGCGTTCAAAATCGGAGGCATAGCCTCCAGTCTACTAGGCGGCCACCCGGAAGGGTGGCCCGGCCTGCGGAACAGGAGTTCGTCGCTCTACTCCAGATCAAAGTCCCGCAGCGGCCGGTCCGTGATCGGCGACTTCTTCGCGGCCTTCACGGCTTCCGCAAACTTCTTCGCCATCACGTCGTCCTTGTTTTTTTCCGCCTGCACACTCTGGGCAAACAGCGAGTCGCGCCGCGCGTCCGCGTCCTTCAGCGCCCGCGCCGCCTCGCCAAAGTCGCCAAAGGTTTTCTTGCGCGGAGCCGCTGTGTGCGCAATCACAGACCGCGTCACCGGGTCTACCTTCATCACGCCGCCGCAATCCGGGCAGGTTATCTCGAACGGCTGGTCGCTCAGTCCCATGGCGAAATCCCTCGCGTATATCTTAGGCCTGCGCTACACTCCGAGTCATCATGTCCACCACCGCCGACGCCACCCGCCCCGAAGGAGTCAAGAACACGACCATCCTTATGGTTCTGATTCTTTGCCTGGAAGTCGTTCTCATGGCGTACTCGCTAATCATGGTTGCTCGTCTCGCTGGCACGAGCCGCAATCCGTTCTTCTCGGGCGGCATCGGCTTGATTTCCATGAGCTACAGCCTCCTCACCTTCCTGATCGCGGCGGTCTTCGTATATCTTTACTGGCAGGGCCAGAACGTCGCAAGATGGGCGATCCTGATCGACTCCGGCTGGGTGTTGCTGCAGACCGCCTTCGCCGGCTTCACCCTGTTTTCCTTCCACTCCTTAGGACGAGTGCAACACTCCACCTTGTACATGAGCTTCGGCTTGAACGGCGCCAAGTGTGCGCTTGCGCTCTATTTCTTCTGGTATCTCAATCAACCGACCGTCAAGGCCTGGTTCCTC
>CALMON010000171.1 GCA_937871785.1 uncultured Granulicella sp.
GACCAGGACTGGTCCGTCTTCGCCAAGGTCCCCCACCGCCGTGCCGGCCTGCCGAAGTAGTTACGGGACCCACTCACAACTGACCACCGACGACTCAAAACGCAACCCAATCCCGGATACCGCTAGGCCTGCGGCTTGGGCACGAACAGAACAAACTCCTCTGCCGCCGGTTGCCAGTCGGCCAGCAAACCCTGTGCCAACACCGACCGCGACAACCGCACATGCTCTTCCAGCAAACCCTTCAGTCCATCCCGCTGCTCTTCTGAAGCCGACCGAAACGGCACTGCCTCTAGAAATTCCGTGTGGAACCGCTCGTCCCGCTGCATCTTTCCGCCGCGATCCAGCACCCAAGCCAGACCGCCCGTCATGCCGGCGCCAAAATTGATGCCGACCCGGCCCAGAATCACCGCCATGCCGCCAGTCATGTACTCGCAGGCATGGTCGCCCACGCCTTCGACGACGGCCGTCACACCCGAGTTCCGCACCGCAAAGCGTTCACCGCACTGCCCCGCCGCAAACATCCGTCCCGCCGTAGCGCCATACAGAGCCACGTTGCCCAGCAGCACGTGTTCTGCGGAGTTCTCCGCCGCGCGCCCGGTCGCCCGCAGAATCAGCGTCCCTCCGGAAAGCCCCTTGCCGACGAAATCGTTTGCCTGCCCGGTCAGAATCAGCGTCATCCCTTCCGCCGCAAACGCGCCGAAGCTCTGCCCTGCCGTCCCGGTCAGGTCGAACCTGGCATCCACCGCGCCCACTGAGCCGGCAGCCCGTTGAACGCCGAGTTCCCCAGCCAGCCGCGCCCCAACCGATCGATGCGCGTTGGTGATCGGCTGCTCGACACGGAACGGCTTGCCCGCGCGCGCCGCTTCCAGCGCCGGCTCGGTCCACGGTTCATCCAGCGGATGGTCTTCGCCGGGCCGGTCGTTCTTGATCCCGAGGTACCGTCGCGGTCCCTTCCCGGTTTGCGCCAGCATCCGGCTCAGGTCCAGACCGCCATCGGCACGCACCTGTTCCAACAGGTCCACGCGACCAGTCGCCTCCTCAAGAGAAGCCAACCCGAACTTGGCCAGCAGCCGGCGCAGATCGGTCGCGAGTTGCGTAAAAAAGGCCACCACATGCTGTGGCTTGCCCCGGAATTTCGCCCGCAATTCTGGCCGCTGCGTCGCAATGCCCACTGGACAGGTGTTCAAATGGCATTGCCGAGCCATGTCGCAGCCCAGTGAGACGAGCACCGCCGTCCCGAAGGCGTACTCGTCCGCGCCCAGCAGCGCCGCTACTAGAACGTCGCGCGCCGTCGCGATGCCGCCATCGGTGCGCAGTTTCACGCGGTCGCGCATCCCGTTCGCCATCAGGCTTTGCTGCGCTTCCGCCAAGCCGAGTTCCCAAGGGTTGCCGGCATACTTGATGCTGGAAAGCGCCGCCGCGCCCGTTCCCCCGGTATTCCCGGCGATCACGATGAAATCGGCGTACGCTTTCGCGACACCCGCCGCCACCGTGCCCACCCCGCAGCTTGAAACCAGTTTTACCCCAACAGCCGCGCGCGGGTTCACGCGCTTCAGGTCATAGATCAGTTGCGCGAGATCTTCGATCGAATAAATGTCGTGGTGCGGCGGAGGCGAAATCAGCGGCACCCCTGGCTGCGCGTGGCGCAGCCGTGCGATCAGCCCGGAAACTTTGTGCCCCGGCAACTGCCCACCTTCCCCTGGCTTCGCTCCTTGCGCGACCTTGATTTCGATCTCGTCCGCATGGGCCAGGTACTCGGCCGTGACGCCGAACCGGCCGGAAGCAATCTGCTTAATCTTGTTATTGAGCGAGGTATGGACTGCCGGCGCGGTCACCACTTCCGCCACCGCAAGACCGCCGGACTCGGGTTCCCAAGAGTCTGTTCGTTGTAAAGCAGCCGCAAAGGGCCGATAGACGACCGGGTCTTCGCCGCCTTCTCCTGTATTGGAGCGGCCGCCGAGCAGGTTCATCCCCTCGGTAATGGTCTGGTGCGCTTCCGGGCTCAAACTCCCGAGGCTCATCGCGCTCGACACAAACCGCGTGTAAATGCTTTCGACCGGCTCCACGGCGTCCAACGTCAGTTGCGCCCCGGCTGGCCGGATTTCCAGCAGGTCGCGCAGCGTGGCTGCTTCGCGGCCGTCCACCCCTTCGCTGAAGATGGCAAAGGCTGCCGGCTGATCCGCGCTCGGCACCCCGGCGCGCGTGCTGCCGACAACTGTTTGCAGCGCCTTGACCGTGGGCGGCTGCCAGATGTGCGGCTCGGCGGCATCCGCCTTGCGGAACCGTACCCAGCCAAAATCCGGAAGCTCAGCGGCCTTCATCACGGGGGCGGGCTCGACCGGAACCTCTGCCAGCCAGGTTGCCCGCAGCCTCCGGTCTACTTCGGCGAAACCGATACCGGAGAGCGGCGCGGGGGTTCTCGGAAAGCAGCGGTCGACAATTTCCGTATGGAGTCCGAGGATGTCGAACAGCCCCGCCCCGCGATAACTGTCCACTACGGAGATGCCCATTTTCGACATCACCTTGGCCAGCCCCGCATCAAGCGCCTTCATCATGTGCGCCGCGCCGTCCACGCCGTCCGGTGCCAGGGAGCGCGCCGTTTCAAGAGCCAGCCACGGGCAAACTGCCCCCGCGCCATAGCCGATCAGCACCGCTGCGTGGTGAATGTCACGGCAATCCCCTGCTTCAACAGCAATGCCGCAAAGCGTTCTTAGGCCAGCACTTACGAGACTCTGGTGAACGGCAGCGGAAGCCAGCGCCATAGGTATCGGAAGGGCTGTGGCGGAAGCACCGCGGTCGGTCACGATCAGCAGGCGGACCCCGTCGCGCACGGCTGCTTCTGCGTGGGCGCACAGGTCGTCCAGCGCTTCGGTGAGGGTCTTTTCGGGGGCGAACAGGCAGGAAATCTCCGCATGGCGCATCTTGTCCGCGTACTTGCCGGAGCGCAGAGCTGCCATGTGCCCCAGGGACAGGAATGGCGACTGCAGCGCGATTCCTGGTAACCGCGCATGATTATCCAACAGGTGCGCCCAGGGTCCCAGGCGGGTCTGCATCCGAATCACGATGGCTTCGCGCAATGGATCGATCGCCGGGTTCGTCACCTGTGCAAACCGTTGGCGGAAAAAGGCATAAAGCGGCCGTGGCGATTTTGCCAGAAAGGCCAGCGCCGTATCGTCGCCCATCGACCAGACAGCGTCTTTTCCGCTCGACGCCATAGGCTGCAGAATGATCTTGAGGTCTTCCTTAGTGTAGCCGAAGCCGCTCTGCGCAGCGGCCAGTTCGGCAGCCGATAGACCAGTTTCCGCAATAGGCAGGAGTTCCTGGTCCTCCACCAGTTGCGCATAGGCGAACTTGGCGTCGAAGGCGTCCATCATGTCTTCGTTGTGGTACACCTTGCGCTCGGCCATGTCGACGCCGATCATCTCGCCGGGGCCTAGCCGGCCGCTCTCGATCAGCATTTCGGGGTCGAGGTCTACGAGCCCTGCCTCGGACCCGGCAACCACCAGGCCGTCCGCCGTGATGCCGTAGCGGCACGGCCTCAAACCGTTCCGGTCGAGCGCCGCGCCGACGACGATGCCGTCGCTGAAAGCGATCGCCGCAGGCCCATCCCACGGCTCGGAGATCTGCTTGTGGTACTCAAGAAAGGGGTGCCGCCGCTCCGTCACCGCTGGTGGCAGCAGCATGCGGACACTCTCGGCGATGGTGCGCCCGTGGAACGACAGCATCTCTACAGCTTCATCCAAACTCGTGGAATCGGTACCGCCACGCGTGAAAACCGGCTTACACTCATCGGGCAGCGTAGCCTCCCGGGCGGTCATACGCGCGCGGTTCCCCCATACGGTATTGATTTCTCCGTTGTGTCCGAGGACACGCGCCGGCTGCGCCCGGTGCCATGCCGGAAGTGTATTGGTTGCATAGCGTTGATGGAAAACTATGAAGTTCGAAATGAAGTCGGCATGGAGTAGATCGGGGTAAAAGTCTCCAAGGTGGCAGCCGAGGCTTAGGCCCTTGTAGACGATCGTTTTTGACGATAAAGAGCAAATGTAGCTGGACGCCTCCCCCGCCACCGAGTCGCGTTCAAATTGCTTCCTTGCCAGGTAGAGCCGCCGGTCCATATCGCCCTTGGGACCTTCACTCGCGGACGCGTAGACGACAAGTACCTGCCGGATGCGCGGCATGGAGTTCAGCGCGATTTCGCCCAGCACGGAGGTATTTACGGGGACGTCCCGCCACCGGAGCACCTGCATGCCCTGCGCTATCAAGCAGCGTTCCAGGGCAGCTTCGATCGCCGCACCGTCAGGCGACAGAAAGACCATGCCGACGCCGAGTTCGACGTCCGCAGCCAGATCGAGGCCTGTGTTTGCCAGCAGGAACTCGCGCGGAATCCCCGTCAGCAAACCGACGCCGTCGCTGCTCAGGCCATCTGTCGCCACCGCGCCGCGATGCGCGAGACGCGCCAGCGCCGTCAATCCATGCTCCACGATTTTATGGCTGCGTTTGCCCAGAGCGGAAGCGACAAAGCCGACGCCGCAGGAGTCGCTGTCGAACATGGGGTCCAGCAAGGACGGCGACGGCATCGGCGAAGCGGCTGCATCGGCAAGTGGCAGCGTCGTTTGCGAAACGGGTACGCCGGTGAGCGCGGTCACTTCGTCTTCGCGGTGCGCTTCGGCAGCGCGCCTGCGGGAATTCACTTCAACCTGAGCCATAGTTCACTATACGACCGTCCCCGCCGAATGAGGAAATGGCGACCGGTCAGCGGTGGTGGCGTGTACGTCTCACAGGATTTCCACTTCCCGGCTGTTCATCATATTGACACAAAGCGGGTGGATATTTATACATAGTAAGTGGATGTTTATGCATCCGCGGGGTGGCGCTGACGCGTCGCTCTTTTCACGTTTCAAAACTGGCAAGAACGACGCAACGGACGCATGAAAACTCATCGGCACAGCGCAATCCGGGAACTTCTGGCGACGGCCTCCGTCAGCAATCAGGATGATCTGCGCCGCAAGCTGGCCACGAAGGGTTTTCATGTGACGCAGGCCACGCTTTCGCGCGATATCCGCGACCTGAAGCTGATGAAGGGCCCTACCGGGTACGCGCTTCCCGCCTCCGTCGACGAAGACGACGATATGCCGCTGATCGAAGACCTGCTCGAAAACTTCGGCCTTGAGGTGCGTCGCGCGCAGAATCTGCTCGTCCTGCTGACAACCACCGGAGGCGCTCAGCCCGTGGCGGCCGGGCTCGACTACGAAGAGTGGATCGAAGTTGTCGGCACCATCGCCGGCGACAATACGGTGCTGATCATCTGCGCCGATAACGCGCAGGCGGAAACCGTGGCGACGAGGATGGAGGCGTATATTGCCTGACCGCGCTGCCGTCTTCGCCATGCCCGCGGCCACGCTCCGCACCGCGGTCGCCGGGGTTACCGGCTACGCCGGAGCCGAGCTCGCCCGCCTGCTGCTGGGGCACCCCCGCCTGCGGCAAACGCCGCCGGTCTTTTTGACGCGCACGTCCGCGGAGCTCGACGGCACAACGATGTCGCTCACCGGGCTGCATCCGCAGCTTTCCGGTCTACCGAACGCCGACGCCAGCCGCGTTTCGCTGTTTGCCGGCAAGCCGGATTTTGCGCAGCTCGAGCTTCAGGGCATCGAAGTGCTGTTCACGGCGACGCCGCATGAACAGGCTCGCGAGTGGGTTCCGGAAGCTCTCGGCCACGGCATCAGGGTCATCGACCTGTCCGCGGCGTGGCGCCTGCGGCACGAAGAAAACCGCGCTATTTACAAGTTGACCGACGCGGACACCGCGCTGGCGTCCGCGTTGCAAGGGGAGGCCGTGTACGGCTCGCCGGAGCTGCACGGCGCGGCGATCGCGCACGCCCGGCTGGTGGCCAACCCGGGCTGCTATGCCACGTCGATCATTCTGGCGCTCGCTCCCCTGCTGCGCGCCAACCTGGTCGATCTGAACGTCGGCATCGTGGCCGACGCCAAATCGGGCGTCTCGGGTGCGGGGAAAACACCCTCCGCCAACACGCACTTTATGTACGCGGCCGACAACCTTTCCGCCTACGCCGTCTTCGGCCATCGCCACACCGGTGAGCTGCTGGAGCAGCTCCACCTGACCGCCGGCCAGATGCAGTTCACCCCACACCTGCTGCCTATTCCGCGCGGCATTCTTTCGACCATCTATGTCCGGCTCAACGAGCCGAGTTCGCAGATCGACCTCCAAAACTGCTTCTACGACTTCTACGCCGCCGCGCCGATGGTCCGGGTGCGTCCGTCACCGATGCTTCCGCAGATCCAGCATGTCGTCCGTACCGGCTTCTGCGATATCGGCTTTCAGCTAGGTCCTGACGCGAAACGGCTCGTAATCGTCAGCTGCCTCGACAATCTTCTCAAAGGAGCCTCTTCGCAAGCCGTCCAGAATATGAATCTGATGGCCGGCTGGCACGAAGCGGAGGGGCTCGTATGACAGGGCATACCGGCTTGCCGCGCCCCCGTTCTTAGTATTCGCACTTTTCTTTTCGGAGTCACCATGAAATTTGTCATCAAGCTTGGCGGCGTCGCCATTGAAAATCCCGGAGTTCTCGCCACCTGCTCCCGTGCCATCGCGGACCTGTGCAAGGATGGTCACCGCGTGGCGGTCGTCCATGGCGGCGGTGTGCAGCTTACCAAGCTGCTCGCGCAGATGGGTAAGAAATCCGAGTTCGTCGCCGGCCTGCGCATTACGGACGCGGAAACCCGCGACGCCGCGCTGATGGTTCTGGGCGGCCGCGTCAACAAGTCGCTGGTCGCGGCGATCGGCCAGTGCGGCCAGGCCGCCATGGGCCTCACCGGAGGCGACGGCCACGTGTTCCGCGCGCGCAAAAAGAAGACCGAGCACGATCTCGGCTTTGTCGGCGAAATCGCCGCCACGGACCCCAAGTGGCTCGACGCCATCTGGGCCATGGGCGCCGTTCCGGTCATCAGCAGCATCGCGCTCGGCATGGACGGCGAGTATTACAACATCAACGCCGATGAAATGGCCGCGGCCTGCGCTATCGCCACCAAAGCCGATGCGCTTGTCTTCCTGACCGACGTCCCGGGGGTCAAGGGTGCCGACGGCAACGTGCTGCGCTGGCTTTCGCTAAAAGAAGTGCCCGCGATGGAACAGGCCGCGGTTGTTTCGGGCGGTATGCTGCCGAAGCTGAACGCCTGCAAAGAGGCCCTGCTCGGCGGCGTTACGCGCGTCCGCATTCTTCCGGCAGAGTCCGCCGCCGTGCTTCCGGATTTCGCCAGCACACGCATCAACCACGGCACGGAAGTCCGCGTCGCATAAGCCCGGCTTCCTCGCCTTTACACTTTCTCTTTGTTTGTCACCCCGCAGCGAAGCGAAGGGATCTGCTTTCGCTGCTACCGCCTCCCCGGAGCCCACCATGCCTACCCTCGCCGATCTCCAGTCCGCCGAACCGAAGCTCGTCATGAACACCTACGCGCGCTACCCGCTGCAGCTTGTGCGCGGCGAAGGCGTGCATGTGTATGACGAAACCGGCAAGCAGTACCTCGATCTGTTGAGCGGCATCGGCGTCAGCGCGCTGGGCTACGGACATCCGGCCATCACTGCGGCGATCAACGCACAGGCCGGTACGCTGCTGCATACCAGCAATCTCTTCTTTCATAGCGGAACGACGGAGCTTGCGCTGCGACTGACCGAGATCACCGGCATGGACCGCGTGTTCCTGTGCAACTCCGGAACCGAGGCCTGGGAGGCGGCGCTGAAGCTCGCCCGCGCCCACGCCGGAATGCTGAACGCGCAGGGCAAGAAGCTGGGACGGCGCTTTCTGGCGCTGGAGTCCAGCTTTCATGGCCGCACCATGGGCTCGGTCGCGACCACGCACAAAGATGCCTACCGCATGCCGTTCCAGCCCGTGATGCCGGACGTTCATTTCGTGCCGCACAACGATGTCGCGGCTCTGCGCGCTGCCTTCAGCGAAGAAGTTTGCGGCATCTGCATCGAGGTGCTGCAGGGCGAAGGCGGCATCCATTTCGTCTCTGCGGAGTTCCTCGCCGAAGCGCGCCGGCTGTGTGACTCCACCGGAGCTCTGCTGCTGCTTGACGAAATCCAGTCCGGCATGGGCCGTACCGGCGAGTGGTGCGCCTACCAGCACTTCAACGTCATGCCCGACATCACCACGCTCGCCAAGCCGCTCGCCGGCGGCATTCCAGTGGGTGCGATGCTTTGCACCGAAGCCGTCGCCCAGGCCTTCACCCCCGGCATGCACGGGACGACGTTTGGCGGCAATCCGTTCGCCTGTGCGGTGGCCATCGCCGTGATCGACACCATCAAGGGCGACGACCTGCTCGCGCACGTGAGCGACGTCGGCGGCTATTTCGTCGATCAACTGAACGGTCTCGCCTCCCGGCACGACATCATAGCGGCTGTTCGCGGTGCCGGCCTCATGATCGGCCTCGAGCTCCACAGTGCCGACGCCGCCGGCGCGGTGCTTGAAGGAATGCGCGACCGCGGCATCCTGCTCAACCGCACGCACGATACCGTGCTTCGCTTTCTGCCGCCCTACCTTATTGCGCGCGAGCATGTCGACCAAGCTGTTCAGGCGCTCGACGCTCTCCTCCAGCAGCACGCCCCGGCCACGCAGGAAGCGATGACGGAGTCCCAGACCACCTCCTAGCTCGTCACCGGTCAAAGCTCGAAACTCACGGCTCGAACGAACCTCAACTCTCTCGAACGCCGGCACCAGTACACAACGGAGATCCACCCGCAATGGCTACAAAGACCCTTATCATGACGCCTCAAGACTCCAACGCGCCCAAGCCCACCGTTACGCTCGGCATTCAGTCCGACGCCGCCTTTACCGAAGCCGCCAAGGGTCTGCATGGCCGAGACCTGTGCTCGGTCACCGATCTTTCCGTGCAGGAAGTTGCCGCGATCATGGAGCTCGCGCACGCCGTCAAGCGCACTCCTGAGGATTTCCGGCACGCGCTCGACGCCAAGCAGATGGTCATGTTTTTCGAGAAAGCGTCGCTGCGCACGCGGCTGACGTTTGAAGTCGCGATGAAGGGTGTCGGCGGTGCGACCAGCTTCGTCGACCAGACCGCCGCGCCGCTCGGCGAGCGCGAATCGATCCCGGACGTCGCGCGCAATCTCGAGCGCTGGATGGACGTGATCGTCCTGCGCACGTTCTCGCACGAGACCATCACCGAAATGGCCGCCAACGCGCGGGTGCCCGTCATCAACGCCCTTAGCGATTTAGAGCACCCCTGCCAGGCCATCGCGGACTTTATGACGTTGGAGGAGCGCTTCGGCCCCGTCGACGGCCTCAAGTTCACCTACATAGGCGACGGCAACAACGTGTGCCACTCGCTGATGCTGACGGCCGCGCAGCTCGGTGCACACTGCACTGTCTGCACCCCGAAGGGTTTCGAACCAAAACTGGACATGATCCACAAGGCTATGGCGATCGCCGAAACCACTGGCGGCAGCATCGCGCTCACCCACGATCCTGTCGCTGCCGTCAAGGAAGCCGACGCGGTCTACACCGACGTCTGCACCAGCATGGGCCAGGAGCACGAAGCCGCCCGCCGCGCGCCCATCTTCAAGCCCTTCCAGGTGAACGAAGAGCTGATGTCGCACGCGCAGGCCTCGGCCGCCTTCATGCACTGCCTCCCCGCGCACCGCGGCGCCGAAGTCACCGACGCCGTGCTCGACGGCCCCAACTCGGTCGTCTTCGACCAGGCCGAAAACCGCATGCACGCCCAAAA
>CALMON010000172.1 GCA_937871785.1 uncultured Granulicella sp.
TTTCGAACAATGTGACCTCCCACACCCACCCGCCCAAGTTCGATGAAGCCAAGATTGAAGTGAACAGCCCGGATCAGACAACGACATTGAACATGCATTACTAAGCTCCTTCGACCGTCGCCCAGCAGTTTCCAACGGCATGATGGTGATGTGCGAACGCTGGGAGACTTTCTTCTCACAATTCAGGACTCAAACAGGAGTAAAGCCATGCGTTACAGAATCTTCGCGGATCAGTCTCGAAGCTGGGAATGCAACGGCCGTCAGGTGCGTCTGCCGGTTGAGGACGGCAAGCTGGTGCCTCGAACAATCTTGCTTTCAGGCACCTCAGACGGTGTGCTGACGCGCAGGCCTGGCGGCCGGCAGCTTGCGCTGGGCGTGCTCGAAGCAGCTCTCGGCGGATTCCGCAATGTACAGTCCGCGCTCCTGGAGCCGACGATCCGTGAGGCGCTCGCGGAGCGCCGTTATCTTCAGCCCGGCATGCAGGTGTTGATGCGGGCCGACAAGCTCGGACTGACGGGTAACTGCATCGTCTTCAGTTTCACCATCGCGAAAGTAACGAGATGAAGAGCGAACCGGAGAACTGAGCTGCTGACACGCCCAACTTTCCTATTTGCGAATGCCGTTAATCAGCGTGTCGACCAGCAGTTCCGCAAACAGGCGGGGTGGACCAAAAGGGAAGGCTGTTTGCGTAACCTGCAGGGAGACGCAGCCATGAATGCCCGCCCATAGAACCTTTGCCACTTCAAAACGTTCCCCAACGACCGACTTTGCTGCGAGTGCATCGTCGACATAGCTCAACATGCGCTGGAAGGCACTTTGTCCACCCGCGTCATTAGGAATGTTTGACTCTGCGGATGCCTTGTTCGTGGGCTTTGTCCGAATGGCGCGGCGTGTCATAAACACGAGCTCATACTCGTCCGCGTGTTTTAGACCGAAGTCGATGTATTGCAGCATCGCCTTACGCAATACGGTAAGCGGTTCACCACTACCGGGCCTGGGCAGCGCCTTGCCAAGTTTTACGAATCCCTCTCGCGCCAGCGCGATCAGGATATCGTCTTTGTCTGCGAAGTGATTGTAGAGAGACATCGGGGAGTACTCGATGCGATCGGCGATCTTTCGAATGGTTAACTTTTCGTAGCCATTCTCCTGAATCAAGTGTCTTGCCGCGTCCAGGATTCTACTGCGAAAAGCCTCCTTGTCTCTTGTCTGCCTTTCTCGAACACCCATCGCTCAGAACTCCGCTTCCCCAGAATACTTGGCTATCAACAGCAAAGCGCTTACTCGAAGGGTTATCCATCGTACTTGTACGTCAAGTATAAGCCGGCCTGCTTAAAACTGAACTGCATGGTCGCGCTCCTCCGTGCACCGGAGATTCCAAAAATCGAAACTCTGAATCTTGATGGCAGCAGTCGATCTGCCGGGTTTCCCCTGCGCAAAACCGGCTAGCGCAGTGTTGCCATGCTGGGACGCAGCCCGAGCAGGCGAAAACGGCCGTAGCGCAAGCCTATGAGCAATTCGTCATCTCGACATCGTTCCCAACAACGCTGGCTATCCGCTGATCGGCGCCATCGAAGAAGCAAGCGCGGACAATGTGCGTGCGATATGACACTAACATCTTCGGAACGCTTGCCGTCCTTCAGGTGGCCCTTCCGTTTCTGCGCAAACAGGGCAGCGGCCATATCGTGGGGAATCCTGTGACGCCGTAGGGACGGCGGCTCAGGGTAGCTAGAGCATTCCGAATGGTCATCCTTCGCCATAGACGAAGGATGACCAGATTGGCAGCGATCTTTCAATAAAGTGCCTTAGCTGCGGCGCTTTTCAGCGTGGTCGACGCTGCCGGTCTGACCAGTGGGAACGGCGATGGCCGTTCCCAACTGGCGCGGGGGCGACTCGCGCGGAGCCGCCTGGCGGCTTTCGAACTGCTCGAGCGCTTGCTCGGCCATGGCATTCTGCTCGGCCTCGCGGATATGCACATCATGCAAATCAAGGCTGTCGACGGCCACGCGCACCCGGCCGCCGGCTTTGTAGCGCTCTTCGTCCACCATGCTTTCGAGCCGGTTCAGCGTGTCCCCGGAGCCGCCGAGCTGCGTCACCATACCCGAGGCCATCTCCGTAATTTCCGCCATCGCCCGCTTCATCTTCAGGTCGCTGATGCCGGACTTCAGCGTCTCGATCTTGGCTCGCGCCATCGAAAGCGCGACATCCCGCGCGCGCACCAGTTCCTTGTACGTCGTTTCGCCCTGATCGATCTGCTGTCGATTTTCGACCAGTTCCCGCTCCACCGTCTGCAGACGCAGTGCATACTGACCCGCCGCCGTGCGGTTGCCGAACTTCACATTGGCGGCGATTTTTGCGCGCAGATCTGCTTCTTCGGTTTCGAGTTTGCGCACCTGACCGATGATCCGCTCGATCAAGCCGGCGTGGGAGGCGAGGCCGATATTGAATTTGCCGATCTGTTTGCGGAGGTTTTCCTGCTCCACCTCCAGAAGCACCTCGGGGTTGCGGCGCTCGACGCCAGAGACGAACAAACTGGCAAAGCCTCGGAACAGATTCGCGATGCGACGAAACATTCGATCTCCTTCAACATTCCCCGCGAGGGGTGGACTGCAGACAGATCATACAAGACGTCGGCGGAGGGCCTATTCGTACTCCCGGATGCGTGGGGCCAGCCCCAGGAACGTAAGCACGCCGATCAGAACGACCGCGACAGCCGCCTTGATCGCCAACCCGTTGAGCGCGGCAAAGCCGTCGGCGACGGCAGCGTCAAAAGCCTGCTGGTTGATGTCGAGCGTCGCACCGAGAGCTTTGTCGAACTGATCGAACGCGTAGTTGGACTGCCCCGGCCCCGTGCCGAGGCAAAGCACCAGCGCCTGCCCCGGCATGCCCGTCTGCTGTAAGTGCCGCATCTGCGCGTCAATGGCCAAGTACGCTTCCCAGGCGGCGACAGTTCGCGTAGCGGCTTCCTGCTCTCCCACAAATGTGATGTTGTTCAGTTCGTCGGCAAGATAGCCGCTGAAGCCTTCCACGTGCTTTCCGGCGCGAAGCTGCGTCACCAGGCGCTGGGGCGTCAGGCCGGCGGGAAGTGTGGCCAGAGAGCCGGTCTTCGTGAAGAACGCCTGCTCTTGAGCGGCCGCGTGGCCGGGGTCGAGCAGGTAGCGGCTTTCATCGCTGTTTGCCGCGTAGGATATGGCGCGCGCGCTCCACAGGGCATGGAGCGAAGCGAACGCATCTTCCTTCGCCAGCTTTAACTGGCGCTGTTCACGCTGCATGCCCAAAACGCAGTAGAGCGTGAAGCCGACCGCCAGGACGGTGGCCAGGAGCAGCAAAGGGTTCAGCGTTCTACGCGTAAGGCGCGTAAGCAACACCTGCGTAGCAACCAGGGCCAGCGTGACCAGAAGCCCGGCGAGCAGGACCATGCCGCGGGCGCCGGACGACAACGAAGACTGTCGCTCGTACTTGCTTTCGAGCGCATCGGTGTTCGCTTTGTCGAGCGCATCGGCGCGCGGCAGCAGCGTGCCGTCCATCAGGGCGGCGGCTCCGCGATAGGCGGCGACCGCAGCGGGAGCAGCGGCCGCGCCGGCGCTTTCGTGGAGGTCACGGGCACGCTGCACCAGGCGCTCGTAGGTTCCAAGACCCAGCTGCAGGTCCAGGATGGGCTTGCGCTCGGAGTCGCCGAAGGTAATGTTTTCGGCCGCGTGAATGAGCGCCGTGGAGGCTTCGACCCGGCGCGCTTCATACGCCTGCACGGTGGCCGGCGCCTGCCCCGGCGCGGCCAGCAGCTCGTTCGCGGCATTAGCGTCCATATCCGCCAGCGCAGACTTGATGTGCTGCGCGGCAATGATGCTGGGCGCAGTGTCCTTGCCGACGTTGGTCATCGCTTCCATGTGCCGCTGCACGCCGGCCAGCACGGCAATCAACAGCAGCGCTTCCAGGACCAGCAGGAGGCCACGCGCCGCTTTAAGCCGACGCAGGGAATTCCACCGGCCAAACGAGCGTGCACTGACTGGCACGGGCGGCGGCTGCACGGGCGCAAGCGGGACGGCGGTCATGCGGAAGCTCCCTGTGCGTCGATAGGCGAAGGGTCGGGCGGACGATTGGACGCGGCCTCTGGCGCGTTGCCCGGCACAGCCTGCACCTGCAGGCGAGTCCAGTGGCCCAGCGTAATGA
>CALMON010000173.1:0-1855 GCA_937871785.1 uncultured Granulicella sp.
CTGCTAGGGCACTCGCACGGCGGGGCCGTCGCTTTGCGCTGCGCAGCTACGGCGGAGGTGCCGCTGAGCGGCCTGGTCCTGATGTGTCCGGCGCATCCGTTTTCCGGCCACGAACTTTGGCTGGTGAACTTTTACCTCACGCGCGTAGGGAGCTGGTTCGCCTACCGCCTGCCGCGGGTTCCGGAGCGGCTGATGCTGCTCGGCTTCCAGCGCATGCCGGGGTCCAGAGTCGCCCTGACCGCGAAGGAGTTCCAACCCTACCTGCATACGCTGCGCGGCCCGGGAACGGTGCAGCACCTGCTGCGGCTGCTCGGGACCTGGAAGGGGGATATGCGAGTGCTGGGCGACGATCTGCGCGAGCAGCCGGTGAGCACGCCCACCCTGGCGATCTGGGGAAACCGCGACCTGGTGGTTCCCGTCAGCACGGCGAAGGCGCTGCTCGCCTGTTTTCCCGAGTCCACGTTTGTGGGGCTTGACGGCGTAGGACATCTACCGAACGAGGAGGCGCCGGAAGAGTGCGCCGCGGCGATCGCGGACTGGATGCTGAAGCTGGCGTAGAGGTTCGACCTATAGCCCGAACTGCTCCCGTATCCACCCGCGCATGGCCCCCTGCATGACTTCGAGTTTGGAAGCCGGAGAGTCCGGGATGCCCGCAAAAAAGTGGTCGGAGCCTTCTATCCAGACCACCTGCTTCGGGTCCTGCGCCTTGGCCAGTTCGGCTTCCAGCAGCCCTTGGGGGCTAAACTCGTCGTGGTCTCCCGAGACAAACAGCTTGGGCACGGCTCCGCAAGCGGGCAAAAAGCTATAGTTGTAGTCGCGGCCGGCGGCGCGGACGGGCAGGCCGAGCCCGACGAGACCGCGCACGCGGGCGTCGCCGCAGCAGGCGCGCAGGCCCACGTTCGAGCCAAAGCTGAAGCCGGCAAACAGGATCGGCAGGCCAAAGGTGCGGTCCAACCAGTCGAGCCCGGCGCGGACGTCGTCGACTTCGCCGCGGCCTTCGTCGTGCGCGCCCTCGCTCAGGCCCGTGCCGCGAAAGTTGAAGCGCAGCACCGGCAGGCCGAAATGCGAGAACGCCTTGGTCGCGTGGTAAACCGCCTTGGTGTGCATGGTGCCACCGCCGAGCGGGTGCGGATGCGCGACAATCGCGGCGTACAGCGCATCCGGATGGCCGCTGTTGAGGATGGCTTCGAGCCGGCCGGAAGGGCCGCGGAGGTCTTCCACAGGCTTTACGTGCGATCGAAAGGGAGCGTCTTCAGACATAGCGAAAGTGTAGCGGAGCAGCGGGCGTCCCGCACTTCGGATAACCCGCGATGTTGGGGAGAGCCTCGGGTCCGGACGAGCGGGGAGCTTTGAGCAGAAAGCGATCGGGAAAGGGCGAGTGGTCGCGGAGCCGTTCGGGTATTCTGGGCGGGCATGGTTATCGACCCGATTGAACTGACGCGGCAACTCGTGAACATCGAATCGACCACCTACAACGAGGCGCCCGGGGGGGTATTTCTAGCCGAGTTGCTGGCAGGGCAGGGGGACGCGGGGGAGCGGCAGGCGGTTGCGCATCCGGATGCGGTCAAAACCCCTGGGGCGGGCACCGGACCGCGCTTCAACGTGTACGCGGCGGCGGCCGGAGTGACGCCGGACGTGGTGTTTTCGACCCACATGGACACGGTGCCACCGTTTCTGGGTTCTTGCCGTGAAGACGCGGACTACCTGTACGGCCGCGGCACCTGCGACGCGAAAGGCATTATCGCCGCGCAGATCGCGGCGGCAGAGCGTTTGCGCGGCGAAGGCGTACGGGTGGGGCTGCTGTTTGTCGTGGGCGAGGAGCGCGACTCGGCCGGGGCAGCCGTCGCCAATGGAC
>CALMON010000173.1:1865-11342 GCA_937871785.1 uncultured Granulicella sp.
CCAATGGACTGGCGAAGGGCTCGCGTTTTCTGATCAACGGCGAGCCGACCGACAACCGCCTGGCGCTCGCGTCCAAAGGCTGTCTTCGCGTGGAGCTGCGGGCGCATGGACGGATGGCGCACTCCGCCTACCCGGAGCTGGGGGAGTCGGCGATCGACAAGCTGCTGGCCGCTCTCCATGCCGTGCAGGCCCTTCCGCTACCGGTGGTTGAAGGCATTGGCGAGTCCACCTTGAACATCGGCCTGATCGGCGGAGGACGCGCGCCCAACGTGATCGCGGACCGGGCGGAAGCGCACCTGCTGTTGCGGTTAGTGGGGCCGGCTGAGGAGATTCGCCGCTCCATCGTCGACGCCGTCGCGGGGAAAGCGGATGTCGATTTTTCGCTCGAACTCCCCTTTGTCCGGATGCGCGCGGTCGCGGGGCTACCGACGATGGTGGCAAAGTTTACGACCGATATCCCGTCGCTGACGAACTGGGGCGAGCCGTTTCTGCTCGGCCCGGGCAGCATCCATGTGGCGCATACGCCCGATGAGCGAATACGGAAGGCGGAGCTGCTTGAATGCGTGGAGTTGTACGTCACGCTGGCCCGCAAGCTGGTGCAAGGCGAGGCGTAAACGCACCTGTGGCGTAAGTCCAACCGCGTCTTCGGGCGACACGCCGGGGGAAGAAAAAGCAACCGATGCCCCTTTCGCTGTATCTATCCTTGAACAGCGCAAGCAAGTGGAACGCAGGTGCCTCGGACGGTGAGGTGCTTGGGCGGTTCTTGCTACCTGCTAAGGACACGATTGAAGCAACAAGGGTACAGTGCGAGCGGAAGCAAGGGGCATTGGCTCCGTTGCCTCACGTCGTGCCGTGTCCCCAATCCCGGGGCCAAGCTTCCCTGGCTCCTTGTGCTTCTGGTTGGTGGCGGAGCGGGCAGGCTCCACGCGCAGGCTTCTCGGTCCTCCTCCAGCGCGTCGGCGGGTAGCGGCCCGGCGAGTGCCGTGCAGGTGCCTCTTTCCGGCAAGACTCCCGGCGGCGGTAACGCCGTGTATACGCAGCAAACGCTGCCTTCGGGCGGCACCGACTCCGCCGTCGTGTTGCAGAACTCCGTAACGGTACAGCCGCCGTATGACGGCAGCACGCCGCAAGGCGCCGCCGGCAAGGATGTGCTTCCGCTCACGCTGGCCGACGCCCTGGCTCGCGGGCTGCGCTACAATCTGGCGGCTTTGGGGCAGACGGCCGCCGTGGAACGCGCCGAAGGAGAAAAGGCCGTTGCACGGAGCGCGCTGCTGCCGAGCCTGAACACGTCGATCAGTGAGAATTTCGACCGCGTCAACCTCCGTTCGGAAGGTGTCAGCTTCATGGGCATACCGACGGCGGTGAAGTTCAACTACTTCGACGCCCGCGTGCAACTCACGCAGTCCGTGGTTGACCTGGTGCGCCTACGCAACGTGCGCGGCGCCACCGAAAGCGTGAAGGCTTCGATCGCGGCCACGCGTGACTCGCGCGATCTCGTGGTGCTCGCCGTGGGGGGAGCGTACCTGCAGATGATTGCGACGCAGGCTCGCGTTGAAGCGACACTGGCGCAGGTGAAGACGTCTCAGGCCATCTACCAGCAGGCGCGAGACCGTTTCGACGCCGGCCTTGTGGCGCATATCGATGTGAGCCGCTCACAGGTGCAGTTGCAGATCGAGCAGGAGCGGTTGCGCTCGCTGCGCGCGGATTTCGAAACGCAAAAGTTGCGGCTGGCGCGCGAGGTAGGTCTTGCGCTTGGCCAGCAGTTTCTGCCGACCGATGTGTTCCGTTATAGTGCGTTTTCGGGCTACACGCTTGAAACTGCCCTGGGAAAAGCTTTCAAGGATCGCGAAGATCTTAAAGCCGCGGCTGCCGCTGTTAAAGCGGCGGAATATTCCGAGAAAGCGGCTCGTGCGGAGCGCCTGCCGTCGGTCGGCGTCAACGCCAATTTTGGCGCCGCCGGCGTAACGCCGACCAACCACTCCACCGGGGTGTACGTGGTTTCCGGGACGTTGAGCGTGCCGATCTACGAAGGCGGCCGCATCAAGGGTGAGATCGCCCAGGCGGATGCCGCGGTGCGCACGCGCCGGGCGGAATACGAGAGTGCTCGCGGGCAGGTGGATCAGGATGTCCGGCAGGCATTTATCGACCTCGACGCCGCCACCGATCAGGTCGGGGTGGCGAACAGCAACGTCGCGCTGGCGCACGAAACGCTGACGCAGTCGCAGGACCGGTTTGTGGCCGGAGTCGCCGACAGCGTGGAGGTAGTGCAGTCGGAGCAGACCGTTGTGCAGGCGGACGACGACTACATTACCGCCGTGTACGAACACAATCTCGCCAAGGTGGCGCTGGCCCGGGCGATGGGAAATGCCGAGCAAACGCTGCCGCAGTTCTTAAAGCAGTAAACGCCGTTACGACTGAAGAATTGCAGGAAGGATTCGATGCCCGAGCTGCCGGAACCACGATCAGGACCGCCGTCCAACCAAACTCCCCCTCAGGATGATCTCGCCCTGCGTATGCTCTACGATGAGCAGGCACGGCTGCGGAATGAGATCGAATCTTTGCGTGCGAAGTCGGACGAAAAGAAGGGCGGAGACGAAGCGAAGGGCGGCAAGGAAGGCGGCGACTCCCCAGAGGGCGGAGCAAAAGAGGGCGGCGGCAAAGAAGGTGGCGAGGAGGCTAAGGAGGGCGAAAGCGAGAAGAAGGCACCTCTTAAGGAACGGAGCGGGGCGTGGATCAAGGAACATCCGATGACCACGGTGCTGTCGCTCTTTTTGCTGCTCTTGCTGATTGTGGGGGGCATTTACATGACCCACCGCCTGAACGGCTACGTGAACACGGACGACGCCTTTATCGACGGCCATACCGACCCGATCAGCGCACGGATCAGCGGCATCGTCCGAGCGATCTACGTTGAAAACACGACCGGCGTCCGCAAAGGGCAGTTGCTTGTGGAACTCGACCCGCGTGATAACCAGGTCGCGAAGGAGCAGGCCTCCGCGCAATACGAGCAGGCGAAGGCCGCTACACGCGCGCAGTCGCCGAACGTGCCGATCACCGCGATCGATCAATCGACCCGGGTCGTCAACCAGGACTTCAACACGCTCAACGCGGAGGCAAACGTAGCGGCCTCTGAGGAGCGTGCGCGAGCGGCGATTGCAGACCTGCATCAGGCGGAAGCGAATCAGGCCAATGCCGCCCGTGAAGAAGAGCGCTACCGCCTGCTGGTTGAGCGGGAAGAAGTGAGTCGCGAGCAATATGACCAGCGCGCGACCGATGAGCGCGCCCAGGCGGCCGTAGTGGCTTCGCGGCGCGAGCAGGCCGCGGCGGCGCAGAAGCAGGTGGTGCAGGCGGAAGCGCAACTCGGCATGGCTCGGCAGCAGGCCGTGCAGGCGCGGCAGGATGCTCCCCGGCAGGTCGCGCAGCAACGCGAAGTGCTGGCCCAGCGTCAGGCGGACGAGCTGGCCGCGAAAGCGCAGGCCGACCAGTCGGAGCTGAACCTTGAGTACACGCGCATCTATGCGCCCGAAGACGGGGTGATCGGCGACAAGCAGGTGCAGGTGGCGTCGCAGATCGCGCCGGGACAAGAGTTGTTTGCGCTCACGCAGACCAACGACATCTGGATCACAGCCAACTTCAAGGAAACGGAAATTACCCGCATGCACGCCGGGCAATCCGTCACGGTGCATGTCGACGCGCTGAACCTCGACTTCCAGGGTTGGATCGAGGCGCTGCCCGGTGCGAGCGGAGCGGTGTACAGCTTACTGCCTCCGGAAAACGCGACCGGCAACTACGTGAAGGTAGTGCAGCGCCTGCCAGTGCGCATTCGGCTGCACCCGGGGCAGAACGGCTACCAGCGGCTGACTCCAGGCATGTCGGTGGAGCCCAAGGTCTGGCTGCGATGAGCGTGGTTCAGGAGAACAGCGCGCGGCTTGTGGAGGCACGCTAAATGCCCGGCGCGGGGAGCGGCGGCTGGAAGCCGAAACACAGCCCATGGCTGATCGCGATCGCGGTCATGATTGCGACGTTCATGGAGGTGATGGACACCAGCATCGCCAGCGTCGCCGTGCCGTACATCGCGGGCAGCACCGCCTCGACGACCGACGAAGCCGAGTGGGTTCTGACTGTCTACCTGGTGGCAAACGCGGTTTTTCTGCCCGCCAGCAGCTACTTCGCCGAGCGCTTCGGGCGCAAACGGTTCCTGATGATCTGCATCGCGATCTTTACGGTCGCCTCGTTCTTCTGCGGCATCGCACCGACGCTGCCAATGATCCTGCTGGCCCGCGTCGTCCAGGGAGCCGCCGGCGGAGCGTTGCAGCCTTTGTCGCAGGCGATCCTGCTCGACAGCTTTCCACCGGCGAAGCAGGGGCAGGCTCTGGGCCTGTACGCGCTTGGCGTCGTGTTTGCCCCAGTCATCGGGCCAGCGTTCGGCGGCTACCTCACCGACACGATCTCCTGGCGTTGGGCGTTTTACATCAACATCCCGATTGGCATTCTGGCCCTCGTGCTGCAGAGCCGTTTTCTGGAAGATTCGCCGGACATCAAGAACGCGCGGCCCGGCAAATTCGATGGCTGGGGGTTCGGCCTACTGGCACTTTGGATCGGCTGTCTGCAGTTCATCCTCGACAAAGGGCAGGAGGACGACTGGTTTGCCGATATACGCATTCGTGTAGCCGCGGCCGTCGTCGTTGTATCGTTTATTGCGTTTATGATTGTCGAGATCAAGAAGCGGAAGCCGCTGGTTCACCTGAAGGTGTTTAAAGACCGGAACATGGCGGTGGGCTCGTTCCTTGTCTTCGCGCTGGGCGCTGTGCTGTATGGCCTGACGACCGTGCTTCCGGTGTTCTATCAGACACTGCTCGGCTACAGCGCCACGGCTTCGGGTTTCGCGGTCAGCCCGCGCGGCATCGGCTCGATTGCCGCTTCGGTGACGGTAGGCATTCTGGTGTCGAAGTTCGACCCGCGCTGGATGGTGGCGGCCGGCTTCGGGGTGCTGGGATGGTCCGGCCTATGGCTTGCCAATCTAACGCTGGACATCTCGCCGACCAGCGAGTTCTGGCCCATTGCGGTGAGCGGCGTCGGCCTCGCGATGATTTTCGTTCCGCTTTCGAAGGTGGCTCTCGGCACGGTGGGCAAAGCCGAAACCGGCAACGCGAGCGGCATCTTCAACTTTCTGCGCAACATCGGCGGCAGCATAGGTATTTCCGCGGCGAACACGATTGCGCAGCGGCATCTGCAGGCCCATCGCAACGACATCGTTCACAGCTTTACGGGAGCGAACTGGAAACTGCAAAACGTGCTGCGCGGGCTGACCGCGATGATGGCGCGGCACGCTGGGCCGGGAAAGGCGCTGCTGCGGGCGTTCTCGACCGTCGACGGCACTGTGAATGCGCAGGCCTCCGTGTATGCCTATGTGGATGTGCTGCGCTACTTCGGGTTTATCTGTCTGCTCTGCATTCCGTTCGCCTTCATTCTGGCCAAGCCGAAGAACGACGCGGCGGGCGCGGCCTGATCGCCTTGGTCAGGGCACGACTCTCGTGACAAGATGGACGGGTACGTCCCCGTCGTCCAGTGGCCCAGGACTCCGTCTTCTCGAGGCGGCAACATAGGTTCGAATCCTGTCGGGGACGCCAGCTTACGCGCGAGGAAGACGATGATTGACCCGAAGGCCGTGCTGTCCGATCTCGACGAGTTGCGGGCGCTGACCGCCGACGCCGATGGGGCGCAGCGGCTGGCGTGGTCGCCCACGTGGCTGCGCGCTCGCGAGTGGCTTGAAAGCAAGCTGGCCGGGCTTCCGGTTGAACGCCACTACGACGCTGCCGGCAACCACTGGGTCACGCTGCGCGGCGCGTCCGAACAGGCTTTGCTGCTGGGCAGCCACCTGGATTCCGTGCCGAACGGTGGTTGGCTGGACGGCTGTCTCGGCGTGCTGGGGGGGCTTGAAGTGCTGCGGGGCTTTGCGCGAGACGGTGTGCCGCCGTGCACGGTGCGGCTGGTGGACTGGGCCGACGAAGAAGGCGCGCGCTTCGGGAGGAGCCTGTTCGGCTCGTCCGCTTTCGCCGGCACGCATTGCATCGACGCCGACCGTATACGCCTGGACAGCAACGGCACATCGCTCGAAGCGGCTCTACGCGCCTGCGGTGTGGAGGTGGACCGCATCGGCGACTGTGCCGTGGAAGCCGCCAACGCCCGCGCGTATTTGGAGTTGCACATCGAGCAGGGGCCGGTGCTCGAAGCTTTGGGGCTGCCGCTCGGCGTGGTGCAGGGGACCAAGGGCGTCGAGCGCTGGGCCATCACCTTCAGCGGGCAGGAAGCGCATTCGGGGTCGACGCCGATGGATGCCCGCCGCGACGCGTTGGCTGCCTGCGCCAGGCTGGCGCTGGAAATTCGGCCGATCGCTCGCAAACATCCGCAATCGGTAGCGACCGTGGGCAGCGTCAAGACGTTTCCGGGAATCGTGACGGCGGTCGTGGGCCGGTGTGAAGCGACGCTCGATATGCGCGATCTCGACGGGAACGTGCTTGCGCAGATGCTGCGCGACGCCCGCGAGGCGAGTGAGCGCTTTGCCGCGGAAGAAGGCTGCACAGTCGAGTGGTCGAAAATCTGGTCGATCGAGCCGATCCCGTTCGACCCGACGCTGATTGGCTTCTGCGATGACGCTATCCGCGACGTAGCGGGCACGTCGCACCGGCTGCCCTCCGGCCCGCTGCATGACGCGGCGGAGGTGGCGCGGCTCGGCATACCGACGGTGATGATGTTTGTGCAGTCGCTTCGCGGCCTGAGCCACAACAAGGCGGAAGATTCCGACCGCACACATCTTGAGCAAGCCGTCCGCGCCTTCGACCTGCTAGCGCGTAAGACGATGTCTTCCATGGGGACTCACGCGTGATGCGCCGCTAGCCATCCGGTTTTCGGTTTGCGCTGAAATGGTGCATAATCGTGACTTCAGAAAAGCGGCGCAGACAGAAATGAAGCCTCCGGTGATCGGTGGTTTTGCTGGCCTTTCCTGAATGACGTGGAGATGAAGCAAGTCTATGAGTGAACCGACGCACTACCTGCAGCAGTCGCCGGTATCCCCGGAGATTGCCGCGAGGTTTCCGGACCTTCATCCCGGGTTCGACAAGCAGGCGGCCGTGGCGGAAGCGAATCGCTGCCTGTACTGTTTCGATGCCCCGTGTACGGGCGCGTGCCCGACGCATATCGATGTGCCCCGGTTCATCAAGAAGATTGCGAGCGGCAACCTCGCCGGCTCGGCGCGAACCATTCTGGACGCGAACATTTTGGGCGAAAGCTGCTCGCGCGCCTGCCCCGTTGAGGTCCTCTGCCAAGGCGCCTGTGTGCTGCACAGATATAACAAGAAGCCCATTGAGATTGGCCGTTTGCAGCGTTACGCGATGGATTCGCTGCACGCGAGCGGGGCCGTCCTGCCGTTTACTCCAGGCGCGGACACGGGCAAGTCCGTGGCGCTGATCGGTGGCGGACCGGCATCCCTGGCGTGCGCGGCAGAGCTGCGGCGGCGCGGCATTCGCGCGGAAATCTACGACGCCCGAGCGCTGCCCGGCGGCCTGAACACCTACGGCATCGCGGAATACAAGCTGACGCTCGACGCCAGCCTGCGCGAGATCGACATGTTGTCGCAACTGGGCGTGCAGTTCCACCTGAACACGACGGTCGACGCGGCGATGCTGACTGAGCTCGAAGCGGCGCACGATGCGGTGTTTCTGGGGCTGGGTCTCGGCGCGATCCACAAGCTCGGTGTCACCGGCGAAGCGCTCGACGGCGTCACCAACGCGCTCGATCTGATCGCCGGCTACAAGAGCGGCGCGATCACGTCGTCGCCCGCGCGCGTTGCGGTGATCGGCGCGGGCAATACGGCGATCGACGCGGCCAACGCGTCCGTGCGGTTGGGCGCGACGGAGGTCACGATGGTGTACCGCCGCGGGCCGGAACAAATGTCGGCGTTCGACTTTGAATATGAGCACGCCAAGCAGGAAGGCGTGAGATTTCTGTGGCATGTACAGCCGGTTTCGATCAAGGGCCGCAAGGCGGTGGAAGGGCTTGAGCTCCAGGCACTGGAGGCGAGCGCGGACGGCTCGCTGGTGCCGGCCGATGCGCACTGGACGCTACCGGTCGACGGCATCGTGCTGGCCATCGGGCAGGCGACGCACAGCGACTTTCTGAGCACGGGCAGTACCGTGCAACTGGAACGAGGACGCGTCGTGATCGACCGCGCTTCCGGCCAAACGACCAATCCCAAGTATTTCGCCGGCGGCGACTGCACCAACGGCGGCCGCGAAGTGGTCGACGCGGTCGCGGACGGCAAGCGCGCGGGGATGGGTATCGCAGCGTGGCTTGCGGCGCAAAGCGCAGTGCAGAACGGGGGCAGCCATGCCGACGCTTGAAACCACCTTCGCGGGCATCCCGTGCCTCAACCCGTTTTGGCTGGCGTCGGCTCCGCCGACCAACTGCGGTGAGCAGATCATGCGCGCGTTCGACGCGGGCTGGGGTGGCGCGGTGTGGAAAACGATCGGCGCGCCCGTGACCAACGTAAGCTCGCGTTATTCATCGATCGACTGGCAAGGCCAGCGCATGATGGGCTTCAACAATATCGAGCTCATCTCAGATCGCCCGCAGGAGACGAACCTGCGCGAGATCGCCGAAGTGAAGCGACGCTACCCGAAGCATGTTGTGATCGCGTCGCTGATGGTGGAGTCAAATCGCGAAGCCTGGCACGACATCGTAGCGCGCGCGGAAGACGCGGGCGCCGACGGCCTGGAGCTGAACTTCGGCTGTCCGCACGGCATGAGCGAGCGTGGCATGGGCTCCGCGGTAGGGCAGGTGCCGGAGTATTGCGAGCAGATCACCGGATGGGTGAAGGAGCGCGCGCGGACGCCGGTCATCGTAAAGCTGACGCCCAATATTTCGGACATCCGCCTTCCGGCTCGCGCGGCCAAGCGCGCCGGCGCCGATGCTCTCAGCGCTATCAATACCATCAATTCCATCACGGGCATCAACCTGGACACGCTGGAGCCGCGGCCACTGGTCGACGGCAAAAGCTCGCATGGCGGCTACTGCGGGCCGGCGGTCAAGCCCATCGCGCTGAACATGGTGCAGCAGGTGCAGAGCGATCCGCTGGCGACGCTGCCGCTTTCAGGCATCGGCGGCATCGGCTCATGGCAGGACGCGGCGGAGTTTATTCTGCTGGGCTCGGGCACGGTGCAGGTATGTACGGCGGCGATGCATTACGGCTATCGCATCGTTGAGGACATGGCCGACGGTTTGCTCGACTGGATGCGCGGCAAGGGCTACGAAACCGTCGGCGACTTCATGGGTCTGTCGCTGCCGAACGTGCGCGAGTGGAAGCAGCTAAACCTCAACTACCGTGTTGTCGCGGAAATTCATGCGGACAAATGTATCGGCTGTGAGCTCTGCTACACAGCCTGCTGGGACGGCGCGCACCAGTGTATTCATCTCGACCGC
>CALMON010000174.1:0-21834 GCA_937871785.1 uncultured Granulicella sp.
GATCGAGGTGCACTGCTCAACATTGTTGTTTGCGTCCTCTAGGTATCCTTGCGTAACCAAGCCCTTCGATTCATTGAAAGGAGGAAAGATCTCGTAGCGCAAACCGAGTTCCAAGGTGAAGCGGTCGGTGATACGCCATGAGTCTTGGGCGAAATATCCTTGTTCCAACTCGCGGAATCCGCGGTTCGACGTGCCCGTGAGGAAGAAATACTGCTGCTGCGAACTTAGCGTCGCCGCATCAAACCCTGCCAGCGTGCTGTCGAGAATGCTGACTACCGGACGCACCGCGTTTGAGAAGTAACCATTTTCCTGGATACGACGAAGTTCCGCACCTACCTTGAACTGGTGTTTTCCGCGAACCATGCTCAACTCATCCGATTCAACGAACGTGTTTGAAGCACGACCTTGCGGAAAGTTACTGGGAACTCCAAGGGCCGAAAAGATTCCCGATGTGTCGGACAGGGTCGGTACTCCGTTTGCACTTGCAATGCTGGCCGAGTAGGCGAGGCCGGCATAGGGTCCACCTACGCGCGCCGCGCCGGAAGCCAGTGCAGCCGCAGGGGCGGCCTCACCCGGGAATGAGTAAGCAGTACGCTGTACAGCGACACGTGCCGTGTTGATGGTACGTGCACTGAATGCGAAGTTGTCACCCAGAACGAAATGGTAGGGGCGGGAAGTTGACCCATAACCCGAGTAAAGAACTGCTGCTGTGTTTGCGCCATTCGAAACGATATTGTTAATGGAACCCGTCAGGAAGGTCTGGTGACGGTCAGACCAGTTCTGGTCGAAGCGAACGAAGCCGCCATCGTTGTCGAGCGGATTATTAAGCTTGCGGATTTGTGAAATTGAGCCGACGCCAGTGTTTGTAAAGTTTGCATTGGTGATGGCCACGCCACCATTCGAGATGGTGTTGGGATAAAAACTCTGCAATAGTCCTTTGAATGCGGGGTTCGTGACCGTGTTGATCAATTCGAGTGACGGTAAGAACTCGGTTGTTGTGAGTGACTGGCGCTGGCGGTACCCTTCGTACGCACCTGCCATAAAGGTCTTATCCTTGATCAAAGGCAGACCGAAACGGCCTCCAAAGTCATTTTGCTTGAGCGCCGACTTAAAACCCACCGGATCGAACCATTGACGCGTATTGAACTTAGGGTTGCGGACGAATTCGAACAGCGTACCGTGGATGGTGTTGGTTCCAGATTTGGTGACAACGTTCACAATCGCGCCGGAGGATCGGCCGAATTCAGCAGAGCCATTCGTCGTGATCACGGAGAACTCTGCGATTTCATCAAGCGGCACGGCACCGATCTGGCCGTTGCTGCCACCAGCAGCACCCGAAGGCACGACGGGATCATTGTTGTCCGCACCATCGATCAGGTAATTGTTGTTGGTCGCGCGTGTGCCTGAAGCGACCACGCCTGAACCTTGTCCGGTACCGCCTGCCGAACGGGATACACCGGGTGAAAGCAAGATGAGATTCTGATAATCGCGGCCGTTGAGTGGCAAGCTCTTGATGGTTTCCGAAGTGAAAAGACCTACAACGGCGGTGTCCGTCGTAACGACCTTGTCACCTTCCGAAGTGACTTCAACCGTCGTTCCTGCGCCGACTGCGAGCGAAACCGGCAGGAGCTCATCCTGGTTCAAGTTGATGACTACGTCCGTAAACTTCGCCTCTGCGAACCCGGGCGACTCTACTGCCAACACATACTTGCCTGGAGGAATGGATGAAAACTGATAAACGCCAGTCTTGGAAAGGGGCGATTTGTAAGAAGTGCCCATATCGGCGCTGCTGAGTGTGGCGGTTCCAGTGGCGATGTTAGCGCCGGTCTTGTCAGTCACGGTACCGTGAAGGCTTCCGCCGATGTTTGCCTGAGCAAATACCGCGGGGGCGGTGACTGCCATTCCAAGTGCGAGCGCGAGGGCGGGGCCGAAAGCGCGAACTTTGCTGAAGCGAAGAAAATACATCGTGGGTAGGTCCTCGGAGTCGTAAAGTGTGCGCGTCATCCAGCAGCAACCTGGATTTTGCATTTTTAGGTGAACGGTTAATGACATCTTTGCAATCCACGTGCCAAACGCTAAAGCCCCTCAGCAAGGGCTGAGAGGCTTGTTTTTCGGTCAGGCAGTTTTAGCCGTCGAAAGGCTTCCTACAACAGTTGTGACATTGCATAGCCGCTCACGGGTATTCTCCAGGTTTTCATTTTATGTCGCATGGCGAATTTCAGAGATTCATCTTCTTGAACATCCGCTCCGGGATGGCGCGGACTACGGCCATGATCACGCGCCACTTGCCCGGGACGTAGAGCACGTCGCCGGTGCCGTCGATCGACTTTACAATCGTCCCCGCCACGGCGCCGACGTCCGCGAACTTCGCGCTGCCCTTCATTGCCGCTGTCATGGAGGTACGGACCGGGCCGGGCTTGATCGTCAGCACGCGGACGCCTTCGCGGTCGATCCGGTTGCGCAGGCCCGCCAGAAACGCCGTTACCCCGGCCTTTGACGCGCCGTACACGTAGTTCGATTTGCGCCCTCGGTCGCCGGCTACCGAGGACAGCACCGCCAGCGTGCCGGCGTGGCGCTGCGCGCAGTAGTTGGCCAGCCAGGTCAGCAGGCTGACGACGCTGGTGAAGTTCGTTTGCAGAATTTCAGCGGCGTGGCTGAAGTGGCGCTCCGCTTCAGCCTGGTCGCCGAGAATACCAAGTGGCAGAAACGCAACATCGAGGCCCGCCAGCGAATTGATGGCGTGCGCCAGCAGTTCGGGATGCGCGGCCGTGTCGTCGAGGTTGACCACCGACGTGCCGACGTAGGCGGCGCCGCGGGTGTGGAGATCGGCGGCGACCGCGGCCAGACGGTCTGCGTTGCGCGCGACCAGAAACAGGCTATCGCCGCGTTCTGCCCAGATGCGGCAGCAAGCCTCGGCGATACCGGAGGTGGCGCCCAGAACGAGGATGCGCCGGGAAACCCGAGACTCGGCTGGAGCGACGCCCGTCGGCGCGGTGTGCGCTTCCCGGTCGCGCCCCGAGGTGCGGCGAACGGCCAGTACCGGCTCCTGCGTAGACTCATCGATGGCGGGGGAAGAGGCGGACGGCGGATGTGTCGTGTAGCGCGCGTCGGTAGCCCCAGGCTCGATACGCTCGCCGCCCGTACCGTGTTCGCCGGTCATAGGCCGGCTCCTGTGCCGACCACGCGCTCCCAGAATCCGGACGTCAGCGCCGGGTCTTTGAAGCGCGCGAACCGCTCCCACTGCGGATAAAAGGCGCGGAACTGCTCGGGCGTCATGCGCGCGTCTTTCGCCGGATACAGCCTTCCGCCGAACTCCATCGTCATCTGCGCCAGCCGGTCGAAGAGCTCAAACGTCTTGCCTTCCTTGATGGGGAAGTCGAGCGCCAAGGTGATACCGGGCTTCGGGAAGCTCATGGCTCCGGGCGAAGGCACGTCGCCAAACGCCTTCAGCACGGCGAGAAAGCTTGCCAGTCCGCTTTTCGCGACGGCTTGCAGAATGGCCTCGGTACCTTCGCGCGCGTGCTCCCAGGGAATGGCGTATTGAAACTGCAAAAGACCGTCCTTGCCGTACATTTTGTTCCACTTCAGAACGGCGTCGAGCGGGTAGAAGAACGGCTCGTAGTCCTGCAGGGCGGTGGCGCGCTTTTTAATCTGCTTGTGAAAGAAGAGCGTATTGAAGGTACCGACGGTAAACCCATTCAGCGCAAAGCCGGGGAGCTCCATCGGAAACACGAGCTTAGGCTCTGGAGATTTCGTCAGCGGAGCGGGGATGCGCGAATGGTCGCCCTGCATGAAGATGCCGCGTGCGAAGTTCTTGCCGGTCGACGTGCAATCCACCCAACTGACGGTGTATTCAATGTCCTTGGACGCTTCGGTGAGCGCCAGAAACTCATCGATCCCGTGAAACTGGATGCCCTCGTAGTCGATCTTGCGGCTGACGATCGGCTTCATGCGCACTTGCGCCCAGCGGATGACGCCAGTCAGGCCCATGCCACCGATCGTCGCGGCGAAGAAGTCGGGGTTTTCAGTCGGCGTGCACAGCCGCCGTGAGCCGTCCGACCGCACCAGTTCAAACTGCGTGACGTGGTTGCCGAACGTTCCTGCGTGGTGGTGATTTTTGCCGTGGATGTCATTGGCGATCGCGCCGCCCAGCGTGACGTACTTGGTGCCGGGCGTCACGGGCAGAAAAAAGCCACGGGGAACGCAGAAATCCAGAATTTGCGCCAAGGTGATGCCGGCTTCCGCCGTAAGCAGACCTGTCGCGGCGTCGAACGCCAGCAGCCGGTTCATACCGGTGGTTTGCAGCAGGGTTCCATCCTTCAGCAGGCACACGTCGCCGTAGCTGCGTCCCATGCCCACGGCGAGCGCACCTCCGGCGGGAACGCCGTCGATCACTTTGGGAAAGTCGCCCTGCCAGCTCAGCGGAACGATCGTCGCATCATAGCTGGGGTACCGCCCCCAGCTCTCAAATGGCGGGGCGCCGGTGGTATCCGAGACGGTTTCCGCTCCGGTGGCGGAGGTTTGGGTATCCATACTCCTAGTCTACCCTGCGTGCAAGACGGAAAAGCCGGGTCGTGAGCAGCGTGTTGTTACCCTGACGTCGGGCGACGAACAGCGCGCGTTCGCGGAAAACTGAATTTGTCAGAGCAACGAGCGGTGAGCCCAAGCCTGGCTGTTAGCGAAGGCGATCCCGTCCTCTTGGATACTCGTGACACAGATGATCCAGCCGATATGGGCAACATCACGCGACGGGACCGCTGTATCGCGCAGCACAACTCCGGCATCTGTATACAGTGACTGTGTATGGTGGAAGCGTGGGCGCACGAGCTGTGTGCCGCAGAAGGAACTGTTCCATGCCTTTGTATGAATACGAATGCGCCCAGTGTCATCGGCGCCTGGAAAAAATCCAGAAGTTTTCCGATCCGGAACTGACCGTCTGCCCCCATTGCGGCGGTGCTCTGGCGCGCACCATTACCGCGCCTGCCTTCCACTTTGCCGGAGGCGGATGGTACAAGGACGGCTACGCGTCGGCCCCGGCGGCAGCTGCTGAAGCTGGCGGTAGCGGAGACAGCAAGGCACCCGCTGCAACAGGTGCCGCTCCGGCCGCGGCTACGTCCACGCCGGCGCCTGCTACGGCAACCGCGCCCAGTGCGCCGCCTGCTCCCTCAACGGCGCCGGCGGCGTCCAAGCCTTAGCGATGCGCAATCCCCTGCTCGCCCGCGTCACCAGTTTGTCACCAAACCTTTACGAACGGGCTATTTTCCGGACAAGCCCTCTGCGATAGGATACGAACCATGAATCTGCTCCGCTCACTCCGCAAGCTGGAACGCGAACTCGAAGAAGCCATCGCCGGCAACCCCAGCGAAACGCGGCTGGTGCTGCGCAACGTGGGCTGGGTGTCGGCGGGAATCACCGCTCTGGCGCTCGGAGTCGTTATCGGGCGCGAGCTTCGTCAGCGCTACAAGTTCACGCGCCGTACGCCTTATGACTTCTACGAGCACTCTGGAGACAGAATGCACGACGTTGAGTTTGGTGTCGGCATCTAGTTCCGTGGTTCACCGTATCTGACGGCACTAAGCGACGTGAGACAAGCAATCGAGTCAGGCTGCCGCGCTTTGCGCTTTCCGCGGCGAAGCCTGTAAATGCCGGACAAGCTCTTCCACCGTATGCAGCGGCTCATACCGAAGACCGGGTTGCTCGACGCGCTGCAGCGAGCTTAGAAGCTCGGTAACACTTTGTTCGATGTCTTCGGAGTCCAATCCAAGATCTTCGTCCAGCAGGTCGGCCGGCAGGATCGGAAACTGCACTAGCTGAACTTCCTGCAGGTACCGGTACGTGGTTCCGGCGATTACCGGATCAAAGCCAAACTGGGAAAGGTGAGCGACAAAGGTTTCTTCACTGACGCCGCTACGCTCATTGCCTAGGGCTTTGTGACGGCGCTGAGCGGAAAGCTTCACGGCCAGAAAAGCCGCCACAGCCAGAAACAGGATGATCGCGATCGGCCATGCTTGCTCTTTCAGCCAGATCGAAAGGGTATCGGGGGTAACCATAGGAGAACTCCTCAAACGCAACTGCCAGTAGCCCAGGTTTGGCTGCTTCGGACCGTTGCTCGATCCTGAAGCGCTCATTATTGTTGACGCAAGGTAAACTAGATAAAGTTTATAGACGCCCGGCGATGTTTCCTAGAAAAATCGTCATCACACGACATATTTCCACATTATGGCCTCGGTTCCCTTCCCCATCTTCGATCAACGGCCCGAGATCGCTCTTGCGGGATTCCCCCCTGCGTCCGGTCGATTGACCGACAGCCATGGGCGGCTGTTGACGGACTTGCGTGTTTCCGTAACCAATCGCTGCAATTACCGTTGCGTGTATTGCCGCTCCGGAGAGGATGGCGTCGATCCCGCGGAGCTGCCTATTGCCGACTACGCCCGCATGATCCGCGTGTTCGTTTCCTTGGGCATAGAGAAAGTTCGCCTTACCGGGGGGGAGCCTCTGCTGCGACGCAACCTGCTTGAACTGGTTGCCGAAACCGCGGCCCTGCGGCCTGCATTCAACCCGGAAAGCCGCATCGACGTCGCCCTCACCACCAATGGCCATCTGCTGGAAGGCCTCGCCCAGCCGCTCCGCGATGCCGGTCTTTCGCGCATCACCGTGAGTATGGATGCCGTGGATGCGGCGGCGTTTGCCCGCATCACCCGGGTCCCTGGAAGCTACGACCGCGTGCTGCGCGGTGTACGCGCGGCGCAAAAAGCCGGGCTTGGCCCGGTCAAGGTCAATTGCGTGCTGTTGCGCGGGTTCAATGACGACCAGATCGAAGACTTTGCCCGCTTTTCCCGCGAAGAAGGCGTGATCGTGCGCTTCATCGAGTGGATGCCGCTCGAAGAGGCCTCGGAAAACCCGCACGCTCACAACTGGGCTCCCGGCACCGTCGTCACGCTCGACGAGATCGTCACCCGCCTGAACGCCTTCCGCCCGCTTGTCGAGCTCCCTCCGAACCACCAGAGCGAAACCGCGCGGCGCTTTACCTTCGATGACGGCCTTGGCGAAATCGGCATCATCGCTCCCGTGTCGCGACCATTTTGCGGCCATTGCAGCCGCATCCGGCTTACGTCCGACGGCAGCGTGCGCACCTGCCTCTTTTCTCAAACCGACCACGATCTTGCCGGTCTGATGCGCCGCGGCGCCAGCGACACCGAAATGGCCGACTGGATACGCGCCGTCGTCCAGCGCAAGGAGGCTCGCCACCACATCGGCGAGCCGGGTTTCCTGAAGCCTTCGCGCAGCATGGTTCACATAGGTGGATAAAACGGCTCCGCTTCTTTTTCGCGCCGTCCCCCGTTTGGGTGATATCACATTGCAACTTCTGCGGAGTATGATCGGCCCTCCCTGGAGCGAGCCCCGCACGTGAAAAGTACGTTGAAGCCTGAACTCGTCGAAGCGCGCCAAAATGCCAGCCTGCGCATGTTCCATGAAGTAGCGCGCGCGCTCACCTCGACCCTCGATCTCGAACCGCTCCTCCAGATCATCATGAACAAGATGGCCGATTTTTTCGGACCGGAGCGCTGGTCGCTGCTGCTTGTGGACGAAGAAGCGGGCGACCTGTACTACGTGCTTTCCGCCGGCATGTCGGCCGACCGCATGGATACCCTGCGCATCCCCCTAGGCGACGGCATCGCCGGCCGGGTCGCGCAGACCGGCATGCCGCTGGTGCTGCCCGACGTCCGCAAAGACCCCGTCTGGTCGCGCTTCGCGGAGAAATTTCCCGGTATGAGCATCCGTTCGATCGCCTGCCTGCCCATTCGCAGCGGAGAACGCACGCTCGGCGTCATTCAGGTGCTCAACAGTTCACTGGACTTGATCCCCGACTCGTCCGTTTCGTTCCTGCGCGTGCTTTGCGACTACGCCGCCGTTGCCCTGCGCAACGCACGCCACGTCAAGCTGATCCAGCACCTCAGCATCACCGACGACTGCACCGGTCTGTTCAACGCGCGCTACCTGTACACCCAGCTCGAAGAGCAGATTGCGGAATCCGCCAACCCGCGGGTGGTGCCTATCGAGCAGCATTTTTCACTCGTATTTCTGGACCTCGACCGCTTCAAGTCGATCAATGACACCCATGGGCATCTGGTCGGCAGCCGCCTGCTGGCAGAGGTCGGCAGCCTGCTGAAGCGCAGCATCGGACCGCACCACGCGGCGTTCCGCTACGGCGGCGATGAGTTTGTGCTGCTGCTGCGCGGCCTGAACACGGCCGCCGCGACGGAGCTGCTGCATCAGCTTCGCGACACCCTGGTCGCGGAAAGATTTCTTACGGGGGAAGGTCTCTCCTTGGCTGTGACCGGAAGCTTCGGCCTGGCAACATTTCCACAACATGGAGACACGCTGCACGACATCATCCGCTCGGCCGATTCGATGATGTATCGTGTAAAGCAAACGACGCGTAACGGCATCGAGGTCGCGACCGGACCTGTTGAAGCCGAGGTCGCCGATCCTTCCCCAACGGCCAACCGCATCCGTCCGCGCCGCGCTGAAGGGTAACCACCCTACTTCAATCGCAGGAGATTGCATGGCCATCCATCCCATCACCTATCTTGAGCTGCCCGCCACCGACACCGAGCCTATGAAGGCGTTTTACGGTGCGGCCTTCGGCTGGAGCTTCGAAGACTTTGGACCGGAATACGCTACGTTTCACCACGCCGGGATCGAAGGCGGCTTCAACGCCACCGGCGAAGGTCAGCCCAAAGCGCCGCTCGCCGTGATCAACACCACGCAAATCGACACCATGGAAAAGGTCGTTACCGATGCAGGCGGCAAGATCACGGTGCCTACCTTAGCGTTCCCTGGCGGCCGCCGCTTCCACTTTATCGACCCGCACGGCAATGAACTCGCCGTCATGCAGGCGGACTCGTAGAACCTTTTCGCGCGATGTAATTATACGTGCGGTACGGCCGCAGGGATTTTGTCATCCCGAAAATCTGGCAGAGGATTAGGGCCGTCGCCGCTCCAGCGACGCCGGTCGCTTTTCCTCGGGATGGATCGCGTCGGCATTCTCCGGCGCGTTTGGGTGTACCCCGAAATCCCACACGCTCAGGTTGACGTCCTTCGGCCCAAGAACCTCCATCACGGCATACTCGCCAAACTCCAGAGGCTGGCGCGGGGTCACTTTCAGCCAACGCCCTCCGGGCAGCAGCACGGCGTCGGTGTCGACGACATCTTCCTGCCGCTTGGTCCCGCCGAGCAGGCTGATGCGAAAGCTCGTGACCACTCGCAGACCCTGGCGAACGTCGGTCCGCAGGATCACATACGTGCTCTTCTCGGACCCCGTTGACGGCGTTGCCCGTCCGCCGGCCCCGTGCGTGTCGACCGTGATCCCGCCGCCGCCGATGTCTTCGCCGTCATCGTCCTTGCCGACCCGCACATACAGCACCGGCTCCGCCACATGGATCTGCACGTCCGCCCGTTCACCCTTGATTTCGACAAGCTGATGCGAGCTCGAAAGCGGATTGACCGCGCCGCGCAGCAGGTTATGCGCGGTCTGTTTGTTCAGGTCGCTGCCTTCCTGCGCCAGCGGCACGAGTTCCGGAGTGGACTGAAATGTGTCCAGCATCAGCAGGCTGTCTTCTTCCGGAAGCCGCAGATTGGGAGCGACCTCCGGCGTGCGCGCCGCGCGTTCGGCTTCTTCCCGCTGCAGCTCCGGGCTCAGCACGACGGGGCGGTCCGCTTCGCCCGGAACCGGCGCCGCGTGGTCCTTTTCCCACTTCCGGGTCGCGGCCATATCGACGAGCTCGAGCGGTATCTCCTCGGTCGCCCCGCCCCGTTCAGCGCTCTTGTAGTGCACAATCCCGTTGGCGACCGTGTAGCTGGTGACAAGCTGGTAGCTACCGTCTCTGAGGATCAAGCGAGTGCGATGAGGGGCAGCCTCCGCGGCTTGGGGAGCGATCGCAACGCGCTGTGCCCCGAGAACGAGAGGCATGGCCATCGACAAACCCATCAGCAATACAGCCAGCCTCATCGCCCACCCCTTTTCCCGTCCAAGCGACTACCTCGTCACCCTACCGAAAGTTAGACGCGAAAAGGCCGGAACACACCAGCCCACTCAGAATGGCTGCGCCTTCAGCCATTCCCGGAACGGCGGCCCCAGGTCGTCTCGCTTCAGCGCGAACTCCACCGTCGCCTTCAGGAACCCGAGCTTGTCGCCGGCGTCGTGGCGCGTGCCTTCATAGGTAAACCCGAAGACCTTCTCATGCGCGAGCAGCGCCTTGATGCCGTCGGTCAACTGCAGCTCGCCCCCGGCACCGGGAGTGATCGTTTCCAGCATCTCAAAAATGCGCGGCGTCAGCACGTAGCGGCCGATGATCGCGTTCTGGCTGGGCTGCGTTCCCGGCTTCGGCTTTTCGACCATGTCGCGGACGGCGAGCAGCCGCGGGTCGCGGGCGTCGGGCGTGCAGTCTAGGCAGCCGTACGCCGATATTGCGTCGCCCACGACAACCTCCGAGCCGAGGATGGACGCCTGCGCGTCGTTGAAAGCTTCGATCATCTGCTTCATGCAGCCCTGCTTCGAGTCGACGATGTCGTCTGCCAGGATTACCGCGAACGGCTCGTTGCCGACCAGTTCCTTGGCCTGCAGCACCGCGTGGCCCAGCCCCAGCGGCTCCGACTGCCGCGTGTAGGTGATCTTCGCCAGCTTCGACACGCTGCGCGCGATCTCCAGCAGCGCCTTCTTGCCCTTGGCTTCGAGCGACGCTTCGAGTTCCGGCGAGCGGTCGAAGTGGTCTTCCATCGTCGTTTTGCCGCGCCCCGTCACGATGATGATCTCGGTGCAACCAGCCGCGACCGCTTCTTCCACGCCATACTGAATGAGCGGTTTATCGACCAGGGAAAGCATCTCCTTGGGCGTCGCTTTGGTTGCGGGAAGAAAGCGGGTACCCATACCCGCCGCGGGAAACACGGCCTTGCGAACCTTCATTGCCATTGCTGCTCCATCTCCTGTCAGGAAGTATTGCCATCCTAACAAGATGGGGTACCGGCCTCGATAGCGAATCGGTGCGGCGTGCGAAACCGAAGTTGTATCAGGGTCAGCGGGTTCTCCCCAGGAAGAGGAACGACACCCGACGCCTTCAGCCCTTTGTAAAGACCGGGGTCGTCAGCCGCTCTTCAATCATCCACTCACCATCCGCCGCGCGACCGTACACCTCGTCAATGTCGCACACCGCGCTGATGGACGGCTCACGGCCTTCGTCTTCGGAACGGTAGATCGTCAGGAGCGAGTGGCAGCGGACGCGGCCCGCCTCGGCCTCCGTGAAGCGGAAGTTGGTCGCCGCGTGGCGCGTGGTCACGTGCGTCTGCGCTTGGCGGCCCGCGAGGAACGACTTGATCGCGTCGAACCCTTCAAACCGCGCCAGTTTAGGCGAGCCCGGGTTAAAGATCAGCTTTGCCTCGGGGGTGAACAGCTTTGCGCATTCGGTCGCCCGGCCTCGGTCGACGAGATACCCGAACTCGGCGCTTCGCGTGCTGATAAACAGCGCGTCCTCGGCGGAGATGCTCCACATTTTTGCCATACCATTCCTTCCCAAACACCGTAGTATTGCAAACTCAAAAACTGAAAACCCGCCTGGCGTGAATCTGTCGATGCCTTCTGGTCGGGGTTACATACCCCGACGCTTCACAGGGAGCAGGTCGGTGATCTCGCCGGTAAACACTTCCGCCGCCAGGCCGATTGTCTCAGTCAGCGTCGGATGCGGATGGATGGTGTGCCCGAGGTCCACGGCATCCGAGCCCATTTCGATGGCCAGCGCGACCTCCGCAATCAGGTCGCCCGCGCTGCTGCCGACGATGCCTCCGCCGACGACGCGATGCGTTTCGCGGTCAAACAGCAGCTTGGTAAAGCCTTCGTCGCGGCCCAGCGCCAGCGAGCGGCCCGACGCAGCCCACGGGAACACCGACTTTTCAACCGCAATGCCGAGCCGTTTAGCGTCAAGTTCGGTGAGCCCGACCCAGGCGACTTCGGGGTCCGTGTACGCGACCGACGGGATCACGCGCGCGTCGAACGCGGCCTTGTGGCCGGAAGCGGCTTCGGCGGCGACCTTCGCCTCGTGTGTCGCCTTGTGCGCCAGCATCGGTGCGCCGACGACATCGCCGATAGCAAAGATGTGCGGCACGTTTGTGCGCATCTGCGCGTCGACCGCAATGGTGCCGTCAGCCGCCACCGCGACGCCCGCGGCCTCCGCGCCGAGAAGCTTGCCGTTCGCGCGGCGGCCGACCGACACCAGAGCCCGGTCGAACATCCGTTCGCTCGCCCCGTTTGGCGCTTCGATGGTCGCCAGCAGCCCTTCAGGCTTCGCTTCGAGCTTCGACACCCGGGTTTGAAGCAGGATTTCGCACTGCTTCGAAAGCAGCTTGAACAGCGGGGCGACCAGGTCGCGGTCCGCACCCGGAATGATCTGGTCCATCAGCTCGACGATGGTGACCTTTGCGCCGAGAGCTTCGTACACCGTCGCCATCTCCAGCCCGATGATGCCGCCGCCGATCACCAGCAGCCGCTCGGGAACTTCGGCCAGCGCCAAAGCGCCGGTAGAGTCCATCACGCGCGGGTCGTCGTGCGGCAGAAACGGCAGCCGCACCGGCTCTGAACCGGCCGCGAGAATCACCTGGTCGAACGAGAGCGTTCGACCGCCCGCAGGTCCATCCACCTGCGCCGAATGGCTTCCGGTGAGCTTCGCCGTGCCGTGCAGAACGGTGACGTTGCGCCGTTTTGCGAGGTCTACAAGACCTCCCGTAAGGCGCGTGACGACCGAGTCCTTCCACGCGCGCAACGCGTCGAGCTCAATCCTGGGCGCGGCAAACGTGACGCCGTGCGTGCTGAACGACTCGGCGTCCTTGATGACCTTGGCCGCGTGCAGCAGCGCCTTCGACGGGATGCAGCCGACGTTCAGGCAAACGCCGCCGAGCTTGTCCCAGCGATCGACGATCGTGACCTTGCGGCCAAGGTCCGCCGCGCGAAACGCCGCCGTGTAGCCCCCCGGACCGGCACCGATCACCAGCAGATCGGCATGCGCGTCGGCAGGCAGAGCGGGTTGCGCAGGGTCGAGAACTTCCGGCGTTGGCAGAACCACCTGCGCGGCGAACACGGGTGGCGCTTCGTCGAGCGGCGGAGCGGCCGAGGCATGGGCCTCCGCCGCTGCTTCCACCACCGCCAGCAGCGAGCCCTCGCTAACCTTGTCGCCGAGCGCGACCTTCAACTCCACAAGGCGCCCGGCAAACGGCGTCGGCACGTCCATCGTCGCCTTGTCGCTTTCGACCATCAGCAAGGTCTGGTCCGCTTCGACGACGTCGCCGACAGCAACGCTGATTTCGACCACAGGCAGATCATGGAAATCGCCAAGGTCCGGCAGCTTCACCTCATGGCGGGTTGGGTTCGCGCTCATAGCATCACCCGGCGAAAGTCGCCCAAAAGACCCGTCAGCGTTACAAGGAAGCGCGCCGCTTCCGCTCCGTCGATCACGCGATGATCCCACGACACACTGACCGGGAGAATGAGCCGCGGCACGAACTCGCTGCCGTTCCACACCGGCTGCATCTTGCCACGCGCCGCGCCCAGAATGGCGACCTCCGGCGCGTTGATGATCGGCGTAAACCCGGTGCCGCCGATGCCGCCCAGAGACGACACCGTAAAGCAGCCGCCCTGCATATCGGTCGGCTTCAGCTTGCCGGCGCGCGCCTGCGCGGCCAGCTCGGACATTTCCGCCGCGATAGCGTGGAGGCCCTTCGTGTCGGCGTCGCGGATCACCGGGACGACGAGGCCGTTGGGCGTATCGGCGGCGAAGCCAATATGGAAGTAGCGCTTCATCACAAGCTCGTCGCTATCGAGCGAGCTGTTGAAAAGCGGATGCAGCTTGAGCGCCGTGACCGACGCCTTGATCAGGAACGCAAGCATCGTCAGCTTGCCGGGCTTGTCCGCCTTGAGCGACTTGTTGACCTCGACGCGGAAGGCTTCAAGCTCGGTGATGTCCGCCTCGTCGAAGTTCGTGACGTGCGGGATGACGATCGCATTGCGGCTGAGGTTCGCGCCGGAAATCTTCTTGATCTTCGACAGCGGCGCGCGTTCGATAGCACCGAATTTGGCGAAATCTACCTGCGGCCATGGGAGCAGATCGAGACCGGTCGACGACGAATCGGCAGGGGCTGCGGCGACGGTCGGCGGAGCCGCCAGTGCGCCTTTCACAAACTGCTGCACATCGATCTGCAGGATGCGGCCCTTGGGTCCTGTGCCGCCCACGCGGGTGAGGTCGACACCCAGCTCGCGTGCAAATTTTCGAATCGACGGCGACGCGTGCGGCAACGAACCCGGTGACGCGGGGACAGGACTGACGAGGGTGAGAGGTGTCTTTTCCGGAACGGCCGCGAAGGATGCGGCGACAGGAGCTGGCGCGGCCACAGTCGGCAGCACAGGCGCGGAGGGCGTCACGCGCTCCGGAGCTTGTGTCAGCTCAGGCACAAGGGCCAGCGCGGGCGCGGCGGTAGCCGAGGCGGAAGCGCTCGCGCCATTGCGGCTTTCCAGCAGCACCAGCACGGTCCCCTGCCCTACCGAATCGCCCTTTTTGACGCGCACTTCGCGAATCGTCCCAGCCGCGGTGGATGGAACATCCATGGTCGCCTTTTCGGTTTCGAGCGGGATCAGCGTGTCGTCCACGTTGACCTCCGCGCCGACGCGGGCAACGACGTCGATGACAGGTGCGTGCTTGATTTCGCCGAGGTCGGGAACGGTGTCTTGAATCATTTGGGTCATAGAACTCACAGGGTCCACGGGGCTGCATCCTGCCCGGCGCCGCCAAGCTTTGCAAGGGCGTCGAGATGAACCTGGCGATCAAGATGGCCGTCGCGCACCAGGGCGTCGATCGCGGCCAGCGCGATGCTGTTGGCGTCCACTTCAAAAAAGCGTCGCAGGGCCGAGCGCGTGTCGCTGCGGCCGAAGCCGTCGGTGCCGAGCACGACGTAGCGGCCTTCGAGGTAGGGCGCGATCAGTTGCGGATAGGCCCGCACGTAGTCGGTGGCGGCAACCACTGGCATCCTGCCCGGCAAGAGCGTGAGGAGGTGGCTCGTGCCCGCCTCACCGCCGAAGCGCTGCGTCCGCTCCACAGCCGCCGCATCGCGCGCGAGCTCGCTGAAGCTGGTAGCGCTGACGATTTCGCTCGGGATCGAGAAGTCTTCCCACAGGATGTCGGCAGCAGCGAGCACCTCGCGGAAGATCGCGCCGGAGCCGATCAGGCGAACAGCCTCCCCGCGCTTCGCGTCCCCGCGCTGTCCGAACAGGTATCCGCCCTTCAGAATGTCGGCGTCGGCCCCCGCCACGAGCGACGGCTGCTCGTAGTTCTCGTTCATCACGGTGATGTAGTAGAACTCGTCGCGCTGTTCTTCCATCATGCGGCGCGCCCCGGCGTCCAGGATGACCGCAAGCTCGCACGCGAACGCGGGATCGTACGCGCGGCAGTTCGGCACGGTGGAAGCGACCAGATGGCTGGAGCCATCCTGGTGCTGCAGGCCCTCACCGCCGAGCGTGGTGCGGCCCGCCGTCGCGCCCAGCAGAAAGCCGCGCGCGCGCTGGTCGGCCGCCGCCCAGATGAGGTCGCCGACGCGCTGGAAGCCGAACATCGAGTAGTAGATATAGAACGGCAGCATGGGCAAACCATGCGCGCTGTAGGATGTCGCCGCAGCCACCCACGACGAGATCGCACCGGCCTCCGTAATGCCTTCTTCAAGCAACTGTCCTTCGCGGCTTTCGCGGTAGTACAGCATCGAGCCCGCGTCTTCCGGCTCATACAACTGCCCGACCGGCGAGTAAATACCTACCTGCCGGAACAGGTTGGCCATGCCGAACGTGCGCGCCTCATCGGCGACGATGGGCACCACGCGCGGGCCAAGCTGCTTGTCTTTGAGCAGCCCGCCGAGCATCCGCACGGCGGCTGTGGTCGTCGACATTTCCTTGCCTTCGGACTGCAAGGCGAAGGCGGCGTAGCTTTCAATGGCAGGAATCGCGATCGTTTCCGCCGAGCGCGGCTCACGGCGCGGCATCGATCCGCCCAGCGCGGCGCGGTGCTCACGCAGGTAGTTCATTTCCTCGCTGCCGTCGATGGGGCGGTACAAACGCAGCGCGGTCACCTCGTCGTCGGCAAGCTGTAACCCGAAGCGGGTGCGGTAGGCCAGCAAGCCTTCCAGATCCAGCTTTTTCGCCTGGTGCGCGGTCATTTTCGACTCCCCCGCGCTGCCCATGCCGAATCCTTTTTTCGTTTTGGCGAGAATCACCGTCGGCCGCCCTTTGTGCTTGCGGGCTGCGTCAAACGCGGCGTAGAGCTTGCGGTGGTCGTGGCCGCCGCGCTTGAGCGCATGGATCTCGTCGACCGAAAGCGTGTCCGCCAGCGCCGAGGTTTCAGGGTCGCGGTCAAAGAACTTGGCGCGGTTATAGTCGCCGTCTTTCGAGCCCAGCGTCTGGTATTCGCCGTCCGGGGTTTCAGCAAAACGCCGGATGAGCGCGTGGTTCGTGTCGCGCGCAAACAGGCTGTCCCACTCCGACCCCCACAGAACCTTGATCACGTTCCAGCCCGCGCCGATAAACAGCGATTCAAGCTCCTGGATGATCTGGCCGTTGCCGCGCACGGGCCCGTCGAGCCGTTGCAGGTTGCAGTTCACGATAAACGTCAGGTTGTCGAGCCCTTCGCGCGCCGCAAACGTCAGCGCGCCGACCGACTCCGGCTCATCCATTTCGCCATCGCCGAACACGCCCCACACATGGCGGTTGCCCGCCGGCTTCAGGCCGCGATGGTCGAGATAGCGCATGAAGCGTGCCTGGTAAATCGAGCTGATCGGACCGATGCCCATCGACCCGGTCGGAAACTGCCAGAACTCCGGCATCAGCCATGGGTGCGGGTAGGAACACAACCCGCCGCCGCCGACTTCCTGCCGGTACTTACCTACCTGCTCTTCGCTCAGGCGGCCTTCCAGAAACGCCCGCGCGTATACGCCGGGGGCGGAGTGTGGCTGGTAGAAGACCAGGTCGCCTGCCTGCTCGGCTGTGCCGGCGCGGAAGAAGTGATTGAAGCCGACTTCAAAAATCTCCGCCGCCGAGGCATAGCTCGCCACATGGCCACCGAGGTCGCCATAGGCCTGGTTCGCGCGCATCACCATCACCAGCGCGTTCCAGCGCATGATGGCCGTCAGCTTTTCTTCGAGCCGCAGATTGCCTGGGTAGCTGCCCTGTTTTTCGACCGGAATGGTATTGCGGTACGCCGAAAACGGCTTGGGCAGGTCCGTGCCGCCGCGCGAGCGCAGCGCTTCCGCAAGCTGCGCCATCAGAAACTGCGCGCGCTCCGGGCCTTCTTCGCGCAGCACCACGGCCAGCGCGTCGAGCCACTCGCGCGTTTCCACCGGGTCGATGTCGCGGCCGGCCGCACCCGTGTCCCCTACCGGAAATCCTGCCAGGAGGCTGTCTACCGCTACCGCGCTTGCACCCATGAGTTCGTTTTCCTTTGCGTCTACAGTGAATGGTTGTGCCGGCCAGAACCCTAGGCAATCGCCTGATCGGCGGCATCATGCGCTTCTGGATCTTCGACCGCGATACGTCCCGCAACCTGCTCTTTGAGCCCGGCAAGATCCGTCGCCGAGTAATACCGTCCCTCTCGCACCAGCCCCGCGATGCGGTGCAGGTTCCCCGCGCTCGCGACCGGGTTGCCGTCGAGTATCACCAGGTTGGCCGCCTTGCCCGGCTCTACCGTGCCCATGGTCGCTGCGCGCTTCAAAAACTCCGCGCAATCGAGCGTCGTCATTTGCAGGATGCGCAGCGGCGTCAACCCGGCCTGCTCCAACAAGTCGAACTCCTGATGCAGCGACACGCCCGGGATCACCCAACCGCCGCCGAAGTCGCTGCCCGCCATCATCTTTACGCCGCACTCGTCGAACGTCTTGGTCAGCGTCAACTCCAGCGCGCCCAACTGCTTCAGCGTGTCGCGCGAGCCCGGCGGCACCTTGGCCGCAAACATTTTCGCAACGCTTGCCCAGAAGGCGCGCGTCGGCTTATCGATGTAGCGCAGGTCGGGGCTTTCCGTGTAGGTCGGGTCGTCGCAGAGCCGCATGGTGGCGTTGCGGATCAGCGTGGGGCACTGCCAGGTACCGTTTGCCACGAACACCGCCGCCATCGCGCGCACCTTGGCGTCGCTGTAGGAATCGATGAGCCGCTGCGTTTTGGTCAGCGCCTCGGCGTCCGCATTCAGGCGGCCAAGGATTGGGTTGGCAATCATGATTCTGCCGGCCTTTTTCATCGCTTCCGGAGAAAGGTCAGGCGGTTTGGGCGGCTTCAGCTTCAAAATCAGATTGATCAGCCAGCCGCGGGTGGAAGCCGCGATCAACTGCAGCTCCGTCGGCCCCAGGTGCTCGATCACCGTCATGCCGGCCTTCGACGCGGCGATCACATCGACGCCCGGCGAAAGGTGCCCGTCGTAGTCGAGACCCTGCCGTTTGGCCTCGGCGGCGGTCGCGAAAAAAACCTTCGGCGACACGAAAATGGTCTTGATAAAGTCCGCGCCCTCGGCCTTCTGCCGCATCACTTCAGCGACGCCGGCCTCCGGCGTGGGCGCGTTCATGGGCAGCAGAAGCTCGCCGCACAGGCTCAACAACTCCGGTGCGTGCTCGCCCATGCCCAGCGTTCCGGCGGCGCGAGCGCGCAGCAACGCCGTGGACCCCGCCAGGTGGCGGATGCCCGTGATGCCGTACGCCAGCATCAGCGTGCAGCTATCCACGGGCGAGTGCTCTTCCTGCAGCACATGCGTGTGCATGTCGCAAAAACCCGGGACCACGAACTTCCCTGTAGCGTCAACGGTTTGCGCGACACCTTCAATGGCTGTGCCTTCGGGAACGATCGCCTCGATCCGCCCGCCGGCCAGCACGACCCACTGGTTGGGCGTCAGCCCGCCGCTTCGCGTGTCCACCACGGTGACGCCGCGAAGAACGAGCCGCCCCCCTATTGTGTTGCCAGTCGTTGCCGTACCTGAAGAAGTCATCCCTGCGTACACCCTCGCGTGCCGTACCGGTTCTGATGCGTCTCGCGCCCTGCCGGCAGGCGAGCGCCCGCCCTTCTCTACCTTTACCGCTCGATCCGGAAATCCGGAACTTCAGCCGGGGCGAAGGCATTCTGGTGGTACGCCTGGTTGTGCAGCTCTTCGATGGACATGCCACCCTTGCGCGCGGCGACCAGCTTGGCTGGGTCCACATAACGGCCGACGGAGTCGTCCTTGAAGTCCTGCGAGTGCTCCATGAAGTCGGCGGACTTTTTCCAGTCGCCGTACCAGTCGCCCTGCAGCTCTACGCTGTTGCCGTCCGGGTCGACATAGTAGAACGAAAGCGCAAAGCCGTGATCGAGGCAGGCATGGGGCTCAATGCCGAGGCCCTTCATGCGCACCCAGCTATCGAGCAGGTCGTCGATCGACGCATACTCAAACGCCGAGTGGTGGATGCCGGTGTGGCGCGCGCGGTCCGGGTCGTCGGTCAGCTTCGGGCTCGAAAGCAGCGCGATGCGGCCAACGGCATCGTCGTTGGTGATGAAGCCCATGACGTCATCCTGATATTGTTTGCGTGAACCGATCACCTTGCCGTACCACTCGATCATTTCCGTCATACGAATGGTTTTGAGGTTCACATGGTGGAAGACAGGGCGCTTGATATCCGCCGGAAACGTTGTCGAGTTGGTCTCTGAATTAACGAACGTGTTCTCCTTTTCTCAAACGCGGTCATCTTCGCCGGATGGCGGCGCGGTTGTCAAGAAGTTTCTGAAGCGATTCTCGTGAGCGCAAACTTCGCCTCTCCCAAACGACGCAGGGAGCCCCACAAACAGGGCGGAGCGCAGCCCGGCAGACCCTTCCCGCTCTCGCTTGCACCCGGATTTGCCCTTTCCCATTGCCCTGACGGCTATCTACAGGCAAGATGGTGAGGCAGCAGGAGAAATGCGTTGAAGCAGATCGAAGCAACGGCGACCGTTGGCGTGCGGGAGCGCTCAAAGCAGGAGCGACGCGACCGCATTATCATGGCGGCGCGCGAACTGTTCTCCATCCAGGGCTACGACGAAACGACGCTGCGGCAAATCGCGATCAAAGCCGGTCTCGGCCTAGCGACGCTGTTCAACTACATCAGCAACAAGCGCGACCTGATCTATCTCGTATGGAACGAAAAGATGGACGATCTGGTAGACCGTTCGCTCGCCTCGCCGCGCCCCTGGCAAACGTTTCCCGACAAAATTCTCAGCACGACGGAGATGCATTACCGCCTGTTTGCGCAGGATCCCATGCTGTCGCGCATCCTGCTGAGTGAGGTAATGCTGCAAGCGCCGGGGCTGCATCTGAGTCGCTACCTGGAGGTCCGCCTGCGCCTGATCCGGGGTTGGGAAACGCTGATCGCGGAAGCGCAGCGGTCGGGCGAGGTGGCATCGGAACAGCCGGCGGAGTTCCTGGCACGACAGCTTTATTTCACCTTCTCTTCCGCCGCGCGCTGGTGGCTGACTTCTCCAGAGCCTTTATGGCGGGCCGGGCAGCGTGAGTTTGAGTGCCTGCTGCTTTCGCAGATGCGCGGCCTTGCGCCAGGGTCGACCACGCCAGCCAGCGTACCTTCTCCAGTGTCAAAATTGAACGGTGCCGGCCCAAGAAGCAACCGCTTGTAGGTTGTCCTGGCTTTTGCCCGATCCATTTTTTCCATTCAAATTGGTAGAATCTGTTCACCGAGTGCTTGACATCGCCTTCTCCGCTCAAGCAAGCTTCGGAGGCTGCAATTACGAACGTGTTCTGGTTTGGAACGCACGAGGCGGCGCGCTTCGCGCAGCTTCTGCGGCCGGCCCTCAGCGCGGGCAAACGAACGTGAAGAAACGGAAGAGGCTCGATTATGGCGGAAGCTACGCAAACGCAGGTCACCATCATTGGCGCCGGTCCCGTCGGCCTTTCGCTCGCCATCGAACTTGGTAGCCGGGGCATTCGCTGCCTCGTCTTTGAGCAGAACGACCGTGTCGGCCTCAATCCTCGAGCGAAAACGACCAATGTCCGCTCCCGCGAGCACCTTCGCCGCTGGGGCCTCGCCGACAAACTGCGCGCAGCCTCGAAGCTGCCGCCCGACTACCCGTCGAACATTGTCTTCGCCACGCGCCTGAACGGTCCGCAACTCACCAAGATCGAGAATGCCCTGAACTGCGACCCCGCGCCGAACGACCTGTACTCGGAACCGGCGCAGTGGATTCCGCAGTACGTGCTCGAAGAGGTTCTGCGCGCCCACGCGGTGACCCTGCCGGGGGTCGAAATTCACTTTCAGTCCACCTTCTTGCACGCTGAACAGGACGCCGCCGGTGTGACCGCCATCATTCGAGACGATAGCACCGGGGGGGAGCGGACGATCCACAGCGATTACCTCGTTGGCGCAGACGGCTCTCGCAGCGCCGTCCGGGAGCTCATTCACGCCAACATGGAAGGCGCCCGCGGGCTGGCGCAGAACTACAACGTGCAGTTCCGCGCGCCGGGGCTCGCCGGGATGCACGGGCAGGGGCCGGCCATCCAGTACTGGATCATTAACGGCGATTCGCCGTCGCTGATCGGCCCCATGGAAGGGCTCGACCTGTGGTACTTCATCGCCACGCGAATTGAAGGCAGCGTCGATGCGATCGACCCTAAGGAGCTGATCCGCCGCGCGACCAACCTCGATTTCGAGATGGAGATCATCGGGACATCGCCGTGGGTGGCGCACAGCCTGATCGCCGACAAGTACTCCGAGGGCCGCATTTTCCTCGGCGGCGACGCCTGCCATCTGCATCCGCCG
>CALMON010000174.1:21844-22351 GCA_937871785.1 uncultured Granulicella sp.
TACAGCGCGCTCGGCAACCACCTGACGCTGCCGGGGCTCGAAACGCCCGGGCCGGTGGGCGACGCCACGCGCCGCGAAGCCGGTGACGTGATCTACGCGGCCAAGCTGCGGGAATTCAAAACCCTGGGCGCGGTCCTGGGCTACTTTTACGAAGGCGACCTGATCCTCGACGACGGCACCCCGGCGCCGCTGTTGAACGCCATGATTTACCGGCCATCGGCACACCCCGGCTGCCTTGCGCCGCACCTGTGGCTGGCCGATGGCACGTCGCTGTACGACCATTTCGGCCAGGAATTTACGCTGCTACTCACCGGTGAAGACAGTGTAGCCGAGCGCGAGCAGGTCGGCGCCGCAGCAGCCACGGTCGGGGTCGACGTGAAGGTGATTGCGCCCGGAGACTACCGTCTGCCGCACCGCTACGCCGCGGGCTACGCGCTCATCCGCCCTGACCAGCACGTCGCCTGGCGCGGCAACACGCTGCCGACGGACTTCGCGCAGGTGCTGCGC
>CALMON010000175.1:0-1463 GCA_937871785.1 uncultured Granulicella sp.
GGATTTCGCCATTCCGACGCTGCTTTCTGACGCGTGACACACATGCTTCGTCTCATCCAGTCTGCCACGCAAGCACGACCTCCGCGTGGAAGAAGCTGTTTTCTCGAAGAGAGCCAACCACGCGCATCGGGAGCCGCCGTCCGCCCATTGACCGAAGCAAGCAGCAGATTCGCTAAAAAACTTGACAAAGCTTGTGAGTGCAACGCAGGATGTGGGAGCTGAGGAATGTCGGTATTTTCGGTGCCTTATTTCCGACACTATAGGCCTCGATAGAAGTGGATAGACAGGAGTAAAAGAGATGCACAGATGTGATAGAAGCTTCTTTACCGCCGCACCAGTAGTCCTTGGCTGGCGTCTTTCGTTGATCGGTCTCGCGGCCACGCTTCTGTTCAGTGCTGCGGCTGGGGCGCAGAGTATCTCGACGGCTCAGTTGAAGGGTACCGTCAAGGATGCAACCGGTGCAGTAGTCCCGAATGCGGAGGTCATCGCGACAGACTCCTCAAAAGGTTTTTCTCGTGCCTTTACGACCGATCCCGGCGGCAACTACGCCCTGCTCCAGCTGCCTCCCGGCAGCTACACCGTGACGGTCACCTCGGCTGGCTTCAGCAAGCTGGTGCAGCGCGATCTGGTGCTCACGATCGGCGAACAGGCCGAGCTTCCACTCGTGCTCGCGGTTGGCGGAACAGACACCACGGTGAATGTCAATTCCAATGCCGAGATCATCGAAACGGATCGTTCATCGCAATCTACAACCGTCGACCAGGTGGAGATTACCAATCTGCCGACCAATGGGCGCAACTACGTCAACTTCACCTTGACGAATTCGCAGATCGCTCGCGATTCGACACCGTCCGTTGGTGCACTGCCCACCTCCGGGCTCAATTTCGGCGGTACCAATGCGCGCTCGAATTCGATCAACGTCGATGGCGCCGATGCGAGCGATTACCTTACCGGCGGCAGCCGCGCGACGGTCTCGCAGGATGCCGTGCAGGAGTTCCAGATCATTACTAATGGCTTTTCGGCTGAGTACGGCCGAGCGTCTGGCGGTGTCGTCAACATCGTCACCAAGTCGGGCTCGAACGACACCCATGCCAGCGCTTTCGGATTCCTACGCAATCGGTATATCCAAGCGACCAATGCTTTTTCGAATGTGTATCAACCTGCCTACACCCGCGTTCAGGCGGGCTTCACGCTCGGCGGCGCCATTAAGAAGGTTCGGACCTTCTACTTTTTCGGAACCGAAATCACGCGTCGCGAAGAAAGCGGCTTTTCAACTATTGGCGCAAACAACTTCGGCCTGGTAGCGACCGATGTATCACGCTTCTTCGGGGTGCCGACCGGCTCTATCGTCATCCAGGACACGCCGGCACAGGCAGCCTTCTTCAGCGCGACGCCGTCGGCCGCCGGTGCTTCCGCCTCCTTCCAGTCCTACCTGGGCGCTATCGCTTCGAGTTCATCGCTCG
>CALMON010000175.1:1473-4286 GCA_937871785.1 uncultured Granulicella sp.
TCGCCATTACAGGCAAAAATCCGGCTTTCCTGCAGGCAAAGTTTGGGCCGACAGGGTTTGCTAGCTCCGGCCAGCCGACTCCGGCTTCGTTCGTGGCCTTGAACTCCTTGATCGGCAATTTTCCAGTGCAGGAAAAGACGGAACTCTACTCTCTGCGCATCGACCATAAGCTCACGGACCGCCAGCAGCTGCTGCTACGCGGAACTGCATCTCCCAGCTACATTACTGGTATCCAGGAAAACGCTTCAAACCAGAATTTTGGGCAGAACAGCGGCTCCCGCACCGCGTCGCAACGGGTGCACGATTACTCCATCCTCGGCCAGCATACCTACCTGCTCAGCAGCAATAAGGTCAACGAAGCCCGAGTCCAATTTGCCCGCCATCCTGTAGCTTTCGATAATCCCAACACGGTCGCGGGGAACCAGGTCGCAGTCAACATTCCAGGCTTCGCCTACTTCGGTAAAACACCGTTCAGCGATGTGGACCGCATCGAGGATCAGACCCAGTTCCAGGATAATTTCACCTACACGGTGGGCGCCCATACCATCAAAACCGGCGTCGACGTGCGCTATGTTCTGCTCAACTTCACAAAAGTGCAGACCTACCAGGGCGGTGACTACAGCTTCGGCAACGTCTCAATCGCCGCCGGCCTGCCCACGTTGTCGGACGTTCAGGCCTACGGCCTCGGCGTTCCGCAATCCTTCGTCCAGATCATCGGGAATCAAACCGGGAAAGACAATATTGATGTGCTGGGCGCCTACCTGCAGGACTCCTACAAATACAAGCGCGTCACCCTCAACTATGGCATCCGCTACGATGTCGAGCGCTTTCAGCTAAAGCCGGAAGGAAACGCGCTGACCGAGAATGCCTTCAATGTCTTCAATGCCGTCGAAGGCATCAACACGCGCCTTGGGAATGTGGCGCCGCGAGTCGGCTTCGCCATCGATGCCTACGGCAATGGCAAGACGGTTGTGCGCGGCAATTACGGGCTCTTCTACAATCGCGCCCCCGGCAATCTCGGGCCGCAGTCCCAGACCATCGACAGCTATGATAATCCCCTGGTCATCATCGGCGGAGGCAGCCCATGCACGGCCGCCTCGACCGCCAGCCCAACCAACCTCAACGCCGCCAACATCTTCCAGGGTTCTCTTACAAACGCCAACTGCGCTCCTTTTGCCGGGACTAACTACATCCCTTCTCAGCAGCGTTTCGACGGGTTCAACAACAACTCCGTCTTCACTCACGATAACTTTCTCAATACAGGTTTTCCCCTTGCCATCCCGCCGGCAGCCACGCCCGTCAGCAAGTTCTGGCATACCCCTTACGTCCAGCAGATTTCTTTCGGAATCGGGCAGGATCTCGGCCACAATCTCGACGTGAACATCGCCTATAACGGCACCCAGGGCCGTCACCTGCCTCGCCCCATCAACCAGAATCCGGTCAATCCGCAGCTGCTTGTCGCCAACCTGCGTGCCGCCATCGCAGCGGGCGCCGCCAACACGGCCACGAACCCCCAGACTGTCACCGGTACCGGTGGCGCTCCCTGCGGCAACGGCCCGGGCGGCCCGTTTGTCGCGCCGGCCCTGGTTAGTTTCTTCCGTAAAAGTGGCCTCAACAGCTCGCTTGCCAACTTCCTCACCGCCCAAGGTGCAGGGCAATGCGTTGCTCTGGCGCAGCAAGTTGCGGCAGCCGATGGCCTCGCCGTAGGCGTTCCCGTACCCTTCGGCGACTTGACCACCGAATTCTCAAACGGGAGCTCAAGCTACAACGGTGTCAGCATCAACGTCACCAAACGCTTCGCCAATAACTTTCAGTTCCTCGCTTCCTACACCTGGTCCCATGCCTTCGACGACAATGATGACATCATCACTTCCTCCGACGCGCCGGCCGATAACTTCAACCCCAACGGAGACCGGTCTACCTCGATCTTCGACCAGCGCCATCGCTTCGTCATCTCAGGCGTGTACAACTCCGGCAAACTGAGCGGCAAGATGCTCGGCTCCGGCTTTTTGCCTGGCGTCTTCTCCGGCTTCACCGTTGCCCCTATCTTCGAGGTGAGCTCCGGCCGGCCCTTCAACATCTTCACCTCAGTTGATACCAACTTTGACACCGACTCGATCACCGACCGCCCGAACGCAGTCGCCATCGGATCCGGAACCAACTCCTGCGGCTACGCGCCTGTGCTTAGCAAATATTCGCCTACCGGGGCGTTCAATGTTCCGTGCTATCTTGATGCCCCGTCTAATGCCAGCCCCTCCAGCACCTTCTACAGCGGCAATCTCAAACGCAATGCCGGCATTCGGCCTTTCACTGTCTTTACCGACATTCGCTTCGCCAAGGCCTTCCAGTTCAAAGATCACGTAGCCCTGCAGATTACCGCTGACGCTTTCAACCTGATCAATAAGAACAATACGCTCGATGTCAACCTTCTCTATACCAATGCGGGGCAGGAAACGTCTTCGAGCGATCCTCGGCAATTTCAGTTTGGTGGAAGGCTAAGTTTCTAAAGTGTGTCTCAGTGCGGGCCGCTTTGCTCCAGCAGCTTGCGCTTGCTGGACGCTTCCACTCAGTACATTTCTGAATGGAGGTGCACGACGGGACAACTCAAGCCGTTGGCTTCGGGTCGCAATCTGTAGCAGCCTGCCTTCGCGAGGTCTGCGGGAAACGCTCCTCGAATCTGAGCCGTATCCCCATTTTGTAGTTCGCAAACCAATGCCTCAACTCGTCGCAGACGTGAACGGAGGGCGAACTATTCACAAAGAGTCAGCCTTGCACCCGAGGTGAACTACTTCAATGAGCGCACCCCCTATTCG
>CALMON010000176.1 GCA_937871785.1 uncultured Granulicella sp.
CAAGGCGGTCTCATGCTCCATCGGAGAGTCGCCGCTGGCTTCGACGTGCGCCAAAACGTGGATCGGGGAGTCGGCAGGCATGGACGTCATTTCGCCCGTTTCTCCGATGGAGGTAAATTCGTCCGCCGGAAGCACCTGCTCCTCGGTCATCGGTTCCCTGACGGTGTTTTCGTCGGTGGCGTCTTCCTCGGTCGCCGTGAATAGCGGCTCGGGGAGTGCGTCCGGTTCCGCGTGTTCGGGAGAATGAGTCGGCTCAGTCGCCTCAGGCTCCTCGGCAGGGGGGGCGCTCTGCCGGAACTCGCTGGGTGGCACAGGGTCCACCCGGAACGAGACCGCAGCGTCATCGGCCGGCTCATACTCGGCGGGTTCGGCTGCAATCGGGGCGGCGGTCTCTTCCTCGACAAGCGCGAATGCCGGTTGTTCCGTGACCGAAAGCTCTTCTGCCGACACGTCGGCCGGTTCAAAGCTCATGACACGGCTTGGTGTGGCGAGCTCAAAATCTTCTGGCTCATGCTGCGAGGTGACCGCCGGCTGCACGGCTTCGGACGGGTGCAGGGGCTCACGCGCGGGCCGAGCCTCGTTTTCCCCGGCAATGTTGTTGTTGCGGAGCGGAGACTCGCCGCGGTCGGCTTTCCGACTCGCGCTGCGATCGCTTTTGTCGTTGCGGTCGTTGCGTTTCTCGCCACGGTCGTTGCCCCGGTTGGCAGAAGCTGGCCTATCGCGGTGGCGGCCAAGCGTTTCGCCCGGAAGAACCGCGCCGCCGTCCCACCCGGCCGGCATCTGGAACTCGGTAGAAGGCTTGGCGACAACCAGGGTCGAGCCTGCCGCGAGCGGTGCCGGTGGCGGCGGCTCCACGGGGGTGCCGTCGGGATTGCGGCGATATTTTGAAAGCGACTCGCCGGGAAGAATGAACGGCTCGGGAGCGGCGGAGGCCTGCAGATCGACGCCTTCGCCGTAAGCACCGTCGGTGTCACCGGCTGCGCGTGCACTACGAGGAGCAAAGCGCTCGCGTACCGACTCCTGCCGGCCATCACGCTCGCCACGCGGCCCGCGGCTGCCGCGTTCGCCTCCGCGGGAAGAGCGGCCGGGACGGTCCTCACGGCGGCCTCGATCGTCGCGGGGAGCAGACTCATCGCGCCCTGAAGAGCTCTCGAAGTCGGCAAAGGGCTCTTCGCTCAGGGGAGGCTCAACCCCCTGCACGGCAGATGCTTCAAACATCGGCTCGTCCATTTCGGACGCCTCCTGCTGCGGCGAGTTCTCAGTCGGTGCGGTGGCTTCCCCATTGCCGCGGCCACGGCGACGTCCGCGACGACCACGCCAACGGCGGCTGCCGTCGGCACCGGGAGCGCCTTCGGTGGCGAACTCCGTCTCATTTGCACCTTCGGGTGCGACCAAGGGCTCTTCTTTGTCGCTCCATTCCGGCTCGGACGGCAAAGCGAAGCGCGTTTCTGCGGCAGGGCTTGCTTCGCGGCCATTGCCGCGATCAGCACCACGGTCGGTTCCACGATCTTCGCGAGGACCACGATTCCCGCGGCCGTCACGGCGGCCATTGCGGTCACGCCGTCCATTTCGGTCGCCGCGCTCGGCACGGTCGCCCTCCGCGCGTGGAGCCGCTTCCCGCTCTTCGGCCGCGGGCTCTGAACCCTCACTGTCGCGTCGAGGAGCGCGCTCGCCACCACGATCGTCGCGGCTTTCGCGACCTCCCTCGCGCCGTCCACCACCACCACCGCCCGCGGGAGCGGAGGTTGACTCGAAGTCAGCCGAATCGCCGGCTTCTTCCATAAAATCGGTGATGTACAAAAAGGCATCGCGCTCGAGCCCGATGTCCACGAAGCTCGACTGCATTCCTGGAAGTACGCGTGTGACGCGGCCGTTGTAAATCGAACCCGCGAGGGTATATTCGTTCTCGCGCTCGTAGTAAATTTCCGCCAGCAAGTCGTTTTCGACAATGGCGAGCCGCGTTTCATGCGGCGTGGTAGAGATGTAAATTTCCTTCGACATATGCTGCTCTGCTTTCTGCACGGCTTGGGGCCGTGCGGCAGAACAAGCGCAGGATGAGCCACTTAGTGTACTTCTAAGCAGTTCCCCAAGGGTCGGACGGACGTTGCGGAGCGGACGCTGGAGGGGGTGTCTGGGAGGCAACGTGCCTGCGTGAGCAGGCGTAACCGACGGCCCGTGTGAAACGGGGGATGAAGGGTGTTCCAGAATATTTGTCCAGGGAAAAACCGCTTGCCTTACTGCTGGGGTGGGACCCCAAAGGCTGGATGCCGCACAGGGAGTTTGTGGCCAGAACAACCTCTACGCGAGGCGGGGCCGTTAGCCGTCCGAGTGCATCCATTCGCAAAACCTGTCCGGCCATCGGTGTGTGTCCCGAGCCTGGCCGGCCTTCTAAAAGATCTGTCTTGAATCGTATCGCCGCCGCTCGCGGGAAAAAGGACGTCCGAAAGGGGCGGTTGGGAACTGCCCGGCATCTGGCCGGGCAGCGATGTGTCTAGTATGCACCAGAATCGGTCAGGCTGCGAATCTAGTTCACGAAGCGGCTCATCCGGATGTTCATCACGATACCGAGCGAAAGGAACGTGAAGATGACCGAGGAGCCGCCGTAGCTCAACAACGGCAGCGGAATTCCCGTCACCGGCATCAGCCCGACGCACATGCCGATGTTGATCCCGATCTGGAACAGGAGCACTGCCGCGACCCCCATGATGAGCAGCGTCCCCGGGGGGTCGGACGCGGTTTGCGCGTTCTGCACCAGCCGCACCAGGATCAGGAAATACAGCAGCAGCACGCCCATCGCGCCGACAAACCCATGCTCTTCGCAAAATGCCGCGAAGATGAAGTCGGTGTACGGAATCGGCAGAAAGTCGCCCTGCGTCTGCGTACCTTTGTTGGTGCCCTTGCCCCAGATGCCTCCAGAACCGACTGCGATCAGCGACTGCCGGATCTGATAGCCGGAGCCCTTGGGGTCTGAATCCGGGTTCAGGAACGCGTTGATGCGAGCCTGCTGATACGGCTTCAGCCGCTTGCCGGTCGCGAAACCGATGCCCCCGAGCAGCAGCAACCCGAGCAGGATGACGGCGGCCTGCTTGAGTCGCATGCCGCCCAGAAACAGGCCCACCACCAGAATCGGCAGGTAGGTGAGCGCCGTCCCGAGGTCCGGCTGCTTCAGCACCAGCGCCATGGGCACGATGACGATGGCCGCGGCCTTGCCGACGTCCGGCCAACTGAGCGTGCGGCCTTCGCCGGCGCGCCCCCAAAGAAAACGCGCCATCATGACGATCAGCACCAGCTTTACCCACTCGGACGGCTGAAAGTGCACGCCGCCGCCAAGATTGATCCAGCGCCGCGCCCCCAGCACCTTCTGGCCGATGTGCGGGATCAGCACGGCAACCAGCGACAGCACGCTGAGGCCATAAGCCCAGGCACCGATATCCAGAAGCCGATGGTAGTTGACCGCCGACACCGCAAACATAACCACCACACCGATACCGAGAAACAGCATCTGCTTTTGCTGGAAGCCGTGAAACTTGGTCATCGCCGTTGCAGAACGGATTTCCAGCACGCTCAGCAGCGAGAGCAGGAGCACGAATCCAAGAAGGACCCAGTCGAAATCGCGAAAGCGGGAACGGAACATGAGCGGCGTCTACTTGGCCCCGTCTTCTTCGTGAGGAGTCCAGGTAGCGACACCGCCGTGCCAAGAACACGTGCCTACATTGCGTTTCGAGTAGGATAGCGTACCGTCAGTACACTTCGCTGTCGGCTGCGAGGAACTTTGAAAATAGTAGAGTCCACAAATCCCGATCAGGAAGCGGTTTCCACAGCAACAATATCAGGTACACCTGCCGGACGAGCCTTCCGTCGACCTGTTCACGATAGCTATGTTCCTGCTCATCTCTGCTCAGCGGCCGGATCAGCCGTATCCTTCGTGACTTCGTAGTAGGTCCCGACTGATTACACCAAAGTGCAACTTTCTGAGGTCACAGATTGGCCGGTGGGTCCGAATCTGCCGAATAAAATCAGTCACCCCGTATCGGTCGAGCGCAGCCCGATATGCCTCATCCACATCTTCAAGCGTATCGAGAAACTCACTGCCTCTCCTTATAGCGAACCTCCCCTTGCTATTGACGAGCAGGTCCGGCAAGAAAACTGTCGTACAGGGCACTCTCAGTTTCGAAGTACTTCGTAGCCGCATTCTAATACCGTGTCAAGGCGCGGCATGCGTCGGTGGTGCGACGGACGTCACCAGCTTCGGCAGTTCCTGCGGCTTCGGCGGCGCTTCCGCCACATGCAGGTTTCCCGCCGCCTTGCGCTGCTTGGTCACGTACGCGTTGATTACCTGCGCGGCCAGCTTGGCAGAGTTCGCCCCCTGGTCGCCGTGCTCCCACAGCACCGCCACCACGATATCCGGGTTCCGCCGCGGAGCCATGCCGACAAACCACGAGTTCGGCAGCGTGCTGTGACCGCCGCTCGTGCGGCTCAGGGCGTCGTGGCTCATCACCTGCGCGGTGCCCGTTTTGCCGATGAAGTCGATGCCTTCCATGTGCGACGCGCGCGCCGTTCCGGTGATCGTCACCTGCGCCATGGCATCGGTGATTGTCTGCCAGTTCGCGGGGGTCAGTGGCACCTGCTTTTCGCCGGAGCCAGTAAACGTGCTGTCGATGGCGGCTTGCTCGTCGGCCGGCACCTGTCCCGGCAGCAGCACGTGCGGCCGATGCAGCAGCCCCCCCGAGGCGATGCCGCTCAACGCCCGCGCCAGTTGCAGCGGCGTCACTTCGATGGCGCCCTGGCCGATCCCGACCGAGATTGTCTCGCCCGCGTACCATTTGTCGTGCTGCGTTTTAAGTTTCCAGGCCTCGGAGGGCATCACCCCGGAGGTCTCATCAGGGATATCGATGCCCGTGCGCGAGCCGATGCCGACCGAGTTCGCGTACCTGGCGATCGTCGTGATGCCCAGCCGGTTCGCCAGCGTATAAAAGAACGTGTCGCACGAGTACGGGATCGCGTTATGGATGTCGACGCCACCGTGATGCGCGTCACACTTGAAGTAGTGGCCGTAAAAATCGGCACCGCCGGCGCAGTTCACACGCAGGTCCTGCGCAACGCCTTCCTGCAACCCCGCAAGCGACATGATGATTTTGAATGTCGACCCCGGCGCGAGCTGCGCCTGGATAGTCTTGTTCATCAGCGGGTGGTTCTTGTCGTCGACGATGGTCGACCAGTACGCGCGGCTGAGGTGCATAAACTGGTTGGGGTCGAACGTCGGACGCGACACCATGGCCAGCACCTCACCGGTGTGCGGGTCAAGCGCGACGATCGCCCCGGTCTTGCCGGTGAGCGCTCGCTCGGCGGCTTCCTGCAGGTCCAGGTCGATACTCAACTTCAAATCTTTTCCAGCGACGGCAAGGTCCTGTCCGACCTGACCGACTTCCTTGCCGTGCGAATTGACCACCACGTTGCGCGAGCCGTCCGTACCCCGCAGCACGGCGTCGTACGCGGCTTCGATGCCCGACTTGCCGACGACGTCGCCGGGCGAATACGCCGCGTACTTGCTCGAGTTCAGGTCGTTCTCGCTCACCTCGCCGACATAGCCGATCAGGTGCGCGGCGAAGCCGTCCTTGGGGTACAGCCGGCGTTGCTCGTCCAGGGTTTCAAGCTCGGGAAGCTCGTTGCGGTGCGCTTCGACAAACGCTTCTTCGTCCGGCGTGATGTCCTGCTTGATGGGAATGGGCTGGTATTTGGGCGCGTAGGTGAAGTGCTTCAGCGTCGCTTCAATTCCCTCGGGCGTCATGTGGAGACCGGCGGCGATGATGGGCAGGTCAGCCTCGAGATTCTTCTGCCCTTCGCGCAACAGGTAGCAGGTCACCGACGGGTAATTGTCGACGATGATGCGGCCTTCGCGGTCGAACAACCGTCCCCGCGGCGCGAGCACAGGAACCTTGCGGATGCGGTTCTGCTCGGCGAGCACGCGGTAGTTGGTCGCGCCCAGCACCTGCAAGCGCCAAAGACCGATCGCCAAAATCAGCAGCACAAACGCAATAATGTACTGCGAGGCGTGCAGCTTGACGGCGGAAAGTCGCTCTTTGCGTTCGAAGTGCTGAGGTTCCATGCGTTCGTGGCCCGTTCTTCCGATAGTTTACGCTGCTCAAGTCGTCCACAGACATACACCAGGCTGCGCCCAGGATGGCAAACCGGACGGCACAAACCGGCTGGCTCCAGACCATTTTCCTGCTGCTGCGTATCCCGGAAGTGGCGTGCAGTGGCATTTTCTTTGCGGAAAACGCCCATAACACGCGGGGTCTGAGTGACATCCGCAGGTAAAACGGTCTAGTCTCGATGCCGAAACCGATCCAGAAAGAAAAATACCGGGATCGCGATCGCCGTGTTGATGCCGGCGCGTAGCAGCTCATGCAGCGGCTGCAGGCGGGTGCCGGGCGCGCCAACCAGGAAGCGCTCGATCAGGTACAGAATGCCCGATTGCAGCAGGCACAGTAGAAAGTTCAGCCCGATGCGGTTGAGCAGGTTGTCGAGGTCGACCGTGAATCCGATGCTCGCGGCCAGGTAGCCGATGATCGCCTTCGCGATCCCGTTGATGCCGAACTGCTGCGTCGTAAGGCCGTCCTGAAACAGGCCGATGAGCGTTCCGGTCACCGTGCCGGAGATTGGATTGCGGCGAGCGACCGCGAAAAAGATCACGACGATCAGCGGGAGATCGAGGATCAAAAGCGGCGGCCACAAGCGGGGCAGCTCGGCCTGTAACAGCACCGCCGCCACCGGGACGAGCAGCGTCACCGCCGGATGAAAGGCGTACTGGTCGAGCTCTTGCCGGGATGTGTAGCTATGTTCTGCCATAAACAGGGATCAGGGGTAAGGACTGGGAAGCTTGGCGGTTGTGGCGGTTCTGGCTGTCGTGGCTGATGGCTTGGTCTAAGTTTTCGAGCAAAGAGAGTTGCGCGGCGAGGAAGTATGGTTGCGGCGATGGTAGCTTCTTCCGGTTTCCAACCCTACCCGGACCCTGGACCCTAATCCCTTTCTTTCTGCGGCGGCGAGCCGGGCGTCAGGTCGGTCGCCGGCGGGGTAGCGCCGGGCGAGTAGCGGTCAGGATGCAGCGCGGGAGCGGGGCGCGGCGGCGCGGAGTTCGGGTCGGAGGGCGGAGCGTTGGGGTCGGCCGGAGGTTCGGTAATGCTGGGGAGGCGCTCGGCGGCTAGATCCGCGGCACGCTTGGTCAGGGCGGAGGAGCCTTCCGCCGTAGCTTCGGCGGAGGCGAGGTCCTGTTCGGCCGCCGCGGGAAGGTTGGTTTGCGTTCCGGTCACGACGAGCACTTCTTCCAGCCGGGCGAGGTCGGCGGCGGGCTTCAGCGTGATGGCCGTATACGGCTGGTGCTGCGGGTCGGGCGCGATCGATTCGATGACCCCGACCGGGAGCCCGCGGGGGAAAACCTGGTCGCCGCCGGAGCTGAGGATATGCTCGCCGGGCGAAATGCGCGAGTCGTCCGTAAGGTTCGTGATCTGCACCCGTCCGCCAGGGCCACCGTGAATGATGGCGCGAATGCGCGAGGATTGCAAAATGACCCCTGCGCCGCTCGTCGGGTCGTTGATCAGCAGCAACTGCGCGCTGTGCGGAAACACATCGCGCAGCTTGCCGACGATGCCATCCGGTGTGATGACGGCCTGGTCGGTTTTAAGACCGTAATCGGAGCCCTTGTCGATCAGCACCATGCGCGAGCGGTCCGACCCGCTGGTGCCGATCACCTGCGCGGCCACGGTCGACGCAATATATTGCTGCCGGAAATTCAGCATCGCCTGGATGCGGCGGCCCTGCACGGCGTCTTCGGCAAACGCGGCCTGCTCTTCCCGCAGGCGGGCTACTTCCTGTTTCAGCGCCTGATTCTGCTCGCGGGTGTGGCGCAGGTCGACGTAGTTGCCCCAGACGTGGCGCATGTGAAGGCCCGCGCCGTGGAAGAAACGCTCAAACGGGGTAAGCACCGACCCGGTCCAGTAGCGGAGAACGGTAACGCGCCTGGTGTCGGGACGGCCAATGTCGAGTGAGGGCGTGGCGGCAGGAGTGGCAGCGACCGCCTGCGGCCGTTGGATCTGCACGGCGAGCGCGATGGTCTGCACGAGAACGATCGCGATCAGGACAAGCGAATTTTTGAAGCGTGCGAAAAAAGAGTCCATCGTGCAAAGGGTGCCGGTGGTTCGATTTTAGCGGAGCTACTGAAACGTGGTGGCGGAGCATCAGAAATTGTCGAAGGAGTACCGCACACTATGCCCAACACACCCGGAGAACGCGCGATCGAGTACCACAACCTGGCAGCCGAGGCTCACTTGAAGGCGGCGAACTCGCACAAAATGGGCGACCACCTGAACGCCCATGAGCAGAGCGTCGAGGCCAAGCGCCACGCCGAAGAGGCGCACCGGCATTCGGAAGAGCTGGCGAAGAAGAAGTAGGCTGCAGCGGGCAAAAGCGCCACGCCTTCAGGCTGTGGCGCTTTTGCCTGGGTGCAAACGACGCCAGCAGATTCCTTCGCTGCGCGGTGGATGACAACCAACCAAGGGGCGCCACGGGTAAAGCGGTAGACTCCTGGCGGGCAGAAGCTTTCGCCAGCGCGCTACGCGGACATCACCTGCTGAAACGCGGCTTCAAACTTCGCCATCTCGTCCGGGGTTCCGACTGTGATGCGGACGGACGTGGGCCAGACCGGCCAGATGCGGCCGATGTAGACGTTTTGCGCGCGCATCGCTTCGATCACCTGCTTGCCGGGGCGCCCGGTGTCGATCATGAAGCAGTTCGACTCCGACGGAATGAACTTGTAGCCCTTGGCTGTCAAAAAGGCGAAGGTCTGGTTGCGGGTGTCGGCGATAATCTTTTTGCGCGCGGGTACGAGCGAGGCGTCGAGCAGGCTGGCGTTGGCTGCCGCCGCGGCCGTAATGGGCATCGAGTTCATGCCGAAGTGCTGCAGCCTGGCCAGCAGGTCGGGCCGCGCGACCGCAAAGCCGCAGCGTATGCCAGCCATGCCGTAGACCTTTGAAAACGTGCGCAGCACGATGATGTCCTTGCCGGCGACAACCTGGTCGATCACGGACGGCGACGACGACAGGTGAATGTAGGCCTCATCGACCAGCAGAACCGTTCCTTTGGGCTTGTTTTCGAGCGCGTACAGAATGTCTTCGCGCGGGGTCAGCGTGCCGGTGGGGTTGTTCGGGTTGCAGATGTACATGAGGCCGTTGCCGGTCTGTTTAGCGGCGGCGACCATGGCCCGGGCATCATGGCCGTACGTCGGGGTGAGCGGCAGTTTGATAACCGGCGCGCCGACCGCGGCGGCGGTGCCGAGCGGGCCGTCGTAGCTCGGGTCGGCGGTGATGAACGGCGAGCCAGGCGCGGTGAACGCCATGATGCTGTAGTTGAGCGGCTCGGTAGACCCGGCGTAGACGGCGATGTGGTCGGCTGGAATGCCGTTCTGCTTCGAAAATGTGTCGGTCAAGGAACTGACGTAGCCGTTCTGGTCATAACGGCCGCCGGTCACGGCCGAGGACGCGATGGCCGCGAGCGCGACCGGAGCGGGGCCGAGAGGATTCTCGTTCGCGTCGATCTTCACCGCGCCCGGAGGCAGAACGGTGCGCGGGCGATGGACGGCGGCGGCCGCATCCTGCGGCTTGGGCATGACGGTGGTTCCGGAGTTCTGCTGCGGAAGCGCCGCGTAAGCAAGCTGCTGCTCGGTGAGGAACGGCAGCGTGACGACGGAAAGCCCGGCGAAGCGGAGAAAGGAGCGGCGTGACGGCGGCGTGAGCATGAGCGAGGGTCTCCCTGGAAGGTGTTGGGTCGTTCCCCGAGCGCCGGGTTGGGTCGCTCAGTGCGGTGGCTGGGTTGTGCCGATCTGGTTCGTGCTGAGGTTGTTTCCTCGACTATAGCGGAGATTCGGGATACGCGGTGCAAGCCCTGCTGTCCAAGCCCCTGAGAAGGACCTGTTTACACCGGGTATGGCGCAGCGTCCGGACGAGGAGCAAGCCCGTAAGCCCAGCGCGCCCGCCACAGCAGGATCAGCAGAAGAATGCAGAACACGAGGCCGACGACCGCGATGAACACAAGCATCGTGCCCTGGAAGCTGGAGGCAAAAGGGGAGCCGGCCCCGAGCCCTGTTCCGGGCAGGCCGGCGGTCATCCGGGCGGACATGTCGGCGGTATAAGCGAGCAGCCGTGCACGGTAGCTGGGCACAAGCATCAGCAAGGAGTTGATGAGGCTCAGACCCAGAAAGCCGACCGCCAGTATCCAGGCCGGCTTTTGCAGCTTAAGCAGACCGTAACCGGCGTACAGGTCGATAGCGACCCAGCACAAGGAAAGCACGGTTTTTCCCGCGCCGCTGATGACCACTCCAAAGAAAAGGGAAGGAACAGGAATAAGCAGGGACACCAGAGCCGCGGCCGCGCCGACAAAGAGGAACACGGCAAGCACGGTCATCGACACGGGACGGCGGTTGGAGCCGGTCGGAGTAAGCATTCCGGCGGCAGGCGGAAAGACTTGTTCCGTAGGAAGATGGCTGTAGCCGGAGTCCGTCTGCGTGAGGTCGCGACGCTCGCCGGGCGCCAGTGGCTGGGCGTAAAAGTAGGTGTCCGGGCCGAGAGCCGCGGGTACCGGGCCGGCGGCGAACTTGAAGGAGTCGCGGGTGGGGCGGATGCAAAGGTACACGATCCACCACAGGCCAATGACCGCCACGGCGACCCAGGCAAGAGTGCCGATCAGCAGCAAGGCCTTGATACCGATCGAGGAAACGGCCTGGTCCGACGGGATCTGCGCGGTGTTGATCATATGCTGCGCCATGAGGGTGCCTGCCATGGAAAAGAGGCCAAAGAGCACCAGGCCGACGCCGATGATGATGGTCGAAATGCGCGCCCAGTTGCGCATTCGCAGGAGACCGACCGTGCTGGCGATGCCCCAGGCGGCAAGAATCAGATAAAAAACAATGACGATCAGGGCTACCCCGGAGAGCAGTCCGGCAGGCGGCGGCGTAGGCGCTCCGGTCGCCGTCGGCGGCTGCGGAACATTCCGAAAGAAGGCAGCGGTAAAACCCGAAACAGCCGCACCGAAGATCAGCAGCGCGCTGAAGATTCCAAGAACGACGGCAACGGCGGTGACACCTGCGGGACGACGGTTCATGCCCGCAAGTGTACGCCGCTTTCGCCGATCTGCAACTACAATCGAGTAGCATGGATTGCGGTTATAGATAATGCTTGGCCCATGTGGCGCAAGCGAGGAGACAGGATGGCGGAAGCGACGTGCGATATCGGTTTGATTGGCCTGGCGGTGATGGGGCAGAATCTGGTGCTAAACATGAACGACCACGGCTATAAGGTGTGTGTGTTCAACCGGACGACCTCAAAAGTGGACGAGTTTCTAGCCGATGAGGCCAAGGGGACGCAGATTGAAGGGTCGCACTCGATCGAGGAAATGTGCTCGAAGCTGAAGTCGCCTAAGCGCGTGATGCTGATGGTGAAGGCCGGCGACGTGGTCGACCATACAATCGAGCAGATCGTGCCGTTTCTTTCCAAGGGCGACATTATCATCGACGGCGGCAACTCGCTGTTTACGGACACAAACCGGCGCGTCAAGGAGCTGAAGGAAAAAGGCATCCTCTACATCGGCACAGGCGTTTCGGGCGGTGAAGAAGGCGCGCGGTTCGGTCCGTCGATCATGCCTGGCGGCGACCCCGAGGCATGGCCTGCGGTGAAGGAGATTTTCCAGGCCATCGCGGCCAAGGTGGACGGCGGCACGCCCTGCTGCGACTGGGTGGGCGAAGGCGGCGCAGGCCACTACGTAAAGATGGTGCACAACGGCATCGAGTACGGCGACATGCAGTTGATCGGCGAGGCCTACCAGTTGCTGAAGGACGGGCTGGGGCTGTCGCCGGAAGAGCTGTCGAAAATCTTCGCAGAGTGGAACAAAGGCGAGCTCGACAGCTTCCTGATCGAGATTACCGAGACCATTTTCGCCAAAAAAGACGACGACGGGCAGCCGATGATCGACAAGATTCTCGACACCGCCGGGCAAAAGGGTACGGGCAAGTGGACGGCTATTGATGCTCTGGACGCCGGTATTCCGGTCACGCTGATCGGTGAAAGCGTGTTTGCGCGCTGCCTTTCGGCGTTAAAGGACGAGCGCGTGGCGGCGTCGAAAATTCTGCAGGGACCGGCGAAAGAAGCTATTCCGGCCGAGCACAAGGCCGACTTTATCGAAGAGGTTCGCTGCGCTTTGTATTGCTCGAAAATGATCAGCTACGCGCAAGGTTATATGCTGCTGCGCGCGGCTGAAAAGACGCAGGGTTGGACGCTGAACATGGGCGGCGTCGCGTTGATGTGGCGTGGCGGCTGCATCATCCGCTCGGCCTTTCTCGGGGACATCAAAAAGGCGTTCGACAAAGACCCCAAGTTGCAGAACCTGCTGCTGGACGACTTCTTTTCGAGCGCGCTCAACAAATACCAGGCCAAGTGGCGCAAGGCCATGGTCCACGCCGTCGAAATGGGCGTGCCGACTCCGGCATTTTCAACCGCGCTGGCCTTCTACGACGGCTACCGGACCGAGCGCCTGCCTGCCAACCTGCTGCAGGCGCAGCGCGACTTCTTCGGCGCGCACACGTACGAGCGCGTCGACAAGCCGCGCGGCGAGTTCTTCCATACGAACTGGACCGGCCGTGGCGGACGGGTTTCGTCGTCAACCTACAACGCCTAGATACACAGCTACGGAACGCCCTCTCCTGTTGAAGAGGGCGTTCCGCAGCTCGGTAGGATTTACCGGTGCGTCACCTCGAAGGCGATAACGGCAGCCGTTGCTGCAGCACCAAGTACCAGCACAAGAAGGCCGGCGATGAACCAGGCAGCCCGGCGGCGGGTTTGGTCGGTCGGCTGGGTGATGCCAAAGGTGTTGATAAAGGCGCTGGCCAGCAGTTCAAGAACTCGCACGGGTCCTACGCCTTTTCTCGAGCAAACGTCGCGCTCCAACGTCTTGCTCGGTTTCATTCACATTCCGTCGACACGCGAATGAATCTGCGGGAACATGGGCGCATCCAAATTGTATCGTTCAACCGCTTGCTACTGCAGGTGGCGACGCATAGACTCGTAAAAGGCTGCCGGACGCAGGCAGCCGAAGTATCTGAAGGAGACGACCCATGGCAACCGCTGTTATTACCCCCGAAATCGTCGAGGCTCCGGCCCCTGTATCGACTTCGCCCGTGATCCTGACGCCCGCCGCAATCGGCAAGGTAAAAGAGATTATGTCGACTCAGGATCCTGTTCCGGCAGGGCTGCGCATCGGTGTGGTCGGCGGCGGCTGTTCGGGATTTCAATACTCCATGTCGTTCGAGAACGCGTCCGGCATGATGGACAAGATTGTGCGTTTCGAGGACCTGAAGGTCTTTGTCGACGCCACCAGCGCCATGTACCTGAACGGCTGCACCGTAGATTACGTGGAAACACTTGAAGCTGCCGGGTTCAAGTTTGAAAATCCCCAGGTAAAGTCGACATGCGGTTGCGGTTCGAGCTTCAGCGTCTAAATTGCACACAACGCGTCAGGAAGGCCTTGCTTCGGCAAGGCCTTCCTCGTTTTAGGATGTTCTACCTGCGGTAAGCCGTAGCGCAAGGTGCATCGCCGCAGCGATTGTTGTGGTGAATCTCAAAGACATGGCTCGCGCCCGAAGCACAACCTTTCTGATACAAATAGCCGTTGTGTCTAGTTTGTATGGGGAGCAGGGTCTATGGCAGAGTCAGTGATTTTCGACGGCGGACGCCGTCAACTTCTTCGGGGGATGGCGGGTGCCGGTCTTTCTCTCGCGGCTGCGGCCTCCCCGCTCAACCTGCTCGCCAGTGCGCCGGCCAAGAACCGGCGGGTCGATTTCCATCACCACTTCATGCCGCCGCTTTTCGAGAAAACGGCCCGCGAGCACAAGAAATTCATTCCTGCGCTCGAGGGGCTCAGCCTTTCCCGCTCGCTTGAAACGATGGACCGCAACGGAGTGCAGACCGCTGTTCTTTCCATGCCCTCTCCAGGAGTCTGGTACGGGGATGTCCCCTTGGCGCGCCAGCTTGCACGCGACAACAACGAATACGCCGCGCGCGCCATCGCCGACCATCCGGGGCGTTTCGGCATGTTCGCCACCTTGCCGCTGCCGGATCTCGAAGGGTCGCTCGTCGAAGTGGCCTACGCCCTGGACGTGCTTAAAGCCGACGGCATCCACATGTGGACCAGCTACGGCGATTTCTGGCTGGGAGACGCTCGTCTGCGGCCTCTGCTGGAAGAGTTGAACCGCCGCAAAGCCGTGGTCTACACGCACCCTACGACGCCCAATTGCTGCGGCAACCTGATGCCTGAAATTCCCACCTTTATGGTGGAGTACGGAACCGATACGTCGCGCACCATCGCCAGCCTGGTCTTCTCGGGCGCCGCGCACAGTTACCCGGACATCCGCTGGATTTTTTCGCATGCTGGCGGAACCATGCCCTTTTTGATCGAGCGGTACACCTTGCAGGGACGCCTGCTGCAAAACAATCCCGAAGCCATGAAGAAGATTCCGAACGGCGTCCTGTACGAATTGCAACGGATGCGATTCGAAACCGCCCAGGCCGCCAACCCCTACGCACTTGGGCCGCTGACTCGCCTGGTACCGAAAACGCAGATTTACTTCGGCACAGATTACCCTTACCGCGAAATTGAGGACAATATTCAGGGCCTCGCCAGCTGCGGCCTTCTGAGCCCGAGCGATCTGCTGGACATTGAGCGGTCGAACGCGGTCAGGCTGTTTCCGCGACTCGCCTAGTCAGGCAAAGCGGAAAGCGGGTGGAAGAGGTTGGTGCTCGAATGAGCCGTGCTCCGTCTAAACTCTACTGAGCAGCTCCTATGCCCGACTTTACGATCAAACTCGCGGACGACCGGGGACGGATGCAGGAGCAGGTGCACGCGGCGTCGACGGCCGAAGAACTGCGCAGCCGGTTTACGCAGGCCGGATTTCTTGTGTATTCCATCAAGGCGAAGTCCGCGCTGGGTGGATCGACGCGCAAAAAGAAAGTCAAGCTCGACACGTTTCTCATCTTCAACCAGCAGTTCTTGACGCTGATCCGTGCCGGTTTGCCGATTCTCGGCTCACTCGACCTGTTGGCAAAACGGCAAAAAGACCTGGCGCTCCGCGGACAGTTGGAGGACGTCGCCAGCCGCGTCAAAACGGGTGAGCTGATTTCGAACGCGTTTGAGGCGCAGGGCACGTTTCCCATGGTGTACACGACGACCCTGCAGGCCGGGGAGCGCTCGGGCAACCTCGAAGAGGTTTTGCAGCGATTTCTCGACTTTCAGCGGGTATCGCTGACCTTTCGGAAAAAGCTGCGCGCGTCGCTGATCTATCCGGCGTTCCTGATCTTGATGGTGATCGCGCTGTTCGTGTTTTTGATCACGTTTGTGGTGCCGCGGTTCGCGCAGCTATATGAGCAACTGAACACGAAGCTGCCGGCGCTGACCCTGTTCCTGCTTTCGCTCGGAAAAGGGGCGCAGGAATACGGGATCTACGTTGCCATCGTGGTCGCCGGCCTGCTTTGGCTGCTGTTGCGATGGGCGAGAACCGACGGCGGCAACGCCATCATCGACCGAATCCGCATTGCGCTGCCGATCCTTGGGTCGGTGTGGCTGAAGTACCAGGTCGGACTGTTTTCACGAACTTTGTCGACGCTGCTGACAGGTGGTCTGCCCCTGGTGCCCAGCCTTGAAACCGCCGCGAGGAGCATCGATTCGCGGCAAATCATGCGCGCGGTGTACTCCTCTGTCGAAGGCGTGCGCGAAGGCAAGGGGCTTTCCGTGTCGCTCAACAGCACCGGGGTGTTTCCGGAGCTTTCGATCGAAATGATCGAGGTGGGCGAAAGCACGGGTGCCTTGCCGCAGATGCTGAACTCGGTCGCGGAGTTTTTTGAGGAAGACGTGCAAACGTCGCTCGCCGCGATCATGAGCCTGATTGAGCCGGCGATCCTGATCGTCATGGGGGTCGTGGTGGTGACGATTCTGATTGCGCTATATCTGCCGATCTTCAGCTTGACGGGCTGAGGTAATGGTCGCGAGCACAGGTCGCTCTCGAAAGGAGACTTGCATGCGCACGCTGGATTCTTCAAACGAAACGCCAACCTCCATAGCGCCCTGGACTATGTAGGCCGGCATAAAAAGCCTGGTTACGTCACAAGCACGGTCATGCGTTGCAAGGCTAGAATCATCCGCTGCGGGATGACGGGCAGTCGCCGTTTTCTGCTAAACCTCTCACATGGAAACGAGTCCAACCCCTATGGCCACTGCACCTCCCATCGCGCAACCGTATGCCAACGATTCCCTTTCTGAAGTGGAGCGCTCGCAGCTTCTGGCGCGCCGCTACCATGCGCAGTTTGTCGACCTGAAGAACTTCAAGATCCAGCATGAGCTCTTCAAGAGCGTTCCTGTAGACATGATGTTTCGCTACAACTTTGTGCCACTTGAGCAGGGTGCGGATGGGCGGCTGGCAATCGCCGTTTCGGACCCGTCGAAGCTGATGGTGATCGACGAGATTTCCGGGTTGTTGGGCACGCGCATCGTCACGCGGGTCGCCACGCTGTCGCAGATTACCGATCTGCTCAAGAAGACCGAGCAGTCACAGCGTGTGCTCGATGAAGCGAGCGAAGGGCTGGCGTTCGACGTTCTGCTGGACCAGGAGAACGCCGACGAAAATATTTCGATCGAGAAGCTGACGGCCGACGACGATATTTCACCGATCATTCGGCTGGTCGATACGACCATTTTTACGGCGCTTGAGCGGCGTGCGTCGGATATTCATCTCGAAACCTTCGATGACTCGCTGCAGGTGAAGTACCGTATCGACGGCGTGCTCCAGCAGGCCATGGCGCCCATTGCGCGCGAGCACCACCAGACGATTCTCAGCCGCATCAAGGTGATGAGCGAGCTCGACATCGCCGAGCGGCGTGTGCCGCAGGACGGCCGTTTCCGCGTGCGCTACAAGGGCCGGCTGATCGACTTTCGCGTCAGCATCATGCCGACCGTGCATGGCGAAAACGCCGTGCTGCGTGTGCTCGATAAAGAGTCGATGTCTGAAAAGTTTACGAAGCTGTCGCTCGATGTTGTCGGCTTCGCGGCGAAGGACCTCGCGCGCTTTCGCAAGTACATCAAGGAGCCGTACGGCATGGTGCTGGTGACCGGGCCGACGGGTTCCGGCAAGACGACCACGCTGTATGCCGCGCTCAACGAGATCAAAAGCGAAGAAGACAAGATCATCACCATTGAAGACCCGGTCGAGTACCAGATTCGCGGCATCACGCAGATCCCGGTGAATGAAAAGAAGGGCCTCACGTTCGCGCGCGGGCTGCGCTCGATCCTGCGTCATGACCCGGACAAGATCCTGGTCGGCGAAATCCGCGACGC
>CALMON010000177.1:0-15635 GCA_937871785.1 uncultured Granulicella sp.
GCGGAGTCCGAGTGGTGGCAAACCGCGATCACCGGGCCCGACCAGCTCCGGCAGCGTGTCGCGTTTGCGCTGTCAGAAATGTTCGTTGTGTCGACGCAGTCCATTCCCGGCCAGGCGATCCCGCCGTTTCACAACATTCTCGCCAATGACGCCTTCGGCAATTTCCAAACCGTGATGAAGGACGTGACGCTGTCCCCGGCGATGGGCGGCTACCTGAACATGCTGAACTCCGCCAAGCCCGCCAACGGCCAGATCGCGAACGAAAATTATGGCCGCGAACTGATGCAGTTGTTCACGCTGGGGCTGTACAAGCTGAACCCGGACGGCACCGTGCAGGTCGACAGTACGGGAACACCGGTGCCGGAATACACGCAGGCGCAGGTGCAGGCGTTTGCCCGCGCCTACACCGGTTGGACCTACGGCAACGCCGGCGGCGCCGCGGTCACCAAATTTCCGAACGCGGCCGACTGGACCGACCCTATGCAGCCGTACGAAGCGCAGCACGACGTCTTGGCCAAGATCCTGCTGAACGGCACCACGTTGCCTGCCAACCAGACCGCCGCGCAGGACCTCGCCGGTGCGATTTCGAATATCTTCAACGACCCGAACGTCGGTCCGTTCGTTTGCAAACAGTTGATTCAACACCTGGTGACGAGCACGCCGAGCCCGGCCTACGTGGCTCGCATCTCGGCTGTATTTGCCGACAACGGCAGCGGCACTCGTGGCGACCTGAAGGCGGTGGTCCGCGCTATTCTGACCGATACAGAAGCCCGAGCGGGCGACACGAATGCGAGCTTCGACGGCGGACATCTGCGCGAGCCGATCCTGTTTCTTACTGCCATGATGCGGGGCTTGAACTTCACCAACACGGACCCGAACAGCTCCTTTTACTCGCTTTCCGGCTACGCGGCCAAGCTCAATCAGGAACCCTACCGCGCCGCTTCGGTGTTCAACTTCTTCCCGCCGGACTACGTCATCCCGAATTCAACACTGAACGCTCCCGAGTTCGACATCGAAAACACCGCGACGGCCGTGCTGCGCTTGTCGCTGGCGGACTCGATCGTCAATAACAAAATCGGCAGCTTTACCGTGGACCTTTCCGCCACCAGCGCACTCGGCTTGACCGCAGCCAACCCCGCAAACCTCGTCGATACGCTTTCCACACTGTTCATGCACGGGCAAATGCCTACGGACATGCGGTCTGTGATCCTCAACGCGATCACCCCGCTCACCAACAACGCCCAGCGCGTACGCGTCGCGCTGTACCTCGTCGTAACGTCGTCGCAGTACAAGATCATTCACTAGACTCGGGCTTTCCGCCGCGCCGCAGTCGTACCCGCTCTATCGTTTTGCCAGCTCGACCCCAGGGAAGAAGGGCCACTTATGCGCGCCACTCGCCGCAGTTTTATCAAGTATGCGTCACTCGCCGCAGCCGGCAACATCGCAGGGCTTCGCCCGTTCGGCGCTCTCAACGCGCTGGCCGACACCGGCACCGACTACAAGGCGCTGGTCTGTATCTTCCTGTACGGCGGCAACGACACGGGCAACGTGGTCATCCCGTTCGACACCAATGGCTATGCGCAGTACTCGTCCATTCGTGGCCCGCTGGCGCTTGCGCAAAACACGCTGCTTCCGTTGACGCCCCTGCCCAGCTTCGCCCTGAACCCCGGCCTGACGGAGATGCAGGGGCTCTTCAACGCAAACCACGCGGCTATCGTGGCAAACGTCGGCAACCTTGTGCAGCCCACCACGCGGGCGCAGTATCTCGCTGGGTCGACCGTGCCCAGCAATCTCTTTTCACACCCCGACCAGCAGGTGGAGTGGCAGAATGTTGCGATGTCCGGAGCGACCGCGACCGGATGGGCCGGGCGCATGGCCGACTCTCTCGGCACCAGCTTTAACTCCGGCGCGTCCGTGCCAATGATCACGTCCGTGGCCGGCGATACCCTCTTCTGCAACGGCGTTTCCACGACGCCGGTCAGCGTATCGCCTGGCAACCTGGGCAGTGCAAGCTGCTCGGAAGGCTCGGAATGTACCGCTCGGCAGACCGCCGCGCAGTCGCTCGTAACGCTGAGCTCGGGAGTCTCGCTGGTGACGGCGGACAACGGGATCACGTCGAACGCATACAAATATGCGCAGGTGCTAACCGCCGCCACGGCCTCGGTAACGCCGCTTAAAACTGTGTTTCCTACAGCAAACGGACTCGCCGCGCAGCTTCAGCAGATTGCGCAGATCATTCAGGTACGCGCGGCTCTCGGCGTGCAGAGACAAATCTTCTTCTGTGGCATCGGCAACTTCGACACCCACACCAACCAGATCGCGCTGCAAAACGCGCTGCTCGCGCAGATCAGCCCCGCAATGAACGCGTTTTATAACGCGACGGTGGAGATGGGCGTGGGGAACAATGTGACCAGCTTCACCATGTCCGATTTTGCGCGAACGTTTCAGCCGAACTCGAACACCGGCACCGACCACGCCTGGGGCGCGCATCACATGGTCTTCGGCGGAGCCGTCAAAGGTGGCAAGATGTACGGTACATTCCCGAATCTCGCGCTTGGCGGACCGGACGACTCCGGCTCGAACGGCCGCTGGGTGCCGACGACCTCCGCAACCCAGTATGCCGCCACCCTGGCCACCTGGTTCGGCCTGCCGGCGAGCCAGCTAGGGATGGTCTTTCCGTCTATCGGCAACTTTACGACGACGAACTTGGGGTTTGTGTAGGGGTCGCCTTTGCTTTCCTGGCCGCCACCCAACCCGGCTTTGTGGTCTGTCGGCTGCGTCCTACTGCCAGCGCCCCGGACTCAACATCCTGCGTAATGCAGGAGCCCGCAGCCACGTACGATCCTGCTCCTAACGTGAGCGGGGCCACCAGGGTAGAGTCCGAACCGACGAACACGCCGTCACCAATGGTCGTCGTATGTTTGTGGACGCCGTCATAGTTGCAGGTGATGACCCCCGCGCCAATGTTCACTCCCGCGCCGATTACCGCGTCGCCCAGGTAACTCAGGTGGTTGGCCTTGGAGCCACGGCCCATGCGGACTTTTTTAGTTTCAACAAAGTTCCCGATGTGCGCCGCCGTGCCGATTTCACTCTGCGGCCGCAGGTGCGCATAGGGGCCGAGCCGCGCGCCGTCGCCGACGGTTGAGCTGTCGAGAATGCATCCGTGACGCAGCAGTACGCTGTCGCCCAGCACCGAATCCTGCACGACGGAGTAGGACCGGATGCGGCAGTCTACGCCCACGCGCGTGTTTCCCAGCAATTGCACGTACGGCTCAAGCACGGTATCCGCGCCGACCTCAACGTGAGCGTCAATGACGCAGGTTTCGGGGCGAAAGATCGTGACGCCGGCCGCCATCAGCCGGCGGGCCGCCAGCAGCCGCATCGCCGCATCGAGATGCATCATTTCCGCAATCGTGTTGGCGCCGAGCACCTCATCGAGGTTTTCGGCGACGGTCGCGATGACCCGCTCGCCTGCAGCGACCAGAAGGGAAGCTACGTCGGTCAGGTAGAACTCGCCGTTCGCATTTGCATCCGAAAGCCGGTCGAGGTTCGCAAACAGCTTTGCCGTCTCAAAGCAATAAATGCCGGAGTTGATTTCCGGCTCGTCCCTCTGCTCCGGGGCAAGATCTTTCTGTTCCACAATGGCCGCCACGCCCGCTTGGCCCGGAGCGACGCGAAGCACGCGGCCATAGCCGGTCGGGTCAGAGGGGACCGCGGTCAGGATGGTCATCGCCGCGTGCTCGCGTAGATGAGCGTCGCGGAGGTTGGCGAGAGTTTCCGGTCGAATGAGCGGCACATCGCCGGAAAGCACCATCAGGTGCTCGGGAGGCGTGGCGCCTGCAGCGACAAAATGCGCCTTCACCTGCTGCAGCGCGTGGCCGGTGCCGCGCTGCTCCGCTTGCAGAACGAAGCCGACGCCGGTCGCAGCCACCGCCTCGCGCACACGCTCCGCCTCGTGGCCGATGATGCAGTAAACCTGGTCCGCCTTGACGAGTGTCTTTGCGGCAGCGATCACATGCAGCAGCAGCGCGCGTCCGCCGATCTCATGCAGCACCTTGGGCCGTCGCGACTTGAGCCGCGTCCCTTTGCCGGCAGCCATGATTGCGATTCCAAAATCAGCGACAGCCATCTGGTTTCTCCCTGTTCGTACGTAGTGACGCTATGTGATGACGCTGCAAAGGCATCCCGGCTACGATGCACACAGGCCGAGAATGGCCGGGCCGAACTTGTCCGCTTTTTCAGCCCCGACGCCCTGCAGGGCGCGAAGCTCGGCCACGGATGCCGGTCGGGCGGCAGCGATGCTGCGTAGCGAGGTGTCGCTCAGGACGAAGAACGACGGCAAACCCGACTTGGACGCTTCCGCTTTGCGCCACTCCTTGAGCTTGCTTTCGAGCGCGCCGCCTTCCGCGTCTGTCACTGCAAGCGAAGGAGCCGTTCTGGTCGAAGCCTGGGCTGCCTTCTGTCTGGCAGCAGCAACGGTTGGCTTGCTGACGACCGTGAGCGGCGGTCGGCGCGCAGGGTTTGCGGTCGACGCTCCTTCCGGTGCTGGAGCTGCTTGCGCCTGAAACGGCAGGGACGCCGTGACCACCGGAGCCGCTTTCCGGGTCGGGGCGGTCACCACGTTCGCTTGCTCGCATCGCACAATCGCCAGGATGGCTGCGCCATAGGTCTCAATCTTAGCCGTACCCAGGCCGGACACTTTCGCCAAATCGGCAAGCGTTCCCGGCTCGATACGCGAAATGCCGAGCAGGGCAGCGTCCGTCATCACAAAAAACGCCGGCTTGCCGGAAGCCGCAGCTACATCCTTGCGCCAGGCGCGCAGCCGCCCTTCGAGCGCCTGCTGAATCGGAGTCAAAGCCGCGACAGCTTCGGCGCGCTCCCGCTTTTGCGCCGTAGCTGAGGTGCGCTTGGCGCCGGCAACTGACGCGCTCGCATCGCCGTCCCGAAGAACAACCGTGGCGAGCGCGCGATCATCCGGGTCACGACCCTCATGCGTCAGAACGGCTTTCCGATACTGGATGTCGCGTCCTTCCGAACTGCGGAACGTTTCGCTGACGACGGTCAGCAAACCCGCGCGGCCCAGCGCGTCGACCCAGCTGTCAAACTGCTTGCGATCCTTGGTCAAGGCGAGGTCGGTGAAGAGTTTGCCAGTCGACCGGCCGCCGCTCTCAATGGCGCGCAGGATCGCGCGGAGATCCCGGCACTCGACCGCGTCTGGCTCCCGCCCTACCCCCGCGTTCGAGGCTGCCGGGTCGCAGATGTCGCAAATTCCGCAGGCCCGTGCGCGATCGGTAGCATCGCCGAAATGCTGCACCAGAGAATACATGCGGCATGTCTGCGATTCCGCAAAACCGACCATTCTCGCCAACTGTTCGCGCCGAAAGCCCAGTTGCTTGTCATAGCCGGCACGCCAGCCAGCCTCTCCCGTTGCGCGAACCCACCCACCCACATCCATCGCCGCGGCACCTTGGGCAACAAGCTTTTCGACAGACTTCGCCAGCACCTCGGGGTTTATTTTGCGAATGCGCCTGCCGACCTCGTCCATCGACTCGAACGCGTCTCCCAGGGCAGCCTCTACACGCGCCAGTTCACTGGCTTCCGGGTAGTCGCGCTCGAAGAAGAACTCATGCATTCTCCGGTCGGCAAAGCCATGCAGAAGAACGCTGCGAGAGGGCAAACCGTCTCGTCCGGCGCGCCCGATTTCCTGGTAGAACCCCTCGACCGAGGCGGGCAGGGCAGAGTGGACGACGGTGCGGACGTCCGCCTTATCGACGCCCATGCCGAACGCGATGGTTGCCACCACCACATCGAGCGTGCCGCTAAGGAAGGCGCGCTGCACTTGCTCCCGTACGCCGGGCTCGAGCCCGGCGTGGTAGGCACGCGCGGGGAACCGCCGCGTCAGCTCACCGGCGAGCTCTTCCGCCGCTTTGCGGGAAGGCGCATACACGATCGCTGGCCGCGCCTCTTTGGCGGACAGCAGCTTGACGGTGAATGCGGTTCGTTCGGGTTTTGAAAGCTCTATGACCTCGACTGCCAGGTTTTCGCGGCGAAAGCCGGTCACAAACACCGATGCTTCCCGAAGCTGCAGTTGTGCGAGGATGTCCTGCCGCACCGCTGGCGTCGCTGTGGCCGTCAGTGCCACGATCGGAGCCTGCCGGAGCAGCGGCAGATGCTGGCCCAGGGTTCGGTAGTCGGGCCGGAAGTCGTGGCCCCACTGCGAGATGCAGTGCGCCTCATCGATGGCTACAAGCGCCGGTTTGCGCTTGGCGAGCATCTCCGGAAAGCCCGGAACACGCATCCTTTCAGGAGCGATAAACAGAAAGTCTAGTTCGCCACTCAGATATTCGCGGCACGCCAGCCGAGCGTCTTCGCGAGACAAGCCGGAGTGGATTCGGGCTACGCGTAGACCGAGGGCAGCGAGCTTCCCCGCCTGATCGTCCATCAAAGCGATAAGCGGAGAGATGACGAGGGTACTTCCAATCGTCGTTCCCGCCGAGCGAGCACGCTCTCGCAAGGCTAAGGCTGGAAGTTGGTAACAGAGGCTTTTGCCGGCTCCGGTCGGCATGACCAGCAATACATCACGGCCGTTCGCGGCAGCTTCGCACACCTGCTGCTGATGCGGTCGAAACCCGGGGTGCCCGAAGGTAGTTTGCAGCAGCCCGGTGAGGTCGTTTCCGCTCGGCATGACTCTGCTAGTTTCGCATATTCTTTGCTTTTGCGATCACCCTGATAAGCAGTGCGGCCGTGTGTGCCAAGGAAGCACGCACGGCGCGCACGGCTACCGCCTAGGCCGTCATGATCTTGTCAGGCGTGATGGGAAACTCCCTGACCCGCTTGCCAGTGGCGTTGAAAATTGCATTGCCTACCGCGGCCGCGGCTCCGGTGATGCCGATCTCCCCAATGCCCCGGGCTCCAAGCGGGTTGAACTTGGTATCTGCAATATTGAGGACGGTCACATCCAGTGTGCCGATGTCTGCATTCACAGGAACGTGGTACTCCGCAAGATTCTCATTCACCGTCCGTCCGTAAACCGGATCGATGTGCGTTTCTTCGTGGAGAGCAAAGCTAACGCCCCAGACGATGCCGCCTTCCAGCTGGTTGGTACCTGTCTTGTCGTTCAAAAGCGTGCCAATGTCGTACGTGGCGACGATCCGTCGCACCTCGACCATGTGGGTGTCCTTGTCGACCGCAACTTCCGCGAACACAGCACCAAACGACTGCGACGTGTAAGCGTCGGCACCTTCGCTCTTTTCCGCCGAACCCATAGCTTCCACCGGAATGTTCCCATTGCGTTGAACGATCGACGCAAAGCTGTCAGCGAGGGCGGGATTGTTTTTAGCCACTAGGCGTCCATCCTTCGCCGTCAACTCTGACGAACCCTTACCGAAAAGCGGAGAAGCGGTTTGGAGCGCAACCAACTCCGAAAGCTTCAGGATGACCTGTGCAGCTGCATCCTGAACGGCCGGGCAAACGGATGCAGTCGACTGCGACCCACCGGAAACAGGAGCTTTAGGCAACGTCGAATCACCCAGTTTCACTTGCACCGTCGCCGGGTCCAGACCCCCGAGCGAATCCGCACAGGTTTGTGCCAGCATGGTGTACATGCCCGTACCAAGGTCCTGAGTACCGGACCCGACAAAGGCTCTGCCGCCCGGAAGGATGCGGACCACGGCCTGTGCCGCTGAGCGATTCGCAGGGTAGGTGGCGGTCGCCATCCCGTAGCCGATCAGATTGTTGCCTTCTATCTGAGTGCCAGCCTGCGTTGGACGCTTCGACCAACCGAAGCGGGCTGCGGCCTGCTGATAGGCCACCTTCAGGTTTTTCGAAGTGAAGGGCCTGTCCTGGCTTGGGTCGGTGTCGGCGTAGTTGATGAGCCTCAGTTGCAACGGGTCCATGTTGAGCCTTATGGCAAGCTCGTCCATGGCGGTTTCAAGCACCGCCGTGCCGGGAGCTTCTCCCGGCGCACGCTGAAACGTGGAAACCCCGAGATTTTGTTCAACCAGCTTTTCCGTCACAGAAACGGCGGGCGACTTGTAAAGCATCTTGGTAACGCCGGCGGAGTGCTCTGTGAAATCTTCAAGAACAGACGCATTCATCACAACGTCGTGCTGCATCGCCACCAGCTTGCCGTCGCTCGTCGCACCCAGCTTGATCCTGTTTACCGTGGACGGCCGCGCACCTACAGGGCCGAACATCTGTTCGCGTCCGAGCACCAGCTTCACCGGCTTGCCAACCACCCGGGCCGATAGCGCCGCCAAAGGGACATGCGACCACATGGAACCTTTCGATCCGAATCCACCGCCTGTGTAAGGGCATTGCACGCGAACGAAATCGACGGGGATTTGAAACAGCTTTGCAATCGACTGCTTGACGCCTGAAATGGCCTGTGTGGAGTCGTACAGGTTCAGCTTTTCGCCTTCCCACCAGGCAATCGTGCTGTGAGGTTCCATGGGATTGTGATTCTGTATCGGTGTAACGTAAGTACCTTCAACGACGACCGAAGCCTTTGCAAACGCGGCAGTCGTGTCTCCGCGGTGATTCACAGCAGGCTCCTTGCCGGGCTGCTTTGGCGACCGGGCTTCAGCCAAATGCTTGCGAAACTCCAGCTTCGCCGGTTCCTGCTTGTAACGGATCGTCAACAGGCTCGCAGCATACTGCGCCTGTGCCAGGGAGAGGGCGACGACGACGGCAATCGGTTGCCCGTTGTAGGACACGGTGGCATCCTGCAGTACAGTCAGATTGCGCCGCGCTGGAGGATTAGGAGGAGGAACAGGAAGCTTGGGCGCATTAAAAGGTGTGAGCACCGCCAGCACGCCCGAAGCTGCTTCGGCGGCGTCGGCATTGATCGAGAGCAGCGTCCCATTGGGGATTGTGGATTGCACCACATAACCGTACGTGACGTCTTTCGCGGGAAACGGGCCTGTAAACTCGGCTGCGTACTGCGCTGTTCCGGTCACCTTCGCCACGGCGTCGTAGCGATGGTCCATCTGCTTCTGGCGGTGAGGTGTTACCTGTTCCTGGATCATGCTTGTACTCCTTGCGCGGCGAGCGTTAGCGCGCGCACAATCGTCTGCTTCGCCATTTCGACTTTAAAGGCGTTGTCTTTGTATCCGTGCGCACCCGTCAGCGCCACGTTTGCAGCATCCATAAAGGTCGTGCGGTTCGCCGGCTTGCCGGCGAGCGCGCGTTCCGCCTCTTTCGACTGCCAAGGTTTGTGGGCTACGCCGCCCAGTGCGAGACCGGCGGACTTGATCGTCCCTCCGTTCATTTCCAACCCTGCGGCTACGCTAACCAATGCAAAGGCGTACGACTGTCTATCGCGCACTTTCAGATACCAGGAATTCTTTGCGAAAGTCGCGGGCGGAAGGGTAACGCCGAGGATCAATTCGTCTGGACGCAGATTAGTATCGAGCTCAGGATTTTTCCCCGGCAGCCGGTGGAAATCGGCGACGGCTATCGACCGTTTCCCCTTGGGCCCCTGCACCTCGACGACAGCACCGAGAGCATACATGGCTACATTCATGTCGCTGGGATTGGTGGCGATGCAGGTGTGGGGCGAAGCTGCGCCTTCGTCCGTTTGCCCGAGCACGGCGTGGATACGGTTAAAGCCATTCAGGGCTGCACAGCCGCTGCCGGGCTCACGCTTATTGCAAGCGGGAAAGGCGGTGTCCATAAAGTAGTAGCAGCGGGTGCGCTGCAGCAGGTTCCCGGCTGTGGTCGCCATGTTCCTGAGTTGCGGGCTGGCTCCGGCCAGAAGCGCGTGAGAAAGCAACGGATAGTTTCGGACGATGGCTGGGTTGTTCGCCAGGTCGGAGTTGCGGACCGACCCGCCCACAAACATGCCTCCGGCAGCCGTCGGCGTCACCTGATCCATGCCGAGATGATTTACATCTACCAACGTCGTGGGGTGCTCAACGCCATACTTCATCAGGTCGACAAGATTGGTACCACCACCAAGAAACTTTGCCCCGTGGGAAGAAGCGGCCCGAATGGCTGTGTCCGCCGCAGCGGCTCGTTCATACGTAAAAGGATTCACGCAACACCTCCCATGGTGAGGGCACGAACTGCAGCGACGATGTTGGGATAAGCGCCGCAGCGGCAAATATTGCCGGACATACGCTCTTTTATCTCGCGCTCAGTAGCTTGAGGGTGGTCGGTTTTACCGGTCTCGAAGCTTACCTGAGAGAGTTCACCACGTTTGAACTCGTCAATCAACGCCGCGGCGGAATTGATCTGGCCGGGAGTGCAATAACCGCACTGAAATCCATCGTGATCCACAAAGGCCTGCTGGGCGGGGTGAAGATTACCCGGCTGTCCGAGTCCTTCGATCGTCGTCACCTCCGCTCCACTCAGGGTGACGGCCAGCGTCAGGCAACTGTTGACGCGGCGACCATTAAGCAGCACGGTGCATGCTCCGCACTGCCCGTGGTCGCAACCCTTCTTGCTGCCCGTCAGCTCCAGATTTTCGCGAAGCAGATCCAGCAGCGTGGTGCGAGTGTCGATCGGTAGCGCCTGCTGCTTACCATTGATGGTAAGCAGCAGGTCCGCCATTCTGGGCGCGGAAGCCGTGGTGCTTTGCGCGTCCGCGGCATGGGGCAGGCCTACCGCCAGGGCGGCCGTCAGGGCAGTTGTAGCCGTCAAAAAATTCCGCCGGCTCATCTCTGGTTCATGAGGCGTTGCGACAGACTCGTCGCGGACAAGCTCTTCTTCTAAATCAGTGCAGGAAGCCACGGTAACCTCGCAAGGTGTAAGGAAGGGGGTCGCACAAACGAACGTAGCGCGTGAAGATAAGGATGGCGAAGAGGCGTCGAAAGTTGCATTGTTCTAACCGCGCTCGGCTTCGAGCCCCTGCGGGCTACGTGTCTTCCTCGGCCTGTAGCTGCAAACGCCAAAGGCTGCGCAGAGGAACGGCAGTGTCGGGGCAGTAAGCCCGAAAATGCGTGCCGCAGCGACTCGTGTACTCTGTGAACACACAATCAACCTTTGGAGAGTACCAGCTTGAAACTTGCCTTCGTGCCTTTCAGTGCGGCCGCACTCGTTCTGCTCCTATCGGCTATGCCAGCAACGTCGCAGGACAGTACTGCCGCGGCTCGCCGTGCGCGGCCAGCCAGCGCGACCGAGACCGGCAATGAGCCGCGTTCCAACTCCGAAGGTCCTGACGCAAAGGAGGGCACCCTGCCGATCCCGCCTGAGACGAAAGCGGAAACCAAGCACGACTGGACCGCGGGCGGGCGCACCGTGCATTACACGGCGACAGCGGGTAACCTGCTGGTCAGGGACGACTCCGATAAACCGATCGGCAGCATCTTCTACGTGGCGTATACCGAGGATGGCGCGGGCAAAAACCGTCCGGTCACCTTCCTGTACAACGGCGGCCCTGGCTCCGCGACGATCTGGCTGCACATGGGTTCGGTGGGTCCTATTCGGGTCGTCACAGAATCGCCGAAAGCTTCCGGAGCGGCGCCTTTCCAATGGGTGCCCAATCAGTACAGCCTGATCGATAAAACCGATCTTGTGTTTATTGACGCGCCGCTGTGCGGATTTTCACGCGCCGTGGGTAAGGGAAGCGCGAAAGACTTTGCCGGAGTCGACCAGGATGTGAAGGCGTTCGAGAAGTTCATCACTCGCTACATTACGGTGAACAGCCGCTGGGGATCGCCCAAATACCTGTTTGGCGAAAGCTACGGAACGCCACGATCTGCCGCGCTTGTGGCTGCGCTGAATAATGACGGCATCGCTTTCAATGGTGTTACGCTGCTCTCGTCGATTCTCAACTATTACGTTCGCTCTCCCGGCTATGACCTTGATTCGACGACGTATTTGCCGAGCTACGCAGCCATCGCCTGGTATTACAACAAGGTGAAGCATCAAGGCGAGATGAAGGATTTTGTGGAGCAGGCGCGCAAGTTCGCGCGCGGTCCGTATGCGGAGGCGCTGGCTCAGGGCGACCACCTGCCGCCCGCGGAGTACGACGCCATCGCTCAGAAAGTTGCCATGTTCTCCGGGCTCTCCGTTGCGTACGTAAAGGAGTCAAAGCTGCGCCTGAGCCCTACTCGCTACCGGAAGGAACTGCAGCGCGGTGACGAACAGATACTAGGCCGCTACGACGCTCGCTTCGAGGGTTACGACGTCGACGACGCGGGAGAAACGCCCGGGTATGACCCGTCCGACACGGGTATTTCCGGAGTCTACGTCGGGGCGTTTCACGACTACATCGCGAGCGAACTTAAGTACACCTCGACAGAACCGTACCTGCTGCAGGGCCCGGGCCTGAACCAGGCTTGGGACTGGCATCATCGCGCGTCGGGCGGCGGGCAGGGTGGCCGCGGTGTGCAGGATCAGCCGGATACCATCATCGATCTGGCGGACGCGATGCGCAAGAATCCGAAGCTGAAGGTGTTCAGCGCGAACGGCTGGTTCGACCTGGCGACGCCGTTTTTTGGCACGGAGCACGATCTGGCGCAGATGATGCTGCCGCCCTCGATCGCGCAGAATGTGCAGTTTGGCTACTACCCGGCGGGGCATATGGTGTACCTGAATGTGGACGCGCTGAAGTCAATGCACGCGGACCTGGAGCGCTGGTACGGGTCGAACTAGCGGCGTACCACCTTGGCAGGAGAGCGCCGCCCTTACCCGGCGGCGCTTTCCCTTTTCTGCAGAGTTCCGGCGCGCGTGTACCAGGCCGTACTTTCGCGAGCTTCCATGCTACCCTAAGATGTTTGCGGCGGAAGCGTCGCCTGAAAGGACACCTCACCCATGGCAAAGCGCCGCGGTAACCCGAACTGGGGCAAACCGGAGCCCATCGGCCCGGTCGTTCCGACCATTACGTCGTTCGAACAGGTCGTCAAGGAGTACAAGTTGACTCCCGATCAGTACATTCGTTCCACCCGTTTGCGCGAGTGGGCTCGCCGCAACAAGAACTCCAAGTACATCCCCGAAAATCTTCTTGAAGCGTGGGGCTTTGAGATCGAGTCTACCCTGTAGACGAGGATTTATGCCGACACCAGCCGCAGGCTTTGCCACTATTCCAGAAGCGATCGCCGAGCTCCAGGCCGGGAGGATGGTCATCGTCATTGACGATGAAGATCGTGAAAACGAAGGCGACCTGACGTTGGCGGCTGAATTTTCCACGCCGGAAGCGATCAACTTCATGGCCAGGTACGGTCGCGGCCTGATTTGCCTGACCCTGACCGAAGAACGCGCCGACGCCATGCGGCTCGGTCCCATGACGCAGGACAATACCTCGCGTTTCGGAACGGCGTTTACAGAGTCGATTGAAGCCCGGGAGGGTGTGACGACCGGCATTTCCGCTGCTGACCGCGCGCATACCATTCAGGTGGCGATCAGCCCGCGTTCCACCGCGCACGATCTGGCGCGGCCGGGGCATGTGTTTCCGTTACGGGCACGCAAAGGCGGCGTGCTGGTGCGGGCAGGGCAGACGGAAGCGTCGGTCGATCTCGCCCGTATGGCTGGGCTTATCCCCGCGGGCGTCATCTGCGAAATCATGAACGACGACGGTTCGATGGCGCGGGTACCCGATCTTATCGCGTTCTGCCAGGTTCATTCCATGAAAATGGTGACCGTCGCGGAGTTGATTCGCTACCGTCTGCAGCACGAACGGTACATCTACCGCACTGCCGAGTCGGAGATGTCGACTCCCTACGGCGCATTCCGCACGATCGCTTATGAAAGCGAAGTGGAAGGCGGCGAGTCGCACATCGCGCTGGTGTATGGCGACATCGACAGTTCGGATGAGCCGGCGCTTGTGCGCGTCCATACGCACTGCCTGGCGGGAAACCTGTTTAGCGCGACGACGTGCGATTGCCGTTCCATCGTGGACCGCTCTCTGGGCATGATCGCCGCGGCGGGTCGCGGAGCGCTTATCTACCTGCACCACACGCAGCGAGGGTTCGCCGTCGACCGCTCTGTGGAGCCGGCGCGGCTTTGCTTCCACCGGGAAGGCCGCGGCTTTGGCCCGGAACGCGACGGTGAGCGAGCGCCGGAGCGGGAACAGCGCATACTGCGGCAGGTCGGGCTCGGCGGGCAGATTCTTTCTGACCTCGGATTCCGGAAGATACGGCTATTGTCAAATCACCGGACTCATGTTCCGGCCTTGCAGGGCTTTGGGATCGAGATCGTGGAAACAGTGCCCGTGGAAACGACCTTTCCAGCGATGAATTATTAGATTGCAGCTTGGGAGCGAAGACTCTTCGCGACGTTCAGAATGAAAACTGTCAGGAACAGAGCGACCAAGTAGGAGCGCTCGAAACCGATCCCGCGCGAATGATCGTGAGTGCGCCCCACACCTGCAGGGAATTGCTCTAGACAGCCGCTGCGCCAATCACCACGAGCTCCGGTGCCTGATCCGCCACGGTGCGCTTGAGTTGACCGCAGGCGGCGTAGATGTCGCGTCCACGGGGACGGCGAATGTATGTGGCTATACCACCGTCGATCAGCATCTTTTGAAACACCACCACATCGGCCGGGTCCGGCTGCGTGTATTCGATGCCCGGCCCGGGGTTCCAGACGATGAGATTCACCTTGGCGCGGATGCCAGCCAGCAGCGCGAGCACTTCGCGGGCGTGTACAGGCTGGTCGTTCACGCCGCCGAGCAGGACGTACTCGAAGGTCACCCACTCGCGAGGGCGCAGCGGGATTTTCAGCACCGCGTCGAGCAGCGCGGCAATGTTCCATTTGCGCGTGATCGGCATGATGCGCTCGCGCACGCCATCGTTTGAAGCGTTAAGCGAAAGCGCCAGCTTGGGCCGGACCGCTTCAGCGGCGTAGCGCTCAATGCCGGGAAGGATGCCGCTCGTCGACACGGTCATTCGGGATTCCGGCACGCCGATGCCGCCGGTCAGCAGGCGAACGCTCCCGATAAACGAGTCGTAGTTGAGGAACGGCTCGCCCATACCCATGAAAACAAGGTTGATGCGGTCGACGCCCATCCGGATGCCGTGGCGATTGAGCACGGCGGCGACCTGTCCGGCAATCTCGCCGGCGGTCAGGTTGCGGCGGATGCCGAGCTTCGCTGTCAGGCAGAACTGGCAATTGACGGCGCAGCCGACCTGGCTTGAAATACAGACGGTGGCACGGCGAAAGCCGCGTTCGGCGAGCGCGCCCTGGTTGCGGGTGTCTCGTCTGCGCGGTGCGGCGATCGTCTGGGGCATGTCGACCTCATCGGCTTCTTCAGCGGCGGCCTCGCTGCCATCGCCGCGTTCGCCTCCGTCGCCGTCGGGCATCCAGACGGTTTCAACGGTTTCCCCGTCGGCCATGCGCATCAGGTAACGCTCGGTGCCGTCGACCGAAGTCGCGGTTTGCACCATTTCAGGCAGGCCAATCTCCCAGCCAGCGGCGACCAGCTCTTCACGCAGTGTGAGAGGGAAGGTGGTCAGGTCCATGACGGATGTCGCGCGCCCTTTGTAGAGCGCGTCATATAGTTGCCGGGCGCGGTAGGGCTTCTGGCCAAACGCGGCCAGCACCTCGCCCAGGGCGGGGAGGTCGAGGCCAAACAGCGCTTTGGAGGCGGAAACGGTCACCGCTTCCAGTTTATGCGATCTGCTGCCGCGGCGTTGGTGACGCTCATCGAGACCGACCCCCAGGCAGCCCCTGTAACGCTCGTTCCACCGGCAGCT
>CALMON010000177.1:15645-22219 GCA_937871785.1 uncultured Granulicella sp.
TCCTAGCGAGCATGTCAGTGTTCACGCAGACCGCGCAGGAGCTACTTTCCATTCAGGGTGAACTCCAGGCTCGCGAGCCCCTGTTCCATCGGCCACAGATCGCGCATGACGGTGCCGGCTTCAACGCCATGCTGGTACAGGACTATTGGGAAACCGGAGCTTCGGGCCGCCGGTACAGCCGAGCGTTCATTCTCACGCGGCTGGCAGCGACGCCGCCCGTGGACGCCGCCGTCGTGGGCTGGAAGATTGACCAGGCGCAGTGCCGGCCGCTGAGCGCCGACACCTACCTGTTCACGTACAACCTGCGTCAGGGCGCGCGGCTGACGCGGAGGGCCACGGTGTGGAAGCTGTCGAATCTTGGCTGGCAGGCCGTGTTTCACCAGGGCACGGTGGTCGAGGTGGAGGAAGACGACACCGATCCCGCCTGAGACGGGCGGTCCTCTTGAGGCTCGATATCTGGCAGTCTCCGTCTCCGTGTGCGGTGGAACTTCCAAAGAGGATCGTGAAAGAATAAGTCATGTCCGTAAGCCTTACCGAAGCCGCTCAGAGTGCCACTTCCCCCGCCCGCGATATCCGCTCCACTACCCTGGCCAACGGACTGCTCGTGCTCACCGAGCAAATGCCGCACATGCGCTCGGTCTCGATGGGGGTGTGGGTCGACTCCGGCTCGCGCGACGAGACGGCGGAGTTGAACGGGATTTCGCACTTCATCGAGCACATGGTCTTCAAGGGAACAACGACGCGGACGGCGCAGCAGTTCGCGCGCGAAGTCGACGGGATCGGCGGCAATCTCGACGCATTTACCGGCAAGGAAACCGTTTGCTTCAACATCAAGGTGCTCGACGAGAACTACGGCGCGGCGCTCGATCTGTTGAGCGACTTGGTGCTCCATCCGACCTTTGCGGCGGAAGATATTGCCCGCGAGCAGGGCGTCATTCTTGAAGAAATCAAGATGGATGAGGACAACCCGGACTACCTGGTCCATGAGCTGTTTTCGCAGAAGTTCTGGAAGGGCGACGCCCTGGGGCGGCCGATTCTGGGCACCGTCGCGACCGTCTCAAGCTTCGACCAGGCCACCGTGCTGAATGCGTATGCGGACCGCTTCACCTCCGCGAACATGGTCTTCACGGCGGCCGGCAACATCGATCATGACCGCTTCGTCGCGGCGGTGGAGCAACACTTCGCGTCGCTGGCGGCGAGTTACGGCGCGAAGCCGGCGCGGACGCCAGCACCGACGGCCTACCCGCACATCACGCTGCGCAATAAGAAGAGCCTGCAGCAGGTGCAGTTGTGCCTGGCCATGCCGTCTCTGGCGGTGGCCGACCCGCGGCGCTACACGGCGTACCTGCTGAACACGATTTTCGGTTCGGGCATGAGCTCACGGCTGTTTCAGGCCATCCGCGAAGAGCGGGGCCTGGCCTACTCGATCTACTCGGAGATGAACCCGTTTCGCGATACAGGGTCGATCGCGGTGTACGCCGGGTGCGCGGTCGATAGGACGCGCGAGGTGCTCGACCTGACCCTGGCGGAAATGGCGCGCGTGAAGGCCGAATTGGTGACGGACGAGGAGCTGACGCGGGCCAAGAACCAGCTCAAGGGCAATATGGTCCTTGGGCTGGAAAGCTCGTCGGCGCGCATGTCGTCGCTGGCGCGGCAGCAGATGTATTTTGGCCGCTTCTTTTCCGTCGACGACATCACGGCCGAAGTCGAACGCGTCAGCCGGGAAGACGTGCAGGAGCTCGCGCGCGAGCTGTTCCAGCCGGAAAAGCTGGCGCTGACGCTGCTGGGGAATCTTGGGTCGATGAAGGTGGAGCGGTCGACGCTGGTCTGCTGAGCCTGAAGACGCCGCTGCCGTCAGATGACAAGCCGGTCAGGCAACCGTCTATACTCTGTATCTGTGAACAACCTGGGCGGCCGAGCCGCTCCTCCGAGGACGAACACCATGAAGAACCTCCGCCGCGGCCAAGCCGGTTCCGAGTCCGGCTTCACCCTTATCGAATTGCTGATCGTGATGAGCGTGATCCTGATCCTGCTCACGCTCGCCATTCCGGGCTACCAGAAGGTCCACATCAAGGCGAATGAAACGTCGGCAATTTCGTCCATCAAAAACCTGGTGAGTGCCGAAGGTGAGTACAACTCGAGCTACCCGGCGCATGGCTTCGCGTGCTCCATGCCGGTGCTCGGCGGTAAAACCGGTTCGGGCAACCCGACCCCCGAAGCGGCGCAGATCATCGCGGACGACCTGGCCAGCGGAAGCAAGTCGGGTTACAACTTCGTGCTTTCAAACTGCGGTAAAAACACGGTCAACAACACCGACCAGTACACAAGCTATCAGTTGACGGCGACTCCGGTCAGCGTGGGACACACCGGCTACCGCCGCTTTTGCACGGACGAGAACGGCCAGATTCGCTACGACCCCAAGGGCGGCACCAACTGTACCGAACTGCTGCAGTAGCCCTGTTTTCGATGGCCACGGCCGTTTGCGCCCCTGCGCAGACGGCCCTTTCGCTGGCGCACACGGTGGATAACCACTACAACCACCTCCAATCCCTGCGCGCTCGCTACACGGAGCGCTACCAGGGTATGGGCGGAGTCGCAGCCGGCGTCGACCGCTCTGAAACCGGAACGCTGACCCTGCGCAAGCCGGGCCGGATGCGCTGGGCGTACGACTCGCCTGCGGGCAAGGTGTTTCTGCTCGACGGCAAGGTTGCGACGTTCTACACGCCGGGCGACCCGCAGGCGCAGCGGCTGCCTGCGAAGCAGTTGGACGACATGCGCTCGCCGCTGCGCTTTCTGCTGGGTCATACGGAACTGGCGAAGGAACTCGACGGGCTGAACCTGACGCTGGTCGCGCCGGGGCTCTCGACCCTGAGCGGTGTGCCAAAGGGCATGGCCGGATCGCTGCGGTCGCTGGCCCTTACCGTCGATGCTTCGGGCCAAATTCATTCCATGCGGACCGAAGCTGTCGATGGTGCGGTAACGACGTTTACCTTCGACCGGATGGAAGAGAACGTCGCGACCCGGGACGCAGACTTCACGTTTGTGCCGCCGCCCGGGGTGGCCGTCGTGGCGGGAACGGCTCCGCTCTAAGTCATGTCTCGCGGGAGCTAGACCGTCTTCAGAATGCGTTGAGGATGCCCTGGGCGATGGCGGGACCGTAGTTGTTCGTAAACGCGGACGGAGTCGGGTGGACTCCATCGACCGTAAGAACTTTGATCGTCAAGGGATTGACGCCACCCTGGACCATCATGTTGACGACGGGGAGCCCGTTGGCCGCTCCATAAGAGACGACGGCGTTGGCAAAGTTCTGGTCGGTCGTCATGTCACCGTAGGCGTTGTATTGCGGAGTGACAAGAATCAGATGCATGGTGGGATTGGCCTTCTGCACCGTTTCGACCACCCAGCGCAGGTTGCCGTAGAACGTGCCGGACGTGATGCTGTCGCCGGGTGAGCCAAGAGTGCCGCGGATGTCGTTCGTTCCCAGGTCGATGATCAGAACGTCGACGGCCGCAAGGTTCTGCGCCAGGGTTTGTCCGACGACGTTGCCGATGTTCCCGCCGGCAAAATTGTTGCAGCCTCCGGTGCCGGGCGCTGGCGCAACCGTGGGATCGTAGACGCCATCGGGCGAGCCAGGAGCAACCGTCCCGTAACAGCTCAGGATCGTGCCGTAGGTGTTGCCAGGAACCGCCAACTGGAACACGTACTTCATGCCCGTGCGCTGCGTGACGACAGGGCTCCACTGCGCGAACGCTGAAAGGCTGTCGCCCATTACGCCGAAACTCTTCCCGGCCAGCGCGGACACACCGGAACTGCCGGCGGGCCCGATTGGTTTCGAGGCGCTCGGAGCATCTTGCAGCCGCTCGAATCTGGAAGGTTGAACAAGGCTTGATAACCTGGAGAATTCAGGGCCGCCTTGCAACCCTGGAGTCCTTCGCTGCCCTGGCGAACCGATCTGCGCCAGCACCGTTATACGGGATGGCACCGCGCCGCAGACAACCAGAGCCAGCGAAGCAAGTAGCGGAAGCCGTAGTTTTTGTTTTGACGACATGAACTTATCCGGAGTGCGTTGAATCCAACGTAGCACACAGCCCTTACCGTTGTTTTGTTACCAGGCGCAAGTGCGCCGGGGTAGCTAATCGGACTTTCCTTCCAGCCAGCGGTGCAGCCAGCTGGCATGCAGACCGAGCCGCAGCGAGGTATAGCTCAGGATCTCGTGCAGGGTGCGCTTGGCCGCGTCGTAGTCGTCGATGTTGCCGAGGCGCGCCCGCGGCGAGGTGTACACCTGCAGCCCGTCGCGGCGGCACAGCTCCGCAATGCGGAACAGGTGCGTGCCGTCGCTCACGACGACCACGTGGTCGAAGTGGTGCTCGCGGGCGATGGCGGCGAGCTTGCTGACCTGTTGCTCGGTGTCGACCGAGTTGGTTTCCGCAATGATGTGGCCGTACGGAACGCCCTGCGCGAGCAGGTAATCGCGTCCGACGCCACCTTCGGTCTTGCCGGAATCCTTGTCGCCACCGCCGCCGAGCGTCACGATCACCGGGGCGATCTGCCGGTTGTATAGCGAGACTGCCTTATCCAAGCGCGCGTGCAGCACGGGGGACGGGCGGCCGTCGTACTCGGCCGCGCCGAAAACGGCGATGGCGTCGGCCGGCTGGGCGTCGTCGCGGTGTGCGACAGCATGGATCTGCCGGTACACCCAAGTGGACCAAAGCAGCGCGACCAACAGGGCGAGCGCCAGCAGCCGACGCCACCAGTGGCCGGCCACCGGTGCGGCCTGGAGCGCGGGTGTTGCGTCAGCGGGGGAGGTCTTTTCTTTCCGCCTGGCTCTGAGTGAAGAGATCGAGGTCATGAATCTGCTTGACAGTATGACGCGCCGCGCGCCGGAAATCAGTACGGTGGCGTGCGGCTGGCACTAACGTTGCAGGGCGAGCGCGATCTCGTGCGTCGGAATAGCCCCTTCACGAAGGATCATCCACGAGTTGCCGCCGCCGCTGAGGTCGACGATGGTGGTCGCCATGGTGCGCGCGGTGGGGCCGCCATCGACGATCAACGGAATTTTGTCGCCGAACTGCTCCAGAACGCAGTTGGCGAACGTGCATTCAGCAGCTCCGCGCAGGTTGGCGGAAGTCGCCGTGATCGGCAGGCCCAGCTTGCTGACGACGGCGCGGCAGATGGGCGCTTCCGGAACGCGCAGGGCCACATTGCCGGTGTTGGCCGTCACGCGCAACGGCAATTTGCTTCCGGCTTTGACGATGATGGTGAGCGGGCCCGGCCAGAAGCGTTCGGCCAGTGTGTCGAAGGCGATGTCGATGCCGCGGGCAAGCTCGTAGGCCTGCGAAACGTCGGCAATCAGCAGCGACAGCGGCTTGTGGCGGGCGCGGGTTTTCAGCTCGTAGATGCGGTCGACGGCGCGCAGGTTGACGGGGTCGACGGCGAGTCCGTAGAAGGTGTCGGTAGGCAGCGCGGCCACGTTGCCGCGGTCCAGACACTCCACGACGCGATCGATGTGCTCGGACTCGGGCTCGTCGGGGTGGATGCGAAGAATTTCTGCGTTCAAACCTGTCTCCTGCGTCGGGTTGCGGCGTGCTGCCGCAACCTGTCGCTTGCCTGGCCAGTGGCGTGTTGCCGGGCCGGCTTCCCCTTCGCTTATAGCACGTTGCGCGGAGTCCGGCGTCGCGAGGCGGGGAACGCGAGTAGACTGGGACCTGCAATGACGCTTCCTCCTCCCATTACCAGCCGCTCGAATGTCCGTGTCAAAGCCCTGCGCACCGCTTTCAGCGGTGCTTCCCGCAGTCCCGGTGAAGTGATCGGGATCGAGGGCGATCACCTGTTGAACGAAGCCCTGCGCTCGGGCACGCGCTTTGACTGCGTCTTTCTCGTTGAAGGCAAAGTCGCTCTGCTGGGTCATCCGGCGCTGGCCGCGGTCGACCCCAAGAACATTGTCGTGCTCAGCCGCGATGCCTTTGCGAGCGTGGTCGACACCGACACACCGCAGGGCATTGCCGCCACGTTCCGCATCCCGCCGGTGAAGCCGCGCAATCTGCAGACCGAGCCCGGGCTGTACCTCGTGGTCGAAGGCCTGCAGGACCCCGGCAACCTCGGCACGCTGCTGCGCACGGCGGAGGCTTTCGGAGTTTGCCAGGTGTTTGCGACGCCGGAAACCTGCAGCCAGTGGAACCCCAAGGCCATGCGCGCGTCGGCGGGCTCGGCGTTTCGCATCCCGGTGGTGCGCACGTCGATTTCGGAAGCCAAACGGGGGCTCCGCGAAGCGGGTATCCGCTTGATCGCCGCGGTCGCGCAGGCCGATGGAGCGACCCCGGCCATGAGCGCCGACCTGCTGCTGCCCTGCGCTCTCATGATTGGCAACGAGGGCGCAGGTTTAAGCGCCGGTGCGTTAATGCACGCCGATGAGCGTGTGCACATCCCGTGCCGGGTGGAGTCGCTGAACGCCGCCGTCGCGGGCTCTGCCCTGATGTATGAAGCGATGCGCCAGAACCTGAACGGAAAGGCGGAAGGCCCGGCGTGAGTCTGTTCGCGCCAGCCTTCGACAAGGCAGGCAGTCACCCGCAGGAGG
>CALMON010000177.1:22229-33973 GCA_937871785.1 uncultured Granulicella sp.
CGCGCAGGAGGCCCACCGGCAGCGGACGCCGCTTGCGGAACGGATGCGGCCGCGGTCGCTCGACGAGTTCTATGGTCAGCAGCACCTGCTCGGGGCGGGCAAGCCTCTACGCCTGCAGATCGAGCGCGACGATGCCGCGTCGCTGCTGTTCTGGGGACCTCCGGGCGTGGGTAAGACCACTCTCGCCAAGATCGTCGCGCTACAAACGCAGGCGACCTTTATTGAATTTTCCGCCGTGCTTTCGGGTATCAAGGAAATCAAGCAGGTGATGGTTGAGGCCGAGAAAGCAGCCGGCTACGGCTCGCGGACCATCCTGTTCGTCGACGAGATCCACCGCTTCAACAAGGCGCAGCAGGATGCCTTTCTGCCCTACGTCGAGCGCGGAACGATCCGGCTGATCGGCGCGACGACGGAGAACCCTTCGTTCGAGATCAACGCCGCTCTGCTTAGCCGCTGCCGGGTGTACACGCTGCTGGCGCTGGGTCAGGATGAGATTGTCGCACTGCTCCAACGCGCTCTGGCCGACCCGGAGCGCGGGCTGGGGGCAAAAGGCTTGAGCGTGGAGGAAGGTGCGCTCGAAGCGATCGCGTCGTACTCCAGCGGCGACGCGCGCCACTCGCTGAATGCGCTTGAAGGTGCGGCCAGACTGGCGGAAGGTCGTGGAGAAACGGTGCTCACGCGGACACTCGCAGCGGAAGCGCTGCAACAGCGAGTGCTGCTGTACGACAAGAAGGGCGAGCAGCATTACGACATCATTTCCGCGCTGCACAAGTCCGTACGCAACTCCGACGCGGACGCGGCGCTCTACTGGATGGGGCGGATGCTCGTCGCCGGAGAAGACCCGATGTATATCGCTCGGCGCGTGGTGCGCATGGCGGTCGAGGACATCGGCCTGGCCGCGCCTGAGGCCCTCAACCTTTGCCTGAGCGCGCGCGATGCGATGCACTTTCTGGGCTCTCCCGAAGGCGAGTTGGCGCTGGCGCAGGCGGTGGTGTACCTGGCGCTCGCGCCCAAGTCGAATGCGGTGTACACGGCTTTCAACGCCGTGCGTAAGGACATCGAAACGATGCCCGCGCAGCCGGTGCCGCTGCATCTGCGTAACGCGCCGACGAAGCTGATGAAGGAGCTCGACTACGGCAAGGACTACCGATACGCGCACGACATCGAAGGCAAGGTGGCGGCGATGCCGTGCCTGCCTGAAAACCTTCGCGACCGCCGTTACTATCAGCCCACCAACGAAGGTCGGGAACGTTTGCTGGCGCAGCGTATGGAAGAGATTCGCAAGCTGGCTACCCGTCGCGAGGATGGGTCGCAGGAGCAGTCCGGAGCGGTTGATAACCGGCGTTGACAGCGGTGGAGTGCGAGGCATAGAAGATTGCATCAGAACGTGATGTACGACGAGGTGCTACCTATGAAGACTGAATTTACGGGACGTCACACGGTCATAGCAGCGAAGTTGAAACAGCAGGCGGAGGCGGGTCTGGCGTGCATTACTAAGCTGGTCGACGCGTCCGCTAGCGCGCACGTCATTTTGACGGAAGAGAAGCATCGTAAGATCGCGGAAATCACGCTGACGGCCTCGCATGAGGATATCGTCGCTACCTGCGAAGCGACAGACATGGAAGCGGCGCTGCACGCCACGCTGCACAAGCTGGAGCAGCAGGTGGTGAAGCATAAGGAGCGGTTCGACACCGTGACGCGGCAGCCCCGGCACTCAGTGGTTAACGAGCTGGAAAGCCGTGCGACCGCGCAATAACGAAGTTCATTTGGATACAGGTTCATGGAAGTGCTTCCATTGCCGATAAGGGCACGAGGAGCTTACGCATGGCCGCAGTCACAACCGAAACGTACGCCGAAGCTGCCCTCGCTCCCATTGGCGACGGGCAGCTTTCCGCGTTTGCGGAGCTGCTGCCGTGCATGGCGTTTCTGGAGCGGGACGGGCTGATCGTCTCGCTGAATAGCCTGGCTCGAACGGCGACGTGCGTTCGTGATGATGGTCCGATCGCCTTGGAGCGTGTGTTCCTGGGAGCGTTTCCATTCGCGGAGCGGCTTCATGCGGCGACTGATTTCGTCTGCCTGGTGCTGACCGGCAACGGCAATCCTCTGGTTGTGCAAGGGGCCGTGCGACCGGTGAGCGCGCACACGCGCCTGATCCTCGCTGTGGAACGACGCGATGCAAGCGCCAGTGAAGGGTCTTTTTTAGGGGACCTGCTGGACTCCGCGCCGGAGGCCATTGCGATCACGCACGAAGGCCGCCTGCTGCACGTCAACCGCGAGTTCACGCGGCTGTTCGGCTTTGTGGGGGAGCACTGCGTCGGCGAGGATATCGACATGCTGCTGCTGCCGGACGGGCGTCAGCATGAGATGGAAATGCTGCGGCATATGCTCGCCACGGACCGCCGCGGATCGATCGAAACGGTGCGCAAAACTTCCACCGGCGAGCTGGTCGACGTGTCGCTTCTGGTGGCTCCTGTAAAGCTGAGCGGAAGCACACTGGGGATGTATTTCACGTTTCGCGACATCCGTTTGCAGAAGGAGCAGGAAGCTCGCCTGCACCATAACGCGATGCATGACGGGCTGACAGGCTTGGCCAACCGCGCGCTGTTTCTGGACCGGCTGCGGCTGACCCTGGCGCGGCTGAAGCGGCGGCCCGACCGGCATTTCGCGGTGATGTTTCTGGATCTCGACCGCTTCAAACAGGTAAACGACACGCTGGGCCACGACGCCGGCGACAAGCTGCTGCTCGAAGCGACGCGCCGGATCATAGCCTGCGTTCGCCCGCAGGACACGGTGGCGCGCTTCGGGGGCGATGAATTCGCGGTGCTGCTCGACGAAGCCGGTTCGCGGGCCGACGTGGAACGCGTGGCCGAGCGCATCCAGATCGCGATCCAGCGACCGGTCGCCTACGCCGGCAAAGAAGTCCTGGTGTCGGCGAGCATCGGCGTCGCCGTGGTGACGCCGGGCTACCACGAGGCGGAAAGCGTGGTGCGCGACGCCGATCTTGCCATGTACCAGGCCAAGGCGGCGGGCAAGGCCTGCCACGCTTTCGCAAAGATCGTCGGGGTAGCCGCGGTGTAGCTTTCGCGCGGAGTGTGGCGCGCCCTTTCCCGGCTGGCGGCCATTTGGATGTAGCATTCCCCCATGGCCGAGAAACGGGCAAAAAAGGCAGCAGGGAAAAAAGTGGCGAGAAAGGCTGTGGTCGCTCCGGCGGCAACGTCGCCAGCAGCGCACGAGCAGCGGGAGCTCGTCATCCTGACCGGGATGTCGGGTTCGGGTAAGGCGTCCGCGCTCAAGGCCTTTGAGGACCTCGGCTACTATTCGGTCGACAATCTGCCGCTCGAGCTGATCCCGAGCTTCGCCGATCTCGTGCAGCAATCGGCGGAGATTACGCGCGCCGCCCTGGTGATCGACGTCCGCGAAGGGGGGCTGCGACTCGACCGTTTCCCGGTGATCCTCAAGAAGGTGCGCAAGGTTCTGTCGACGCGCGTGGTGTTTCTGGAAGCCAGCGAAGACGCCATCGTCCGGCGGTTCAGTGAAACTCGTCGGCCGCATCCGCTGGGGCGTGGCGAAACGGTGATCGAATCGATACGCGCAGAGCGGACGCGGCTGGATCCGGTACGCAATGTCGCGGACATCCTGCTCGACACGACCAAGTTCAATGTTCACGACTTGCGCGCTCACATCGTCGCGCAGTTCGAGCACGGCAGCACTGGCAAGAGCGACCGCAATCTGACGATTTCCGTCATGAGCTTCGGGTTTAAAAACGGCGTTCCCGCCGACGCCGACCTCGTCTTCGACGTGCGCTTCCTGCCCAATCCGCACTTTATTCCGGAGTTTCGCAAGCTCACGGGCAAGCACCCCAAGGTGGCGAAGTACGTCCGTCAATTTCCGCAAACGAAGGAGTTCCTGGACAAGGCGACCGACATGCTACTGTTTTTGCTGCCGCATTACATTCAGGAGGGCAAAAGCTACCTAACCGTCGCGATCGGTTGCACGGGTGGGCAGCACCGGTCGGTGATGATCACCGAAGAGCTGAAAAAGAAGCTGGGGGAAGCGGGATACCGGGTCAAGGCGGGGCATCGGGACATGCCAAGGTAGTTCATGGAGCGAAAGGAAGCGCGTAGAATCGGCTTGATGCGGACGGTGCACGGAAACGCGGAAGCTTCAGACCAGGAATACCGACGATGAGGCGGCTTTGGCGGTTGTTGGGCTACATGCGGCCGTATACCGCGGCATGGTTCGCGTCGGTGGTCTTCATGGGAGTCGTCGGGGCGCTGGCGACATTTCGCACGCTGCTGGTGAAGCCCATCTTCGATAACGTGCTGAGCGGCAACATGTCGCCGGACATCGTGCTCGCCTATCGCATCCCGAATACTGACTTTACCGTCAACCTGCAGCGCTTCATCCCGAAACATTTCCACAACGTGTGGGTGGTCGTGGCTCTGGCCCTGGTGTGCTCGGCCGTGGTCAAGTCGGTGTGCGACTACCTGGGCACGCTGCTCGCGAACAAGGCCGGGTTCAGTATGATCACCGACCTTCGCAACGACCTGTACGACTCGATTCTGCGGCGGTCTACAGCCTTCTTTCAACGCCACCCTACCGGCTCGCTGATTTCCACGCTCATCAACGACGTGGACCGTGTGCAGACCGCGCTTTCAAGTGTGATGAGCGACTTTCTGCAGCAGTTCTTTACGCTGGTCTTCACGGTCTGCGGTGCGGTTCTGCTGGGCGGGCGCCTGGCCTGGATCCTGCTGCTGTTCGTCCCCGTAATCGTCATTTCTTCGCGCCGTATTGGGCGCGACGTGCGGCAGACCACAAGGCGCGGGCAGGACAAGCTGGCAGAAATCCAGAACATCCTGCATGAGACGATCACGGGGAATGGCATCGTGAAGGCGTTCGGCATGGAGCGGTGGGAGATGACGCGCTTTCGGAGCGCTTCAGACCGGCTGCTTCTGGCAAACATGAAGTCGGTGCGGGCGCAGTCGATCAGCTCGCCGCTGATGGATTTTCTGGGTTCCGTGGCCATCGCGCTGCTGCTGTATTTAGGACGCGCACGGATTCTTGCTCACCAGATGACGGCTGGGTCGTTTGTCGCCTTCATCATCGCCACGTTCACGCTGTACGACCCCGCGCGCAAAATGGCCGGCTACTACAACAGCTTTCAGCAGGCACTGGGCGCGAGCGAAGATATTTTCCGCTTCATGCATGCGCAGGACGAAGTGCGCGAAAAGCGACGCGCCGTCACTCTGAAGAGTTTTGAAACGCGTATCGATTTTGCAGGAGTCTGCTTTGCGTATGAAGGCGAAGGCGAGCGCAAAGACGTTCTGCGCAACGTGTTTGTGAGCGTAAAGCGAGGCGAGGTGGTGGCTCTGGTAGGCCCAAGCGGCGCCGGCAAATCGACGCTCGTCAACCTGTTGCCGCGCTTTTTCGACGTGACCGCCGGAGCCATTTACCTGGACGGCCACGATGTGCGCGAGTTGACCATCGACTCCTTGCGCAGGCAGATCGGCAAGGTGACGCAGGAGACCGTACTGTTCAACGATACGGTGCGCAACAACATAGCCTATGGACAGCCGGACATCGGCATGGACCGAATCATCTCCGCAGCCAAATCGGCTCTGGCGCACGACTTTATTCTGAACATGCCCGACGGCTACGATACCGAGATCGGCGAAAAGGGCACGCGGCTTTCGGGTGGCGAGCGACAGCGGCTCGCGATTGCGCGGGCCATCCTCAAGGACGCGCCGATTCTGGTGCTCGACGAGGCGACTTCGGCGCTCGACACAGAAAGTGAAGCAGCGGTGCAGGCGGCGCTGGCCAACCTGATGGAAGGGCGTACGGTGCTGGTCATCGCGCACCGTCTGTCGACGGTACGGCGGGCGGACCGCATTGTCGTCCTGGAGCGGGGCAAGGTGACGGAGTCCGGGTCGCACGAAGAGCTGATCGAGCTGCACGGAACCTACAAGCGTTTGTATGATCTCCAATTTTCAGACGGAGAGCCGCTACCGGAACCCGACGCGGATGACGTTCTGGCTGAAGTGAAAGGCACTGCCTAGGGCAGGTTTCGCCTCGCGCTGGCGAGACGCTGAGGAAAACAGGACTGCTCCGTGGCGTCGAGCTGCGCGATACACTACTCCCAATACTGCTGCGACCTACGAAAGACCTGCAACGACATGGCTGGCATCTTGTTCATCATTTCGGCGCCTTCCGGCTCAGGTAAATCGACGCTGGTCGGCGAAGTGCGGCGGCTGGTGGAAGGACTGGAGTTTTCAATCTCCTACACGACGCGCGAGCCGCGTGGCAGCGAAGAAGACGGCAAGGAGTACCACTTCACCACGCGCGACGCCTTCGAAAAAATGATCGCCGCCGGTGAGTTCCTTGAATGGGCGGAGGTATTTGGAAACTACTACGGCACCGCTCTAAGCGCGCTTGAGCAGGCCCGCAGGAATCGGCACGATCTTCTGCTCGACATCGACGTGCAGGGCGCGGTGCAGGTGATGGAGCGTATGCCGGAAGCGGTTGCCCTGTTTATTTTGCCGCCGAGCCCCGAGGTGCTGGAACGCCGGCTCCGCAACCGCAGCCAGGCCGAAGGCATGACGCAGGAAGCTGTGATCGAGAAACGGCTTTCTAACGCGCGCAATGAGTTGCAGATGATCGGCGACTATAAGTACGCGCTGGTCAACGACGTGCTGGATGAAGCCGCCAGCGAAATGCGCGCGGTCGTGCTGACCGAGCGAGGCGTTGCGGGCGAACAAACGCTGGCGGCCACGTGCCTCACGGCGGAACGTTCGGGCAAGCTGGAGCAGGCGCTGGCGAATTTCGGCATCGTCGCACAAGCGGTGTAGCGGTGAAACCGCCGTGGCGAGAGTAGACTGTCCGAAAAAGACTATGTTGCAAAGGGGCGTGCCGGATGAACGAAGAAAGTGCACCGAACAAATACAGCATGGTAAAGGGAACAGCGCGGCGCGCGCGGCAACTGTATGCCGGCGCTCCGGGTCTCGGGGTGTCCACATCGCTCAAGGCGTCGCGCATCGCCGAAGACGAAGTGCGGGCGGGCAAGGTGACGTTCACCTATCCGCTTCGCAAACCAGCGGAGCCGACTTCCGGCTCTTGAGCTGCTCGTCCGGGCAGACGTGCTGTACGGTAAAGACATGAGTGTGACGCCGGGCCAACAACTACGAGCCTATGTCGACTATCTGCGCGACATGGGCGTCTATGACCTTTACCGGAGCGATTCGCCGCGCATGGTTGTGAGCGAAGAAGTGCTCGCTACGCTGAGGACGGAAGTTGGCCGTTCGCTCGCCGCGAAAGAGGTACGCCCTGCGCCGTCGGCGACGGTGGCCGCGACGCCGACGGCAGAGCCGGTCCGTTCCGTGCCGTTCGCACGACCGATCGCGGCTGCTCCTGCGCCGCGGTCCGCATCTGACTTGTCTGGCACGCCGAACCCTTCCGATGCGCCCTTTATCGATCTGATGCCGAAGCCGCTATCCTTTGACCAACTCGCCCCCCTGCCCGCCACTCGCGTTGCGCCAGACGGGAAAGCTGCCGCTCTCGAAGCCGTCCGGGGGGACATCGGCGACTGCACGCGTTGTCCGCTGGCGTATGCCGGCAGGCACAGCATTGTGTTTGCCGACGGCGATCCCAAGGCATCCCTGATGTTTGTGGGTGAAGGCCCCGGCGCGGATGAAGACGCCAGCGGGTTGCCGTTCGTCGGCAAGGCGGGCCAACTGCTGAACAACATGATTGCCGCCATGGGCGTGGCGCGGGAGCAGGTCTACATTGCGAACATCGTAAAGTGCCGGCCACCGCGAAACCGAACACCCGAGCCGGTAGAAGCCAACACCTGCTCGCAGTTTCTGCTTAGACAGATCGACATTGTGCAGCCCAAAGTGATCGTCGCGCTCGGAGCCACCGCAGCGACCTACCTGCTCGGAGTGAAACAGTCGCTCGCGTCGTTGCGGGGCGTTTGGCACGAGGCGCGGGGCGCCAAAGTCGCTGTGACCTACCACCCGGCTTTTCTGCTGAGAGACCCCCGGCAAAAGGGCGAGGCGTGGAAAGACTTGCAGCGCGTGATGGCCGAGCTTGGACTGCAGCCACCCCGCAAGGGGTGAGAGTCATCCCAGACCCTCTGAACCTCTAGCTATGACTCTCCACCGTGGTCAGCCTGAGCAACGCGAAGGTACTGTCGGATTAGCTATCCATCGAGCCGCTGTCGTCTGAACTACTGCTGTCGGAACTATTGTCGTCGGAAAAGTCGCTGGACGAATCCGATGAATCGTTGAACGAGTCATCCGTGTTGAGCGAGTCATCCGTGTTGTTGTCTTGCGGACCGCTGGCCGTGTCTGTGAAATCGCGCTGGCTCGTCCCCGCTTCGTCGCGGCTCGCATCGTCGGACGGATTGTAAAAACTGGAGTCCGCAGCGGCTTCGTGGTGATGTTCTCCACCGCCGCCCTCGTTTCGATCGTCTCCGTAGTAGTTGTTGATGGTTTCACCGCCGCCGCCACCTGCGAAGTTGTTGCCGTGATGCTCCCCGCCGCCAAACGCGGACTCCAGGCCGGTAAACAACATTTCACCCGCGGCGACTCCTGCCGCGGTCTGCACGGCGTTGCGCAGGAAACTTCCGCCGCCGCCCGTGCCCATCGGCTGCCCAAAGGGAGAGCCGTAGCCCTGCTGCGCGTATCCCGGCGGGGCATACCCCTGCGGTGCGTAGGCCGGAGCGCCATACCCTCCCAGTTGTGGAGGAGGATACCCTGCAGGCGTTCCATAGGCTGAGGACGGTACATTAACCGGCTGGTAAGGTGGCTGCTGCGCGCTGTACGGCTGCGCAGGCTGTGCCTGCGCATAGGTCGTGTTCTGCGGCTGCCCGGCAGAGGTTGCCGTGCCGAAAAATCGCGACAACCAGCTACTTCCGCCGCTGGACGAACTTCCGGCCGACGAAGTCGCCTGCCCTTGAAGCGTTTGCCCGGACTGTGTCGTGTTGCGCGCGGCCTCGATCTGCCGTTCCATCTGCTCCATTTGCGCGTGAGCCTGCTCAAGAGAGTGCTGCTGCACGAGCACCGTCTGCGCCAGGACATAGAGCGCATCCGGGTTGCCGCCGAGACCCTGCTGCAGGTGCTGCGCGGCCATGGGATCACGGTCCGTAATCTGCGTGTTGCGAATGCGGTCGATCAGGCTATCAATCATTTGCTGCTCTTGCGGCGTCATGGGGCATCCTCGCTGGTTTTCAGATGCGACTCGCTTCTTCTACGTTGGAGCGCTTCGGAAAGTTCAGCAAGGCTCGCGCGAACCGCTCCCGCGTACAGGGTCAGCGTGCAGGCGGGCACGTCAACGGCGGGTGGTTGGGAAGGGGAAGTTCTGCTAAACTTTGTCATGTAGCAGGTCACTCTCGTCGTCGTGCGGAGTGTCCTGGGTGTGGGGCTGTAGCTCAGCTGGGAGAGCGCCTCGTTCGCAACGAGGAGGCCAGCGGTTCGATCCCGCTCAGCTCCACCATACATCTACATAAAGCTTCTGCGACTTGCACCGGCAGCCCGGCTTCAGGCATCACCCGCTTGGCCACGTGTGTTCCGGCGTCGCTGGTGCGGATCGCATTACACCTTTCAGCCTCCCCCCAACCTGAGCCATTCTCAATCGCGAGTCGCGAGGTTGAGCCGCTTGCATTGTGGTTTGGACAGTGTTTCGGGCGTTGAAGGAATCGGTCTGGAGTCGTTGCTCTTCGAACGTAACGTTTGTTATGCAATGGCAGACGCGCCGTCAGCCTTCAACTACCCACCTCATCTCGACTCCAGCGTCGCCGTCGCCGAGCGGGAAAGCTGTCCGGAGGTAGCTGTGACTTTGACAAGGTAGTGCTGCGGTCCCCAGCCGGAACCGCACCCCGTCACGCTCGCCAGCGTCAGCCCGAGAAGCACAACCAGCCCCGCCCCCGCAAGCTGTCGCGTCCGGCTCCGCAGCTTCCGGCGTTTCTGCCCAAACGGCAGCAGCAGGCCGCCCATCCCGAACAGGCCGAGCATTCCTTGAAACGGCCCGTCCAGTCCCCACGGCCCCACCGGGTAATTCGGTGTTGCGATGGTCAGCGTCACGTTGGTGGTTCCACTGCCGGTCGCTACCAGGGCAGGGCTGTACGTGATCGCCGAGTGGTCGGGCGTTCCCGTATTGGAAAAATTGATGTTGGCTGCCATGCCCGCGCCGCCTACCGAGGTGAGCGTCAATGAATACACCGCTGTGCCGCCGTGCGGAATCACCAGCGCTGGGTTGTTGATGGTCAGCGTAAAATCCTGCACCACCACGGTCACTGTCTGGCTGGCGATGGGCGTAAACACGCTGTCGCCGTTGTAGAGCGCCGTGATGGTGTGCGGCCCAAGCGGTAACGACGCCGTCGTAAAGCTCGCGACACCACCGGCCAGCGTTCCTGAGCCCAGCGCGGTCGTTCCTTCGAGGAACGTCACCGTCCCGCTCGGCACCCCCGCTGCGGAGGCCAGAGTTGCGGTAAACGTGACCGGGTTCAGCAGGAATACGGGATTCGGAGCGGCCGTCAGGATGATTGCCGGAAAGACCGGAGTGACCGTGATGGCCCGCGTCACTTCGGGAGCGGCGTTGTAGTTCACATTGCCGGGCTGGTCCGCCGCCACGACTACGCTGCCGGCACCGGTGAGCCGCAGAGTCGACCCATTGACCAAAGCGGGCCCTGTAAGCACGGTGTACACCACAGGTAGGCCCGAGCTCGCCGTCGCTCCCAGGGCGACCGGGGTACCGTAAGCTACGGAAGCGGGCAGCGCCGGGAACGTAATCGTTTGCGCCGCTTTCGTTACGGTGAAGGTCGCTGTGGCTGTGGCCGCGGCGTACAGGCCAGTGGTAGCCTGGCTGGCCTGCAGTGTCACAACGCCCGCTCCGGTCAAAGTGACCGTCGCTCCCGAAATCGTCGCCGGTCCGCTCACCGCGGAATAGGTGATCGTGCCCGGCGAGCTCGACGTCGCGGCTACCGCAAAAGGCGCATCGCCAAAAGTATGGTTCGGCACCGCAAAGGTCAGCGTCGGTGTAATCTGCGTCACGACGAACGGCAGGATCGTCGAGGTGCTGTTTGCAAAATTTGTATCGCCTCCATATACCGCCGTCAGGCTATCGTTGCCGGCTGGCAGGGAAGTCGTGACCAGGGTCACCGCGCCGTTCGCGACCGGCCCGGTGCCCAACAGAAGTGTTCCACTGTAAAACGAAACTGTTCCGCTGATGACATGGTTCTGCGCGGTCGTAGGCGTCACCGCGGCAGTGAGGGTGACGGTGTTTCCATACAGCACCGTGCCTGGAGTCGCGGTCAGGGTGGTGGCGGTCGGTACTCGTAGCGCCGTGAGCGGCACCATGTTCGACGTGCTCATCCCGAAATGACTGTCGCCGGTATATGCCGCGTCGACGATGTGTGTCCCCGTGCCGACTGGAGAAATGCCGTTCACCGTAACCGATGCCGTGGACTTCGACAGCAGCACGGTCGTCGAGTTCCCGGCGTAGTTCGCCACCGCAAGGTCCTGATTGCCGTCGCCGTCGAAGTCAGCGGATATGACGAAATCGGGTTGCGCTCCTGTCGTTGGGCTGGTCGTCGCGGTGAAAGTACCGTCGCCGTTGCCGAGCACCACCAGCAGGCTGTTCGCCGTTGAGTTCGTGATGGCCAGGTCGATCAGTCCGTCGCCGTTCAGGTCTCCCGCCGCCATCGCAAAGTTTGGCGCGCCGGCGGTCGGAACGTCCGGCGCCCGCGTAAA
>CALMON010000177.1:33983-34993 GCA_937871785.1 uncultured Granulicella sp.
TCGTCAGGTCGCCCACGGCGAGGTCCGGCTGCCCATCGCGGTTGAAGTCCGCGGTCACAAACCAGAACGGCGTTGCATTTGTGGGCACGTCGGCGGCCTGCGTAAAGGTGCCGTCGCCGTTGCCCAGGTAGAGCGTCATGGCCGAGCCGCCAGAGTTCGCGATGATCAGGTCCAGCTTGCCGTCGGAGTTGAAATCCGCCGCGATGACCGCGCTGGGGCCAGCACCGGCGGGGAGCGTCGTCGGCGTCGCAAACGTGCCGTCCCCCTTCCCCAGCAGGATCGTCACGCTGTTCCCGGTGTTCACACCGTTAACGACATGGCCCAGGTTGGCGACGGCCATGTCGAGGTTGCCGTCGTTGTTGAAGTCGCCGATTGTAATTGCGAACGGCTGCCCGCCGGTGGCGGGCTGGGCGGCGACCGCGCGAAACGTCCCGTCGCCGTTGCCCAGCAGAAGCGTCACGTTGTTGTCGCCGCTGTTGGTGACGACGAGGTCCAGAATGCCATCATTGTTGAAGTCGCCGGCTTCGATGTCGATCGGCTCCGAACCCACCGCGATCGTCGGCGCGGCCGTAAAGGTGCCATCGCCATTGCCGAGCAGCACGGTCACGTTGTTTGAGCCACGGCTGGCGGTCGCCATATCGAGCTTGCCGTCGCCGTTGAAGTCTCCCAGCGCTGTCGACTCCGGGCCCGTCCCGCTTGGCGGGGTCGAGGAATTGTAGAAGCTGAAGCCGCTTGATGTTGTGCCCAGCGTTCCCGTACCGAGCACGTAGCTTGAGTTGCTCAGATCAAGGAACGACAGGCCCCCGGTGGGCGCGACGTGCCCGCTCACCTGCACGCTCCCGGTCAGCGAGTAGTTTCCGGGCACACCGCTGGCCGTGAGCACAGTCTGGTTCGGGTAGCCTCCTGTCACGGTCAGGCTTGCGACGCTTGAGGAACTCGCCGTAAAGCTGTTGTCGCCGGCATATACCGCACGGTAGCTGTGTGCACCCAGCCCGGGGATGTATTTGAGC
>CALMON010000178.1 GCA_937871785.1 uncultured Granulicella sp.
AGGTCACATTGTTCGAAACCGCCCAGCCCTCTTTCGAAATCCCGAAAGCTCCTGTGTCAAGCTTGCCGTTGTTATTTTCGTCGTGCATCGTAGCGAAAGCGTACGTGCCCCGCTGCAGACCGTCGAAGGTGGCGGTCAAGACGCCCTGGGTGGCTTTGCCCGCATCGATCCACACGGTCCTCGTTGCATGTTCATTTTGTCGCGGGAAGGCTTCCGCAGAACTCCAAAGCTCAATCCGGACACGGCCTTTGCTGCTCCGAATGCCAGTGACGGTTACCGTAACGCTGTTGGGACCAGCGGCCGAGGTACTTGCGGTCTGTGCCTGGAGCAGCGTGACGTCGGCTGAGGACAAAGTAAGAACGGCGGCGAGCATAAGTTGACGTAGCATGATGAAGCTCCTTTTCTGAGTTAAGGTTATGGTCGACGGAATAGCAGCTTCTAGCGGCGCAGAAACTCGTTGACGAGGTTCTGCACCGGTAGGCTGACGTACAGATTGCTGCTGGTCCTGAGCGCATCGCTGACGGTATAACGTGCCGGATACCAGCCCGCTACCGCCACCTCCGCGCCCACAAAGGGGGACACCAGGGCGGGAATGGACGGCACCGCCTTTCCGCTTGACGTGTGCGCTACAAACGACTGCTCCAAAGCATGTGCGCTTCGGGCAAGCGTTCCAGTGCACTGGCACTTGTGATACGACACGTCTTCGTGCAAAAGTTCGCCCAGACCATAGCGGGTCGTTGTTGAAACCAGGCTCTGCCCATAGCGCGAGGCGTATCGTTTGGCGTACCCGTCGAAGCCCTCGCCCCACTCCGGCACAATCCCATGGTCGGGATGGTTGCCGGCTCCAGGGTAGCCATCGCCCGGATAGCCGACCTTCAGGCTGTGTGTCTGATCGACAGCGAAGAAATTCCGGCAGCAATGAATGCGCCCGGCCCGAAGGCGCCGGCCAGGTAGTTCCGCAAGCGCTGATGTGCGTCCGGGTAAAACGTCGCCTGCGCAGAATTCGCACCATCCTTTGAGGACAAGCGGTCTGGAGGGACGGTCATGCCCTCCGGCATGGGCGCGTCGGGAAGAGCATCTCTATCGGGAAGGGTAAAACCTTTCGGCGCGGCGAACATGGTTTGCGAGGAACTGGATAATGAGTAGGTTGAAGGTCTCGTGCCTGAAGAGGTCGAGCCGATGAGCTCTGGAAAAAGCGTCAGAGCGGCTAAGGCGGGTTGAGCGCGATCGGTTGCTTGCGTGATGTCCTGCGCCGCAAGCGAGCCCGCAAGACAGAGAACGCTCAAGAGGCTTGCGCTGCCGGCGATGGTGAAAGTGGTTTTCAAGAGGGAGACCTCGGTGGGTGGTATGTCACTTCTGGAATACATACATAAAATGTACGTGTACGTATTTGGTTGCGTGACTTTCTTTGTGTACCGAATCCTGCTTTGGGCAGCAAACAGCGGCCGCGTCCATCAGCAGGCCGACAAAGATGAGTCGTATTGAGAAACTACGACCAACTCCTAGGCGGTTGCCCATTTGTCTGCAAATTTTCGCGATGCAGCACGGGCCATGGTCCGTCCGTGGCCGAAGAGCGCGATGGAGAAAGGCAGAGTAGCGAGATGCGCTAAAGTCCGCTTGCCCAATGAAAGGTCTTCGTAGGAAATGGCCAGCCGCAGTCCTAGCGTGTTGGCCGCTGCGTCACCCACAAAGAGCACTCCTCCTTCATGCGGCCATAAGAAAGCGATCTGCCCTGCACAATGACCTGGTGTATGGAGTACCTGTAAGCCGTCCAAGTCGATCATGATTTCTTCATCTTCGACGAGGCGATCAACCTTCGTGATCGGAACCGGCGCGAGATCCTTGACGAATAGCTGGAAGAGAATGAAGTTGAGGAGACCAGGTGCTGGCGTCATAGGCCGTTGGTGGACGCCGCTTTCGATAATGGCCGCGTCCAGAGCATGTGAGACGACCTTCGCCCTGGTCGCCTTCTTAAGTTGGGCCGCACTGCCTGCGTGGTCCGGGTGGGCGTGCGTCAGCAGTAGAAATTTGATGTCCGTCGGCAATATGCCTTCTTCGGAGATTGCCTTGAGAATCGCGTCGCCATGCTTCTCAAGACCTGTGTCCACAAGCGCGTAGCCGAACGTGCCCTGGAGCAGGAAGCAATTGCAAATACCCAGATCGAGAGACTTGATG
>CALMON010000179.1 GCA_937871785.1 uncultured Granulicella sp.
GAGAGTATGGGCAATTCCGATCGAGGTCCAACGCCGGGATGTCTCAGCACTGACCAACTTGCGTACCCGGGCCCGGGCTGAACTTTCGTCCGGAAGAGTGAAACGAGCGCCGTTATGGTCAAGCCAGAGAAGAAGTTCTTTGAGTTTGTGACGTGCTATCGAGTCGGGAAAGGACTCCGTATCTAGAAGGCATGAAACGGCCGCGTCGTAGCTGCCGCAAAACTCCGGCGCCATTTGCCGGAACAAATGCGCTTGCTCGATTGGCTTTGTCCCCGTACTCGCCGCAAAGTCTGAGATGAGAGTGGCGTCCCAGACGACCCAGAACGCCTCGTACTCTCCTTCGTTGGACAGGCTGTTCGTGATGTCGAACACGCCGCCGGATGCGAGCGCCACCGCGTCGCCCGCTTCCGCGAAGATCTGTCCACCATTCCACCGAATCAACTTACAGCCTCGCTCTACTCGGATGAGAATGGGCGCATCAGCCGTGATCCGGTGTGATGTGAGCTCGGCGCGCTGAACGATGCGGGCCGTCGATCCAAGACCGGCCCGCAGGTTGATGGTGCGCTCGAGAGAAATGGCATTTTCTGGTTTGCTGGGACGGGGCATGTATGGCTTATGTGTTGGTGTAGGTAACGGTGAGTGTGGCCTTGCCGAGGCTGTGTATGTAAATCAAGAAGCCGACCATGGCTCCGCTAGCGAGTGGATCGATCTCAAGTTTATCTACCTTGAGGGCGTGTACGGTAAAGTTGTAGTGATGTTGAGCTCCAGGAGGCGGCGCCGCTCCACCGTAGCCGGCGAAGCCGAAGTCGTTGCGCGTTTGCGAAGCACCTGGAGGGAGGCTTGCTTGGCCAGACCCTGCCCCTCGTGCGAGTTCCGCGGTAGCCGCGGGGATATCGGTCACGATCCAGTGCCACCACCCGGACCCGGTCGGCGCATCCGGGTCGTACATTGTCACCACGAAACACTTTGTGCCTTCGGGTGCGCTCTCCCAGGCAAGTTGTGGAGACAAATTGCCTCCGTCAAAGCCCATGGCATTGAACACTTGCTCTTTCGGCAGCACTCCTCCGTCGGTTAATTCCGAGCTGAACAGGCGAAAACTCATCAGTTGCTCCTCAAGTCCTCGTTAGGACTTGCCTAGTTTCCGGCTAATTCATGGTTGATCTCGCGCCCACAAGGCTCAATTTCTGTGCGGAAACGATCACACCCGTTCAATGCCCTTAGAAACGCAGGGAATGCTTCTGAACCCGCATCGCGGGAATACCATCCAAACCTTATGAGTAAGCGAGCAACAGACACGCCCGGAACTGACGCGTTGAATTGGGTACGCACAGACACAAAGCACCCGGAAACGGTCGTTCTCCTCCATGCCGTTGGATTCGACCTGACGTATTGGGACCGGCAGATCGAGGCGTTACGTGCCAGGTACAACGTAGTCGCCTTCGATCTGCCCGGGCATGGCCATTCTTCCGGCGAACCCGCAGACTGGACGTTCGAGAAGGCCGTGCCGGTCATCGCGTCGCTGATCGAAGCAGTCAGCGACCGCCCGGTTCACCTGGTCGGCATCTCTTTCGGCGGCATGCTTGCACAGGCGACGGTCCTTGCAACACCCGATCTCGTGCGCACGCTCACGTTGATCGGAACAGCTTCCACCTTCACGGAAGCAGCCCGCAGTGGCATGAGAGCCCGAGCAAGCCTTGTCCGGGCCGAAAGCATGACTGCCATCGTCGGCTCGAGCCTGGATCGGTGGTTTACCCCGGAATTCAGAAGTGCTCGTCCCGACATCATCGATCGTGTGACGAAGACCATCCTGGCCGACGACCCCGCCGTCCATGCAGCCATTTGGGAGATGATCGCAGGCTTCGATGTCCACGAGCGCCTTGGTGAGATTCAATGCCCCACGCTGGTCCTTGTGGGTGCTCTCGACCCGAGCACCCCGCCCTCTGCTGCGACCGCTCTGGTGGAGGCGATCGCCGGCGCAAAGATGGTCGTTCTCCCGGGTGTGTCTCACATCGCGACGGTCGAAGCTCCGGACGCCGTAAACTCCGAGTTGCTGGCGTTCCTGACCAGCCATGCAGACAAGAAAGCTTGAGATTGTCCGTAGCGCGGCAAGCGCCGCACGGGTCAACAGAGGCTACAACCGTCACTCTGCAAC
>CALMON010000180.1:0-8631 GCA_937871785.1 uncultured Granulicella sp.
GTGGTGGTCTGGTTTCTGTTCTACGGCCCCCGCTTCTTGTGGCATCAGCCGAAACTCATCAGCCCCGCGGATGCCATCCGGCAGCATGAGCTGACGGAGCTGACCGACCCGACGCTGCATCTACCGCCGGCTCCCCGGCTACCACCGGCGAAGACCTCCATTGACAATAAGACCATGGAGCACCTGAAAACCGAGGCGGCCAAGCGGCCGGTAGCGCCCGCTCCGCCGAAACCGAATCTGCCGAACGCTCCCGCGCCGGTGCCTCCAACGACGGCGGTCAACCAGCCACCCCCGCCTCTCGCTCCGGTACCGCAGCCGCGCACTCCAGTCGCGAATGTGCCGGATGCTCCCGCGGTGCAGCCAACGAAACCGAATTTCGGCACGACGCCGAGCGCGTCGTCCGCCATACGGGATGCGACGACTGGACCTCGCGGTAGCGGACTCGACTTGGGTGACCATAGCGGGGGCCGCTCCGGCCGTGGCGGCAACCCGCTGAACGTCGGGGGTGCGGAGGTGCTTTCCGACACCCAGAATGTCGACTTCGGTCCGTACCTGCGCCGCATTCTGCGCGACATCAAGCGTAACTGGGACCCATTGATCCCGCAGGAAGTGGAGCCGCCGCTGAACAAAGAAGGTCAGGCGTATATCCGCTTCACGATTCTGCCCGACGGCAGCATCGGCGACATGCACCTCGACGGCTCGACGCATGACGAAGCGATCAACCGCAGTTGCTGGGGGTCGATCACGACTGAGGGTCAGTTTCCGCCGCTGCCGGCACAATTCCACGGGCCGAATCTGGAACTGCGCATCCACTACATCGTTAGCCACAACCCGATTGAGTAGCCGGACGAGCGACGACGCCGCCGGGCGCATCGCGGCCGAGCGCCGGAGACAGGTACGCGGGCTTCTGCTGCTTGTTTTGCTTGTGCTGGTGGGCAGTCTGGCCAGGGCGGGTTGGGCGAATGTTTTTCCGTATCGCTGGTGGCATCCGTGGTGACGCTGCCCTGGACTATGACGGTCGAGTGAGCCCCTCGGCTCTGAAGGCGCGAACATCTACCGACCATGACGACTCCCCTGCCAGAGCTTCCGCTGCTTGTTCTTGTGGGGCCGACCGCGTCCGGCAAGACGTCCTTGGCTCTGCATCTGGGGCGGCGTTTCGAGGCGGAAATCGTCAGTTGCGACTCGCTTTGCGTGTATCGCGAGATGGAGATCGGCACGGCAAAGCCGACGTCGGCGGAGCGCGCTGCGGTACCTCATCATTGCCTGGACCTGTACTTTCCGGATCAGGCCTGTACCGCTGGCCACTGGGCTCGCTATGCCCGCGCGGCACTCGACGACATTCGCAGCCGCGGCAAGCTGCCGATCATCGCCGGGGGCACCGGTCTGTATTTACGGGCGCTGCTGCAGGGCCTGGCTCCGGCACCGCCGCGCGATGAAGCTCTTCGCGAGCGGCTCCGCCAGCGCCGGCCGGGGTCACTGCATCGACTGCTGAGCCGCTTCGATCCAGCGGCGGCGCTTGCGATTCACCCGCACGACATCCCGAAACTTGTCCGCTCGCTGGAGGTCACGCTGACGTTGCGGGTGCCGCAAACGCAGCAATGGCAGCAGGGCGGGCGTGACGCCCTTACCGGCTACCGGATCCTGCAACTCGGGTTGTTTCCACCGCGAGCGGAGCTTTATAAGCGCATCGACGCGCGCGCCGCGTCCATGTTTGCGCGAGGCTTGATCGACGAAACGGAAGGGCTTCGCAGGCGGTACGGCGACGATTGCCGGCCGCTCGGCTCGCTGGGATACGCGCAGGCACTGGCCGTTCTACAGGGGACGGTGACGCAAGCGGAGGCTGTGAAAGCCGCTCAGCAGGGCCATCGCCACTATGCGAAGCGTCAGCTTACCTGGTTCCGCCGCGACGGCAGTGTTCGCTGGTTGGAAGCAGCCGGGGATGAACCCTCCATTGTGGAGCAGGCTCTCGGTCTCACGGCAGACTTCCTTGCGGAGTCTCGGTAACCACGACAAAATGACGACGCTCCCTCAGGGGGGGAGCGTCGTCAGGCAATAGGCAAGTCTCACTGCGGGTTCTGCACGTAGAGAGCGTCCGACAGCCGGAAGCGCATGACGGATTCAGCGGGGATTTCAATATCCCGATTGCCGGTAGTCCCGGCGAGCAGCGTTCCCGTTCCCGCACCGGCGGCGGCGCCAATCGCCAGGCCAACGCCCCCGGTAGCGATGCCACCGATGATCATACCGGCACCCGTCAGACCGCCGATGAGGGCGCTGCTGCGCTTGCCTTTGCCCTTCTTGGTGCGGACGTTGTCATGCGTGTCGAGAGCGTAGCGATTGCCGTTCAACTCCATGGAGGTTAGCCGCAGCTCGAGCACAGAGCGTCCTTTGAAGTGACCACGGCGGTGTGCTTCATCAATACGACCACTGACGTGCGTGCCTTTAGGCACCACGATGGCGTTGTCTACGCTGATCGGTTCGACGACTTCACCCGAAAAGCGATCGCCCGCATGGTTGTGCTTGACGGAAATGTGCTGATTGATGCGAATCGCAAGCGACGTGCCGGCCGGGACCTTGAGGTTGACCGCCGGTGCGTTGGCCGAAAGTGTTTCCGCCGGAGGCGCTGTATAGGGCGTGTCCGGGGTATTCGGGCCGTCCGTGGACGTCGACGGCACATACGCCGAGGAGTTTGGATCGGTCGAAGTCGCTACGCCCGCCGTCAAGGAGCCCGGCGTGGCCGAAGCAGATGCGATCGGCCCGCCTTTGGGCACTGCTGTGATCACGGGGTCGGTGCGGTGCGGCTTGGGGCCGGGAGCAGCGGGGCTGATCGCTGTGCTTACCTGCTGCGACTGCCCGGCCACCGGAGGCTGCACCGTGGTCGTGTTAGTGTCACCGTTCGCGTCGATGTATTGCACTTGCTGTGCTTGCCCGCTGCTGGCGGCCTGCGCCTTGGCCTGGTCGACCGCAGCCTGTTCTTTGCTTTTGCACCCGGTCAGCATCGCCACGGCAAGAACGCTGCTGGCGGCGGCAAAGCGGAACGTCCCAAACTGTTTCACGTCGATCATGTTCTCTCCTTGACGGTCGTGCGTCGGAAACAGGCCCACCCACAACGTTCGCCGGCGCTTTGATCTTGGTCTATGTTGCGGTCAACAACGCTTGTGATGCCCTCGTAAACCGGCTTTGCTGCTTGCGGGTCGAAAAAGAGTTGTTTTTCTTTCGCGAACAGAGCGACGGCCCTGTTTCCGTCAGGATTGCGGCAACGGCTGCAAGGACGGGGGAGCCGCAGTCGTTTTTTCTTGGGCAATGCTGCACTGCGTCTTGACGTAATCGACGTAGCCCGCATATAACGCTTCGGTGACGATTCGCTTCAGCGCGCGAACATGCGGGTCGGCAAGGTTCGTGCCTTCGCTGCGCAGCTTCATGAACTTGACACCGGTGGCCAGGGGGCCGCAGTCGCCAGCTTCGGCAAGCTGCTTCGTGCGCAGCAGCGAGTATTCGAACGCTGCCTGCTCGCTGTTGTCGGACGTCCACTGCGCCCGCGGCACGGTGACGAAATAATGCAGGTGGCCGAGCTCATGGAAGAGCACCACGACCAGCCGATTGTCGTCGAAGTTGGGCCGCTGGTGTTCCAGATAGCTGATGTCGATGTCGATGACGCCTGCCGGTGAAGCGAACGCTGGGCCAAGGTCCAGTCCACGGTCCAGTCCACGGTCCGGTCTACCACCCGGGCCGTCGCCCGGGCGAAAGAAGTTGATCTGCTTGATCAAGGGATCGTTGGCCTTGACCTCGTCCAAGGCCAACGTGAATTTCGGGAAGGTCGTGCGTGCTTTGGCCAGAACGGCGTCGGCTGTCGTCTGGCCGACCGGGTAGCGACCGCTTCTGCCCGGACCTTGCGCGTTGGTGCCATGACACCCGCTACTCAGCAGAAGAAGCAGACAAAGGAACTTGCGCATGCGGATCAGCTTAGAAGCGCAGCGCCGCGCTGGCAACGAAATTCTCTGCTTTCCCGGGTCGTCAACGCGAGCCAACCCTGCATCTGACAGCCTGAGCAGTTCAGGAGAAAGTCAACATGGCAGATCAGGCAGCACTCCAGCAGAAATATTCTTCCGTAGGGCAGGCGGTTTCGGACTTCGCTGAATACGGTTCCAAGATCGACGGCATCTTCATGGACGGCGAAAAGCTGGTGCTCAAGGCGACCGTGCCGTCTAAAGTGGTGGAAAACCGCGTGTGGGACGCGACCAAGGCGGTCGACCCAAACTACCCGGACTTTGAGTTGCAATTGACTGTTTCCGGCGGCGACACGCAGCCGTACACCATCAAGTCCGGCGACACGCTGAGCGCCGTGTGTCAGAAATTCTATGGCCATGCGAACAAGTATCCGGAAGTCGCCAAGGCCAACAACGTGGACGCGAATAACATTCCCGTCGGCCATACGATTCAGCTTCCTGTGCTCTCGTAAGCAGACGCAACAAGCCCGTGCACCATGCGGCTCAGATTTTCTGAACGCGGTGCACGGCGCGCACGCCAGGAACCTTGCGCAGATTTTGCGTAAGCTTCGTCAGATGCTTTACGTCGACCGTTTCGATCACGAACTCGACCGTGACGGTGCCGTCCGCTTCCGGCTTCGTATCCACGGAACGGATGTTGGTGCCGTCCTCTGAGATGATGGCGGTGAATTCCTTGAGCAAGCCGGTGCGGTCGTCGCAGAGCACCGTCAGCTTGACCGGGTAGGTGTTGGCCTTGGCCATCGCTTCGCCGCCGCCGCCGGCAACCGAGGACCAATCTACCTCGATGCGGCGGTCGCTTTCATACAGCAGGTTCTGCACGTTGGAGCAGGTGCGCGCATGGACCGCAACGCCCTTGCCGCGCGTGACGTAACCGATAATCTCTTCACCGCGAATCGGGTTGCAGCAGCGCGCGCGGTATACCAGAAGGTCGTCCTGCCCTTCCACCTGCAGCGAGTCCGACCCTTTGCCGAAGAAGACCTTCCTGACGGCATCGGACATCTGCGAGATCGCGCTCGAAACTGTACCCGGCTCGGGCTTCTCCGTTTCCGCCGCGGTCGTGCTGCCGGGTTCGAGCTTGTTGAGCACTTGCCGAGTTGAAAACTTGCCGAAGCCGATGCCGGCGAGCAGGTCCGTTTCGCTGCCCAGACCGTAATCTCCCGCGACGCGCAGGTAGTCGGCGGCTGTGAACTTGGCCAGCGACACCTTATATTTTCGGGCTTCGCGCTCCAGCAGCTTCCTGCCGATTTCCAGCGCGCGCTCGCGCTGATGCTCGTTCAACCAGTGCTTGATCTTGTTGCGCGCGCGCGAGCTTTTTGCAAACGTCAGCCAGTCGCGCGAAGGCGCGTGGCCCGTCTGCGTGGTGATTTCGACGATGTCGCCATTGCGCAGCCGGTGGCGCAACGGCACGATGCGCCCGTTCACCTTGGCTCCGGTGGTGGTGTGGCCGACTTCGGTGTGGATGGCGTACGCGAAGTCGATAGGGCTGGCTTCCTTGGGCAGCACGACCACCTTGCCCTTGGGCGTGAAGGTGTACACCTCTTCCGGGTACAGGTCGATGCGCAGGGTCGACATGAACTCGTTGGGGTCGGGCATTTCGCGCTGCCATTCCATCAACTGCCGCACCCAGGCGAGCCGCTGCTCGTCCTTGGCGCTCACATTGTCGGAAGCTTTGTATTTCCAGTGCGCCGCAATACCTTCTTCGGCGATGCGGTGCATTTCTTCGGTACGAATCTGCACTTCGAATTGGTGGCCGCCGGCGGCAATCAGCGTCGTATGCAGCGACTGGTACAGGTTGGGCCGCGGCATCGCGATAAAGTCTTTGAAGCGCCCGGGCACCGGTCGCCACGTGCTGTGCAGCACGCCGATCAGCGCGTAACATTCGGCGACGGTCTGCGTGATCACGCGGATCGCGAACAGGTCATACACCTGCTCGACTGGAACGGCGTGCGCGGTAAGCTTCTGCTGGATGCTATAGAGCCGCTTGATGCGCGACTCGACGCGGCCCGGAATATGCAGTTCGCGAAGCTTGGCTTCCAGCGTTTCGACAATGCCGCTGAGGAAGCTTTCGCCTTCGCCGCGCAGTGAGTCCACCTCGGCCGTCAGCGTCGAATAGGCGTACGGGTCGGTGTAGCGGAAGGCGAGGTCTTCAAGCTCTCCGCGCAGCTTGCCCATGCCGAGGCGATGGGCCAGGGGAGCGTAGATGTCCAGCGTTTCGCGGGCGATCTTCTGCTGCTTTTCGGGCCGCAGATGCTCCAAAGTGCGCATGTTATGCAGGCGGTCGGCCAGCTTGATGAGCACGACGCGCACGTCCGTGACCATGGCCAGCAGCATTTTGCGAATGTTTTCCGCCTGGTGCTCTTCGCGGTTGGCGAACTTGATCTTGTCGAGCTTGGTGACACCTTCAACAATGTGCGCGACCTGCTCGCCGAAACGTCTGGCTATCTCGGGCGAGGTGACATCGGTGTCTTCGACCGCGTCATGGAGCAGACCGGCGGCGATGGCGGTCGAGTCCATCTTCATTTCCGCAAGGACCTGCGCGACCTCGAGCGGATGGATGATGTAGGGCTCGCCGGACGCGCGCTTTTGCCCGTCGTGCTGGTGCATGGTGAAGGTCCACGCGCTGCGGATCAACTCCAAATCGTCGTTGGGACGATTGGCGTGGACGGTGGCCAGCATGTGCTCGAAGCGGTCGGCGAGAGGGGAGTTCTGCGTGAGGCCGGGGTCCGCAGACGCTGCGGGCGACACCAACGTGCCCGTGGGTTCATCCAGGTCCATCGAACGCGAAAGGGGTTGCAACGGAGTTTCGCGAATGTCGGCGGGGGAAGCTTCAGCGATGTGCGGCAGAGCGGCTTCCATGCGCAGACCTGTGTCGCTATCGCGTTCGGGAGCGGGCGAAGGGGGAGGCACAGGCAGCTTGTCCGCAAAAACGTTCACGTGCGCTGGACGTTCGCTTGCCATGGTCCATTCTAACAAGGGTCAGCGCAGAAGTCCCGGCGCAGGCCGGGGGCCGCCGTGGGTCCACTGCACCAACTCGTCGAACAGGTGGCCGACTTCTTCGGGAGCAAAGGCGCAATGGCCGTCGCGGTGGACGTACTGCTGCACCAGATTGTCGCTGAAGCCCATCATCTGCACCTGGTGCTCGTAGAGAGAAAGGCTGGTGGGCGGCACCAGCGGGTCGTAGAGTGTGTGCAGCGCGAGCATGGGCCGCTCCAGCCGGCCGCTGGGCGTGAAGTGGTGCAGCAGGTAGTCGCGCGCCTGCGGGTCGGCGGCGTAGCGGCGCACGCCGTCGTTCAGCGCATAATCGCCGGCGCTGCTGGCGGGGTTGGTGCCGGTATACAGGTAGTTGCGGTTGTCGAAGGGATTGCCGCGCGCGCGGCGCTGCATGTCGCCCACCACAAAGGTGAAGTACGACATATCGTGCACGACTTCAGCGTCGGTATGCAGGCCCGTGAGCGCGCGCATGGCCGCGGCGGCGGCAGGGTTGGCTTTCATAGCCGCGGTGGCCCGGTCTCGCAGCGCCGGCGACTCTTCGTAGTCGGGCGGAACGGGCACGAGCGCGGGCATCACGCCGGGGAAGAAGAAGTCGAACGCGGCTCGCCAGGCGAAGCGACGCTCGAACGATTCATACGTCGGCCCGACCGCGCCACACAGGTCCAAACCGCCGAGATAGGGCTTCGGATTCAGCTCCAGCGTGACCATCACGAGAGCGCCGCCCAGCGAGGCTCCCGTCACATAGGTGTCGCGCGGCTGGCCATAGGTGCGGATGAAGTATTTACGCAGTGCTTCGGTTTCCGGGTAGCCCTGCTGCACGGCCCATCCGCGCTGCGAGTAGCCGCTCTGCGCAATGGCGTAGTGCCGCTGAAACATGGGGTCGATCTGGCCGTTGAGCCGGTCCGCGATGGGGAACGCCGCCGTGCCCTCCTGGTAGCCGTGGTAGTACACCACCAGCGAGTGATTCCAGTCGTTGGGAATGTCGATGCGGTACACGGCACCGTCGAGCAGGCCGACTTCGGTGGTGCCTGCAGGAGTCTTCAGAATGTCGGGGGCGACGGGCTTTTTTTGCGCGCGCGCGGGGACGAGCGGCAGCAGGCACACGAGGCAGCAGGCAAGCGTCCGAAGAGATCGGCGGTTCGGCAAACGGGTCATCGAAAGATGTTGCTGATTTTAGCGCAAGGCGGGTGGACTGCGTTGTCTAGAATGTATACGCGATTCCGATACGGGCGATCGGATAAAAGCGCAGCGGGGCAATGTCACCGTTCAGGTCGCTTTCTTCCTGCCGAATGTTGGCCTGCGCGGTGGGATCGGTCGCAAGGTTGCTGCAGCCCTGGTCGGAGCAGCCGGTGCCGGCCAGGTTGAAGTGAATGAGCGGCGCGCCAACGTACTGGAAGCCTATGTCGAACGGCACGCTGACGTGCCGGCCCCTGCGCGGGATCATGTTGCCCCAGCCGACCGTCAACTGCGGCGCGGTGCGTTTGCCGAACGTGAGCGACGCCACGCCGTGGATGGGGTCCGTGGCGAACGATGTGTAGTCCACGTCGCCGAGCGAAAATGTTTGGCCACCGGGTACCTGTACGGTCGCGTTGAGGTTGTTGCCGTTGTAAACCGTGAGCCCGGGGCTGATGTGGAA
>CALMON010000180.1:8641-9076 GCA_937871785.1 uncultured Granulicella sp.
GAGATTGAGGTTGGAGGAGCGGAACCTGAGGTCGCCGGTGATGTGGAGGCCGTCCTCGGTGAACTCGCTTGAGTAGCCGAGGAAGTCCGCGCCGGCACGCAGGTTGGTCTTGCGGGACAAAGGCACGGCGACCTGCGCGCCAAAGCCGCCGGTGCCGACGGCGGCCTCGATGGCGATGGTGGAAAGAAAATGGACTGGCTTGCGCACGATCCGAGCTGCGGGAACGGCGGCGACGGCGACGGTCGCGACCAGCGGCTGTGGCGGCGGCGACACCGGCTGCGGTGGCGCGGGCACAGGCTCCGGAGAAGCCGGCGTCAGGGGAGCCGGCGGAGGTGTAGGCACGGGGACAACTTCGACGGCGGGGGCGGATGGGGGCACGGGAGCCGCCGGGGTAACGGGAGCCCCTGGCGCCGGCGGCTCCCGTGCCCCCATCCG
>CALMON010000181.1 GCA_937871785.1 uncultured Granulicella sp.
GGTCAGGGTGCGGCCGCTGTTTTCGCCGCGTGGAACGGCACTGGTGGCCATGTCCTCCGCTACGACCGCGAAGATCTCAAGCGGCTTGGTAGACGAGGGTCCACTGAGTGTGTACCCGAAATGGAGCGACTTGCCGTCTTTTTGCACGCCGGTGATGTGGAGCGCGGCGGAGTTGCGCTGCTGCGAGGCGGTGGCAAAGGCATTCTGGATGGAGCGCTGGTCGCTGCCGAGGACCTGCGCTTCGCCGTTGACAACGGCCTGCGGGGTGTAGACCTCGTCCTGGCGGAAGCGTTCGCCGTAGGCACGCTGCCGGTCGGTGGAGGTTTCGGTCGAAAAGGGATCGCGCCAGCCAAGCGAGTTCCAATAGGTAACGTGCTCGGAAAGCGCGACAACGAGATCGCCATCGTGAGTGTGGGTATTGTTCAGGCGCGCGAGCACGGCGTCGGCCGGAGGGCAGCTCGAGCAGCCTTCGGAGGTGAACAGTTCGAGCAGAACGGCTTTTTGCTGCGCGTGAGCAGCAGCGGCAGGGGCGGCAGCAAGAACAAAGGCGAGAGGCAAGGCGAAACGGGTCATGGCGGCGGCGGCTCCGAGGTACATCGTTTTGGACTGCCGGGAGGACGAAGGAGCGGGGCCAGTTGGGGTGTGGCGTAAGGATGGGCGCCGGTCGGGGCTTAAACGAGGTGTGAGGTGTACGTGTGGACTGATCCGGAAACGGTTCAGAAGGGCAGGAAAAGGGTAAAGACGGTGCCGTGGTGGGTGGGGCGCTGGGAACTGCGGACGCGTAGGCGCCCATGGTGGCGTTCGACGATTTCCGCGCTGATCCACAAGCCGAGCCCGGTGCCGGCTATGCCCTTGGTGGTGTAGAACGCGCCAAAGATGCGAGCCTGCACGTCCGGCGACATGCCCGTGCCGGAGTCGGCTACGGTGAGCGTGAGGCCGCGCCGCCCGGTGCGCCAATCGGTGGACTCGCGGCTGCGCAGGACGAGTTTGCCGCCCAGCGGCATGGCGTCGAGCGCGTTGCCGACAAGGTTGTTGAGCACCTGGCGGATGTCGCCTTCAAAGCAGGCGATGCGCGCCTCCGAGATGCGCCGCTTGTCGAGCTCGATGCGCGCATTTTTGAGGCGGCCTTCGTACAGGCTCAGGACCGTCGAAAAAAGATCGACCGCGGAGATGTCGCGGGGGTTGGACGCCTGCTTGTGGAAGCGCAGCGTCTGGTTGGCGATGATTGACACGCGGCGCAGTTCCTGGTCGGCGAGGTCGAGAAAGGTTTGCACCTCGGTGTCGTTCGAGTGCGAGCGCGCGAGGTACAGCAGGTTCGTGACGGACTCGAGCGGGTTATTGATTTCGTGCGCGATGGAGCTGGCCATGCGTCCGACGGCGGCGAGTTTTTCGCTCTGGATCAAGGCGATCTCGGCCTGCTTCTGCTTGGTCGTTTCGATGGTCGCGCCGGCGATGGCCTGCACGGTACCGTCGTCGCCGAAGATGGGCGAGTAGTTGACGTTCCAGTAGCGATGCTCGCCGGGGCGGGTCGCGAGATTGCCTTCGATGTTGTTGTTGAGCAGGGTTTCGCCGGCGGAAGCGCGGGCCATCAGGTTCTCGATGCCGGTAAGCCCGGCGGTGAGCTCGTGGTACGTCTTCCCAATCGCCTGCTTCGGGGTCAGGTTCCAGATGGTCGCCTGCGCCTCGTTGACGCGTGTGAGCCGCAACGTTCCGGGATCGTACAGGGCCATGCCGATGGGCGAACTGTGGTAGATCGTCTCTACCTCGCGACGTCGGCGGTCGATTTCCGCGTACTGTGCTTTCAGGGTTTCAGCGGCAAGGTGTTCGTCGTGTACGTCGGTGGCGAGCCCCAGCCATTGCCCGATGGCGCCCTCGGCATCGCGCACGGGCAACGCCCAGACGTGCCACCAGCGAGATGCGCCATCCGCGCCGCGCAGCAGCCGTGCACGGATGGAATAGTCGTCGCCGGTCGTGATGGAATGCGTCCAGGCAGCGATAACGCGACCGCGGTCGTCGGGGTCGAAGCAGCGGATATATTCTTCACCGGTCTGCGGAACGAAGTGGTGACCGATGTAGTCGAGAAAGCGCTGATTGGCGTAGACGACGCGACCGTCTGGCGTGGCGGTCCAAAGCGACTGCGGGTTCAGCTCCGCAAGCACGCGGTAGCGCTCTTCACTCCTGCGGAGATCGGCTTCGCGCTCCTTCGCTTCCGTAATGTCGATGGCGACTCCGGGAAAGCGCTGCGGTTTGCCGTCGAGCCCGTACACGACGGTGCCGCGCGCGTTGATCCAGCGGATCGGTTCGCCGGCTTGTTGAAGCCGGTATTCGGCGTCGAAGTGGCCGGTGCTTAGGGCTTCCGTAATGAGCTTGCCGAGGCGATCCAGATCTTCAGGATGAACGTCGCGGGTGAACTCCGCGATGGGCACACCGGCTGCGCCGCGGGTCGGATCGACCCCGTAGAGACGGCTGAAGCGGGCATCGGCCCGCACCCGGTCGGTGACGATGTCCCATTCCCACAGGCCTACACCGTTGGCGGCTTCAAGCGTGGTGCGCATCTGGTCTTCGAGCGCGCGCTGGGTTTCTTCGGCCCGCATGTCGGCGCTGATGTCGCGGTAATGGAGGGCCAGGCCACAGGGCACGGGAAAGGCGCGGACAGTAATCCACAGGTCGAACGGCTCGTAAAAGAACGGCAGCAGGGTGCGCTCTTCACGGTGCTCCATGGCGTCGCGATAGGTCGTTTCTATAGCTGTGCCGAGACTTTCGGGAAAGATTTCCCAATGGGTGCGACCGTCGAGGTCTTCGGGCCCGAGCCGGCTGATGAGGCGGCCGCGCTCGTTTGCGTAGAGCAAGCGCCAGTCGTAGCCGAGCAGCACGATGCCTTCGGGGAGCCCGGCCAGCACGGCAGCGAGCGAAGGGTCAACCTGGCCGAGGCCGGGGGAAACGATGGCCTGCGGAGAGGTAGGCGGTATTGAGGAAACGGACACGTCCATGGGCTTGCTCGTACCTGATTCTCACAGCTTACAACCTGGCCCGGGGCGACGGGAGAGGTCGCGGAATGGTAGTCTGCGGGGCATGTCTGAGCACGGAAACCGCCCTCAAAATCAGCCCTCGCACGGAACGGCAACGCAACATACTTCACAGCATGCTTCACAAGGGGGCCCGGGGAACGGCGGTCGCCCCTTCGATCTAGCCGGGGCCGCTCTCGATGAGATGCACGCGGCGGGGTTCAAGCCGGAGTTTGCGGCCGGTGTTTTGGAGCAGGTAGCCGCCATTCGCGAGCAGCTCGCGGCGCTGCAACCGGCGGGAGGTGTGGACGACCTGCGCGAGCTCCGCTGGTCGTCGATCGACAACGATACGTCGCGCGATCTGGACCAGATTGAAGTCGCCGAGCGGGTGCCGTCGGGCATTCGGCTACGCGTGGCCATCGGCGATGTCGCCGCGGCGGTCGCCAAGGGGTCGCCGATCGACAAGCACGCGGCCGAGCAAACGCAGACAATCTACACGGCGGTAAAGAACTTCCCGATGCTGCCGTTTGAGCTTTCGACCGACCTGACCTCGCTGAACGAGGACGCCGACCGGCAGGCGGTGATGATGAGCTTCACGGTTTCGCCGGACGGAGAAATGCTGGACGAGGCCGTGGGCCGCGCGCTGGTGCGGAACCGGGCGCAGTTGGAGTATTCCAGGGTGGGCCCGTGGCTCGAGGCGCAGGCGGCTGGCAAGCCGGCGGAGAACGACGACGTCTTTTCGCTGCGGTCGGACAGTGCCCGCGAGGCGCAGGCGACCAGCGAGGCGGAGGCTGGTGGAGGGTCTCTGCCTGCCGGTTGGCTCGCCGAACAATTGAAGCTGCAGGACGAGGCGGCACAGGCGTTGCACGCCCGCCGCGTGGCCAGCGGCGCGCTGGAGTTCCACAAAGCCGAGGCCGACCCGGTGGTGGCCGATGGCAAGGTGATCGATCTGCGCGACTCCACGCAGAACCGGGCCATGTACCTTATCGAAGACCTGATGGTAGCGGCCAACGGTGTGATGGCCCGGACGCTGCGCCGAGGCGGACGCAGCGGGCTGCAGCGCGTGGTGCGGGTTCCGGCGCGGTGGGACCGCATCGTCGCCCTGGCTGCGGAGCATGGGCACGAGCTGCCGGCGGCACCGGACTCGGTGGCGCTGAACGAGGCGCTCGAAGCGATACGCCGCGCCGACCCCGACCATTATGCGGATGTGGCGCTCGCGACGATCAAGCTGATGGGGCCGGGCGAGTACATGCTGATGCGTCCGGACGACGACCCGACAGGGCACTTCGGCTTGGCGGCGCGTGACTATACGCACTCTACCGCGCCCAACCGGCGATTTCCGGACCTGGTGACGCAGCGTGTGCTGCACGCGATGTCGGCAGGCGACGCCGCGCCGTACACCGACGCCGAGCTGAGCGAAATTGCCCAGCACTGCAACGATGCCGACAAGAAGCTGCGAAAAATCGAGCGCGACATGCAGAAGCGGGTAGCGGCCGTCGCCTTTGCGAACCGCGTGGGCCAGGTGTTCAGCGGCGTCATCACGGGGTCGAGCGACAAAGGTGTCTATGTGCGGGTCATTTCACCGCCGTTCGAAGGGCGCGTCATGCAGAATGCCGATGGCCTGGATGTGGGCGACAAGGTACAGGTGAAGCTGATCCACACCGACCCGGTGCGGGCGCATATCGATTTTGCGGCGGTGGGGAGACGATAGAGGACCTCTTGAGATGGCTCCTGTCCCGCTTACAGCGAGGTACCTGCCGCGCGAGGCTTACAGAAGAAACAAAGATCAGCCCCGTGGGGCGACCTGGAAGATTTCACGAAACTCTTGAGAAAAGCAGGTGCTAGCTGCGACTATAACCTTCAACAACGAACCGCTGCTCCACATCCCGGCAAGCCTCTAAACATCCAGGTGAATTCGCACGAACGCCTCCGAGCCAGATTACCGAGCGGCCTGGAAGTGGTACGCGAGAAAGACAAGTCCTAGTGTCACGAGTGCGATAAAGATTTCGCCCAACACACCGACGACGATGGGGCGCCAGCCCTGGTTGACGAGGTCGCGCAACTGGGTGCGCAGGCCGACTCCGGCGAACGCCGGCAGGAACGCCCACTTGCTCAGGTTGCTGAGCGAGGCAAGCTGGCCTTTGGTAAAGAAGCCGCTGGTCGCCAGCAGCGAGATGGCCACGAAACCGAGGATGAATTTCGGGAACTTCTGCCACAGGAAAAGAGCCTTGTTTTCTATGCGTTCGGCCTGCCCCTGGCGCGCCCAGTAGATGGCGTAGCCCAGCACGACAAAGCCGATAAAGGCCGAGCGTGCCGTTTTGGCGAGCACCGCAAATCGGCCGGCTTCGTCGCCGTAAAGCGCTCCGGTGACGGTCGCTTCGGCAGTGTTGTCGACGGCGAGGCCGGTCCACAGGCCGAACGCCTGCTGGCCCATGTGCAGTGCATGGCCGATCGCGGGGAACGTAAACAGAGCCAGCGCGCCGAGCGTCAGGATGGCGGCGATGGCCGTCGACGTGTCTTCTTCGTCGGGCTCGATAGCGCCCTGCGCGGCCATGATCGCCGTGACACCGCAAATGGAGCTGCCGATAGCCAGCAGCGAGGTGAGCTTGGGCGGCAGCTTGAAGATGCGCCCCAGCAGCGTCATAACGCTGAGCGAAAGGAGCAGCTCGACAAACACCAGAACCAGCGAAAGACCGCCGATGTGGGCAACGTCGCCGAGCAGGAATTTCGCGCCCACGAGCACGATGCCAAGCTTCAGCCACAGCTCGTAGGTTGCCACGCCAGGGCGGAAGATCGCCGGAACGCCGACGGAATTCGACAGCGCTAGCCCTAGCAGGATGGCCCACAGCACATATTCAACGTGCGGTACGGGCAGGTGGTGCGCGCTGTGCAGCCAGGCAAAAAACTGCTCCAGACCTTTGCCGAGCAGGCCGATGCCGAACAGCAGCGCGGTGCCGGGAAGCAGATCCAGAAGGCGTCGCGGGCCCGACGCGGGCGCGGGTGTGGCGTAGTTCGGCAGCGGGATGGTCGAAGACGCCAAGAGCGTAGGCGGCTACCAGCCGATGTGGTGTATGACGTTGAGGCGGATAAGCGCGGCGAACGTGAGGGCCAAAGCGATGGCGACCGCATCGGCGTTGAAGGCGAGCTTGTGCTGCTGGGCCATGCTGGCGATGGTCTTCGAGGAAAGGCGGGGGGCCATAGGGACTCCTTTATCCGGGGACCGGGAAGGTTGGCTGATGTGCGGAAAGAGGAGGCTGCTGAAGCAGAAAGCCACGCCTAGACCTCAGTAGATCTGAGGAGAGCTTGATGTGGATGCTTTGAGCCTGTAAAGCGAGGGGTTCGCTTAGCGACAACAGAGACAAACACAACAGCGCAGCGCGCGAGGACATGTGCAACAACACATGCAACAGTTCGCGGCGGCGGTGCGGGTCTGCGTCATCAACATCTGAGCCTAAAGGGAGGGCTGCCGCTTGTCAAGCGGCCGGTGGGGGGAGAGCGCACGTACACTGAGGCTCATGAACGACGACACAGCGTCCTTGTTTCTCAACTTTTCGATTCGCAAGCTCGACCTGATGGAAGGGTACCTGAACGCCTGTCTCGACCGGCTGACGGACGAGCAGGTGTGGCATCGCGGCGGCGCGCAGAACAACACCGTCGCCAACCTGGTGATCCACCTGTGCGGCAACACGCGGCAGTGGATTCTGTTTGGCGTGGGCGGGCAACCGGATGTGCGCGACCGCCCGCTCGAGTTTTCGGCCGCCGGCGGTGTGACGGTCGCGGAGTTGAAAGCGCTGTTTGCGGCCACCGTGGCCGAGGCTCGCGGCGTGATCGCCGCCCTGCCGCACGAGCGGCTGACCGAGCGTATCGTTCCGCAAGGCACTGAAGTGGCGGTGCTTGAGGCGATTTATCAGGTGGTCGGCCATGTGCAGCAACACGTGGGACAGATTATCCTGCTGACCAAGCAGCTTACGGCAAGCGATCTGGATCTTACGCAGCCTCGGCCGCGGTAAGGCGGCTGTGCCGACAGGAGCCCCTGATGACTGAACCTGCAACGTCCGCCGCGCGCCGACCGATCGCGAGCCGCGACTCGCCGTGGGCCAAGGCTGTGGCCGCATCGCTGGGCCGCACGGCGGTGCAGCCGAACTGGATCTCGTCGTTGAGCGTGGTGTTTGCGGCGGTCGCCGGCTATGCGCTGTGGCGCGGCGGGGTTGCGGTCGGTGCCGTCAGGGTGGTCGGCTTTCTGGGAGCGGCGGCGTGTATGCAGTTGCGGCTGATCTGCAACCTGCTCGACGGTATGATCGCCGTCGAAGGCGGCAAGGGCAGCCGCACCGGAGAGATCTGGAACGACCTGCCCGATCGCTTTTCGGACGTGCTGATCTTCGCACCGGTCGGGTACTCGCTGCCGTGGCCGTACGCGGTGGAGCTCGGGTGGGTGGCGGCAACGCTCGCCGTGCTGACCGCGTATGTCCGCATGACGGGAGGGGCCATGGGACTGAAGCAGGATTTTGGCGGCGTGATGGGCAAGCCGCAGCGCATGGCGGTGATGACCGTCGCTTGCGTGCTGGCGTGTTTGGAGCCGCTGCTCCACCGGATCGGCTACGTCGTTGCAGTTGCGCTTCTGGTCGTGGCGATCGGTTCGGCTGTGACGATGGTGACGCGCCTGCGCCGCATAGCCGCCGGGCTGAACGCGAGCGCTGGCTCCGCAAGCGGGAGCCCCTCATGAACCTGCGCGAGCAGGTGGTCGGCTCCACGCTGGCGGGCTTCGTCAAGCTGGTGACCGGGGCAAACGCGCGCTGGTATGCCGAGCCTCCTTCTCCCGAGGCGCGGGCACGCGTGTACTTCGCGAACCATTCGAGCCATCTCGACTTTGTGACCCTGTGGGCGTCGTTGCCGCCGCGCCTCCGGGCGTGTACCCGGCCGGTAGCCGCCGCCGATTATTGGGCAAGCGGCCTGCGCGCGTACCTGGCGCAGAAGGTTTTCCGAGCCGTGCTGGTGGATCGCGGCAAGGGGACGGGCAAGGCTCCCGAGCCGGCTGCTCCGAAGTCCCCGAAAGGCGGCCACGGCGACACCATCCCGCGGCTTTCAGAGGTTCTTGGGGGCGGCGAATCGCTGATTTTCTTCCCCGAAGGCACACGCGGCGACGGGCAGGAGGTGGCCGCGTTCAAGAGCGGGCTGTACCACCTGTGCGCGACCAATCCGGGGCTTGAGGTGGTGCCGGTGTATCTCGAAAACATGAACCGGGTGCTGCCCAAAGGCGAAGTGCTGCTGGTGCCGCTGATGTGTACGGTGTCGTTTGGCGAGCCGGTACAGTTAGGCGAAGCGGAGCCCAAGGAAGACTTCCTGCGGCGTGCGCACGACGCTCTTTGTGCCATGCGGGATCGCTGAAGCGGTGGTTTCATTCGTTCGAAGGAGACGGTATGACGTTTGACCCGCAACTCGTGCACGTGCTGGGCGGGATTCTCGCCGTACTGTTTGTCGCTACGGCCATTGGGCAGACGCTGAAGCATGTGCTGCAGGCGCCAGCCGCGGCCAACACGGTCGAAAACCTGAACGCACGGCTGAATGCCTGGTGGGGCATGGTCGTGATCGTCGGCATCGCCGTGCTGACCGGGCTGCACGGCGCGCTGATCTTGTTCGGGCTGCTGTCGTTTCTGGCGTTGCGCGAGTACATTACGCTGGTGCCGACGCGGCGCGGCGATCATCGCGCGCTGTTCTGGAGCTTCTTCATCGTCACGCCCATCCAGTACCTGCTGATCGCAAACCGTTGGTACGGGCTGTTCGCCATCTTCATTCCTGTATGGGCGTTTCTGCTGCTGCCCACGCGCATGGCACTGGCGGGCGACACGGAATGCTTTCTGGAGCGCGCCGCCAAAGTGCAGTGGGGCCTGATGATCTGCGTGTATTGCCTGAGCTGCGCGCCCGCGCTGCTGATGCATTCGGCGGTTGAAGGAGCGCGTTTGCTGCTCTACCTGATCGTCATCGACCAGATGAGCGACGTATTCCAATACTGCTTCGGCAAGCTGCTGGGGAGACACAAGATTGCGCCGCTGGTCAGCCCGAACAAGACCGTTGAAGGCACGATCGGCGGCGGGTTGAGCGCGGTGGCGCTGGGCGTGGCGCTGCGCTTCATGACGCCCTTCAGCGTAGGCGCGGCTGCGGGGGTGTCGCTGGCGATCGTGGTGGCCGGCTTTGCGGGCGGGCTGACGATGTCGGCCATTAAGCGCGACCGCGGCATCAAGGATTATGGCCACCTGATTAGCGGGCACGGCGGCGTTCTCGATCGCGTGGATTCCTTGTGCTTCGCGGCCCCGGTGTTCTTTCATATCGTGCGATATTTCTACACGGGTTGATCGGGCGCAGCGGTCCTGGGCGGTTCGGCGTCGCGCGGGACGGTCGCGGTTGCCGTCGAGCGCGGTTTCCGTGATCGTGAAGATGCGCGCCGTCGACGCTCGGCCGACGCCTGCCGGCAGAGCGTCGCTTGCGGCTTCTTTGTCGCGCTCGCCTCGGGAGCCGCTTCGAGCTGCATCTTCGCGAAGCGGGCTGGCTCATTGTGATCGGCGCAGTACGCATGCTCGCCGTTTCCGTGTTCTTACTTCAGCGCTGCGCCGACTACCGCTTTCGCTTCTTCCTGAATCTGCTTCAGGTGGTCCTCTCCTTTGAAGCTTTCGGCATAAATTTTGTACACGTCTTCCGTTCCCGACGGCCGCGCCGCAAACCAGCCGCTCTCGGTCGAGACCTTCAGGCCACCGATCGACGCGTGGTTGCCAGGCGCTTCGGTGAGGATTGAGGTGATTGGCTCGCCCGCAAGCGTCTTCGCGGTGACGGCGGCGGGAGTGAGCTTCGCGAGCTTTGCCTTTTCATCCTTGGTCGCCGGGGGCATCGATGCGCTGATAGACGGGATCGCCGTATTGCACGGTGAGGTCTTTGTAGAGCATGCCGGGGTCCTTTCCGGTGGTGGCGGTCATCTCCGCCGCGAGCAGGCCCAGGATCAGGCCGTCCTTGTCGGTCGTCCACACCGAGCCATTCGTGCGCAGAAACGTGGCGCCCGCGCTTTCTTCGCCCACGAAACCCAGCGTTCCGTCGATCAGCCCGTCGACGAACCACTTGAAGCCGACGGGCACCTCGAGCATCGGCCGGCCGAGCCCCTTGGCGACGCGGTCGATCATGCTCGACGAAACAAGCGTCTTGCCGATGCCCACCTTGGCCGACCACTGCGGGCGATGGGTGAACAGGTACTGGATCGCTACGGCCAGGTAGTGGTTCGGGTTCAGCAGGCCGCTGGTGCGGGTAACGATGCCGTGACGATCGTGGTCGGTGTCGCAGCCCCAGGCGACGTCGAACTTGTCCTTGTTGGCGATCATGGAGGCCATCGCAAATGGCGAGCTGCAATCCATGCGGATGCGCTTGTCCCAGTCGAGCGTCATGAAGCGGAAGGTGGGGTCGACGAAGGGGTTGAGCACCTCGGCACCGATCTTGTATTGAGAAACGATGCGCGGCCAGTAGTGGACGCCGGCGCCGCCGAGCGGGTCGACAGCGAGCTTCAGGGTCGTGCCCTGGATCGCGCTGAAGTCGATGATGGTGGCGAGGTCCGCGACGTACGCGGAGATGAAGTCGTGGCGCTGCGTGGTGGCTGCGGAGAGCGCCTGCTTGTAAGGGATGCGCTTCAGGTCTGAGCCGAAGCCGCGATTGCGAACGCGCGCGGCCAGCAGTTCATTGGCGCGGTTCTCGATCCACCTGGTTGCGGTGGTGTCGGCGGGGCCGCCGTTGGGCGGGTTGTACTTGAAGCCGCCGTCTTCGGGTGGGTTGTGCGAGGGCGTAATGACGATACCGTCGGCCTGCGGCTTTCCCTTATGCGCCGCGTTGTAGGTGAGGATGGCGTGGCTTAGCGCCGGCGTGGGCGTGTAGCCGACGCCGGTTTCCGTATCGGCCGCTTCTTCGCCGTCGATCATCACCGTCACGCCGTTGGCGGCGAGCACCTCGAGCGCCGTGGCGAAGGCGCATTCGGAAAGACCGTGCGTATCCTGCGCAAGAAAGAGCGGGCCGGTGGTGTTTTGCGAGGCGCGGTAGCCGACGATGGCCTGCGTGATGGCGGCGATGTGGTCGTCGTTGAACGCCGTATTGAAAGCGGAGCCGCGATGCCCGCTGGTGCCGAAGGCGACGCGCTCGGCGGGGTTTGCCGGGTCCGGGTGCAGCGTGTAAAAGGCGGTGATGAGGCGCGGCAGGTTGACGAGCGTATCGGGCGTCGGGTGGTGGCCGGGGGTGTTCGCTGTCAGGTTCGCGGCGGGCGTGTCGGTAGGCATGGGTTCGAGGATAAAACATGCGCTATCGTTTCGGCATGAGACTCTTTGCTGCCACACTGCTGTCGCTTTTCGCCGTCGCAGCTTCCGCGCAAACCCCCCAGGTGCAGACGTACGGCACGAGCGGCTTTCCCAGCGAAGCGCTGGTGATTCCCGCGGCGCTGGCAGAGCCGGGTGGCGTGTCAACGGCTGCCGGCGCGTTTGTTTTGGTCACCGTCAGCGGCAACGGTTCTCCGGGGGTAGACGTTTTCCGCGAAGACGGCACCGCAGGCAAGCTGAAGCGCGTCGCGCACCAGCCCTTGCCACCCGGAAACAATGCGCAGGGCATCGTGCTTCTGCCCCACTCGCGCACGCTGGCGGTCGGGTTTTCGAATGCCGGCGTCGTTTTTCTTCCGCTCGACGACACGCTCGCCGGCAAGGCGCACGGACAAGTGTTGCCGCAGGGCGAAGACTCCGGGACGGGATACCTGGCCGCGACGCCGGACGGCCGCTTCCTGTTTGCGGCCAACGAGTACGGCGACCATGGCAACGTGAGTGTGATCGCGCTGCACCCCGGCGGAACGGCCGCCCTTGCGCCCAGGACGATCGCGCACATCTCCACGCCGAACGCTACGCCGGGCATCTCGATCTCGCCGGATGGCACGCGGGTGTACACCGTCGGTGAACTGATTCGGCCGGAGATTGCGGATCGCCTCGCGGGTCACGGTGTTGCCGAGCTACAGCACGCAAACTGCACGCAGGCTCCTGCCGACCGGCCCATGCCCAGCGGCGTTCTGTATGTTATCGATGTAGCGAAAGCTGAAGCGTTGACCGCTGCGGCCACGCCGGGGGAGGCGCATCGCGCGGTGATCGCGGCCGCCAACGCGGGCTGCTCGCCCGTGCGGCAGGCCTCGACCGCCGACGGAAAGACCCTGTACGTGACGGCGCGGGGGGACAATCGCGTGCTTGTGTTCGATACGCACGCCCTGGAGACTGGCGGCGGCCACGCGTTTCTTCGCGCCATCCCAAGCGGCGGCGAAGCGCCTGTGGGCCTCGCCCTGTTTGCCGGCGATGCGCGTCTGCTGGTTGCCAATTCCAACCGTTTCGCCGGTGGTCCGGGGAGCCTGGCGCTTTTCGACGTAACCGACCCGGCAAAGCCAACTCTGCTGCAAACCATCGCAACCGGGGAGTTTCCCCGCAACGTCGCCGTCGCGCCGGACGGCAGGACGGTATACGTCTGCGTCTACAAGGCCGGGCAACTTCTGGTCCTTCGTGAGGCCACCCCGTAAGGCAGCTTGCGTTTTCGCGGTGAATCGCCTAAAACAGGAAGCGACAAAGCCATTTTGGAACAGCCCGCTCGGGTTTTTAACCCGGCTCCAGACCAGCGGCAATGTGCAACGCAGAGCAGGAATCGTTGTTGAAGGCGGAGAGGGTGTTGGGCCAGTACCGGCGCAAGTTCGGGCTTTGGGCTGTGGTGTGCCTTCTGGGTGCGTGCGTTTCCGCGCGCTCTGCCGACGCGCAGGCGACCCTGGTTGCCGATGCGCATGTATCGAGCGCGCGGCCCGCGATCAATGCCGGCACTCTCACCAATCTGAACGTCGGCGGCGGCTACATGTCGCTGCTGCAGTTCGACCTGTCGCTGCTGCCCAGCGGAACGACGGCGTCGGGCGTCACGCGCGCCATTCTGCATGTGTATTGCAATCGCGCCGATATTCCCGGAACTGTGCAACTGCAGCCCGTGACCGGCGCGTGGGGCGAATACAGCGTCACCTACGCGACGATGCCTTCGCTGGGCAGCGCGATCGGGTCCGCCACCGTGCCTGCGGCGGACGCGTACGTCAGCTTCGACGTGACCGCGACAGTGCAGGCGTGGATCGCCGGGACGGCGGCCAACGACGGCTTCGCCCTGAGCGCGACGGGGGCGGCCGGCACGCAGGTGCAGTTCGACAGCAAGGAAAACGACGAAACCGGCCATGCGGCGACACTGGAGATTCTGCTGGCTTCGGCGGGAACGGTGGGACCGCAGGGTCCGACGGGGCCGGCCGGACCGGCCGGGCCGCAAGGGGCTGGAGGTGCGCAGGGTGCGCAGGGAGTAGCGGGAGCTGCGGGCGTCGCCGGAAAAACCGGAGCGACGGGGCCGGCAGGGCCAGTCGGAGCGACGGGGTCAACTGGAGTGGCAGGTCCGCAGGGAGCGACGGGACCAGCGGGAGTAGCGGGCGTCGCCGGAGTTCAAGGGGCGCAAGGGCCGCCGGGAAACCAAGGCCTCGTCGGAGCGACCGGGGCTCCCGGGTTGGTATACCAGGGAACCTATGGGTCGACGATCAATTACGCTCTGGGCGATGTGGTGGTGTTTGGCGGGTCGAGCTACGCGTCGCTGCTGGCCTCGAACCACGGCAACACCCCGGGGCAAAGCCCGGCCTATTGGGGGCAGCTAACGGCGCAGGGACCGCAGGGCGTGCAGGGAGCAACGGGAACGACCGGCACGCAGGGACCGCAAGGGCTGCCTGGTTCGGTGGGGCCTCCGGGCGAGCGTGGCGACACGGGGGCGCAAGGCCCGGCGGGGCAGGCGGGCGCGCAGGGACTGACCGGCGCGACCGGAGCGCAGGGCCTGTCGGGTCCGGCAGGGCCGCAGGGAGTGGCGGGACCGGTGGGGCTCAGCTTCCAGGGCGCGTACAGCTCTGCGACGAACTACGCGCTGGCCGACGGCGTCCGTTGGCAGGGAGCGGGCTACGTTTCGCTGATAGCCAACAACCACGGCAATACGCCGGACCAGAGCCCGGCAGCGTGGGCACTGTTTGCCGCTGCCGGCGCGACCGGGGCGACGGGCGCGGTGGGGCTGACCGGTCCGGCCGGCCCGGGGGGGCCGGTTGGCGCGACCGGCCTGCCCGGAGCGCCAGGCCCGCCGGGCGTGCCCGGGCCACAGGGGCAGGGGCTCGCGCCGCAGGGAACCTATGCTTCGACGGTGAATTACGGTTTGGGTGACGTGGTGGGGTACGGCGGCTCGGGGTATGTGTCGCTGACCGCAGGCAACCACGGCCAGACGCCGGACCAAAGCCCCGCCTACTGGGCGCTGCTGGTCGCGAAGGGTGACACTGGCGCGGCCGGGCCGGTGGGCGCTCCGGGGCTGACCGGGCCGGCCGGAACGAATGGCCTCAACGGGGCTACTGGACCCGCCGGACCAACAGGGGTGCAGGGTGCGGTCGGCGCGCAGGGACCGGCCGGCGCGCAGGGGCTTACCGGCGTGACCGGAGCCAAGGGCGACAAGGGGGACACCGGCGCGCAAGGGCTCGCTGGGCAGGCCGGTGCGCAGGGGCTTGCGGGAGCTACAGGAGCTCAGGGTGCGTCTGGCGCAGCGGGGCCGCAGGGCGCCGTTGGACCTGTGGGGCTGGTCTTCCGCGGGGCGTACGACTCGACGGTAACTTACGCGGCGGCGGACGGAGTGACGTGGCAGGGCGGATCGTATGTGTCGACGGCGGCCAACAACCGCGGCAACACGCCTGACCAGAACCCTTCGGTGTGGACGCTGTTTGCC
>CALMON010000182.1:0-4680 GCA_937871785.1 uncultured Granulicella sp.
ACCTTGCGCCGAGACGACCGGCTGCCCAGCGTAAGCGCCGTGCGGATGCCCCGGTACGCTTCCGCGACGTACGACCGCGGCGAGCGCAGCAGCCACGCTTCGCTCGAGGGCTGCTCCGGCTGCCGGATGGTGAAGCGCTTCTGCGGGTTGTCGAGAGGAAAGCGCGGAACGACGCCAAGCAGAGACAGATTGCAAAGCCCGGCGAACTGCGCCGGCGTTGCCAGGCCGGAATTCCTGACCGCCAGAAATACGGCCAGCAGCAGCCCCAGCGCGAGGCCGGTGACGAAGCCGGAAAGCACGTTTGTCACCGTCACCGGAGACGACGGCAGCCCCGGCACCCGTGCAGGGTCGACCAGCACAATATCCGAGGACTTCACCCCGGCCGCGACCTTGGCCTGCTGCAGACGGATGAAAAGGTCGTCGTACAGCGTTCGGCTGGCTTTTTCGTCTTCCTGCAAGTAGCTGAGCGCGTTCAGATTATTGCCGAGCGTGCTCATCTTCTGCTGCTGCTCGGCAACCTGCTGCCGAAGCGCCGCTTCGTCGTTCAGCGCAAGCTGATAGGCCGTCTCGGCTTCCTTGTGGATGTTCGCGATTTCGCTCGTGATCTGCCCGTCGACCGTGCCGATCTGGTCGCGCAGTTCCAGGATGATCGGGCTCTTCGCGCCGTACTTCACCCTTTCGGCGCTCAGGCGCAGCTTCAGAGTCGCGTCCTGTTCGCGCAGCGTGGTCAGCAGGCCGATCTCGCGGGTTTCGGTCGCGCTACGGCCATCGCTGCCCAGGCTCGACTCCGCAAGATTGATGATGACGTCCGGATTGGTCGTGTCGGTCAGGCGATAGATCGCCTCTTTGGCGATGCGGCTGACCTGCGCGCGGGTCAGGCTCTCGTTGAGCGTCATCAACCGCTGGAACACCGGGCTGTTGGCCGCGGCCGAGCTTTCGCCCATCCCCGCCGACCCCGGCTTCGGGCTTCCGGACGAAAGCACGCCGACGTCGCTAAGGCCGTTGCGCTGCTCAAAGTCGCTGGCGCGATCGTGGCTCGCCTCCGACCGCCGCTTCAGCTCGTCAAGCTGCCCCTGGAGCCAGGTCGAGGTCTTCGACGTGGCTTCGTAACGCGATTGGGTCGTATTGTTCAGGTAGGCATCGACAACCGTGTTCGCGATCAGCGCGGCGCGCCTCGGGTCGGCATCCTTGTACGACACTTCAAGCAGCCGCGTGTTTTTGACGACCGCCACACCGAGACCTTTGTGGAACAAGCGCAGGTCGCGCGCCCGGGTCAGCGGTGCGTCTTCAAGTGGCCGCCCTCGCTCGCGCAGGTAGTCTGCCTTGAACTTGTCGTCGGGAATGACGTTGTACGGAGCCTGACCCGCCAGATTCAGCCGCTCAATCACGGAAAGCGCCGTGTTGTCGTTTTCCAGCACCGACTGGTGGGTCAGAAGGTCGGTCATGAACTCCAGGCCGATGCCCACATGCGACGCGATCCCGGAAAGGTCCTGAAAGCCGAGGCCCGGCCCGGCGTCCTTATTCATTTCGACCGTCGCCGTCGCGGTGTAGATGCGTGGCGACAGCTTTGAAAGCACATAGCCGGCGACCGCCCCGAGAAAGGCGCAGGCCGTCAGCAGCAGGAAGTTGCGCCGCAGCAGCCGCCATGCGTCGCCGAGCCGGAGCTCATCGTCGTCGGCGTTGACCGGGCTGGGCTGTGTTCGTGCGATGTGCGGCTCCCGACAGCTCGCAAGCCGTCACGCACAGGTTTTCCACACGGTACCCGCGTAGTTTCCACCTCGTGCCTCCCTAGTATAAAAGTCGCCAACAGGGCTCAAGCCCAAGTGTCTGGACGAACCCGGAACAAAGCGGTGGAAAACAGGGAAGAAACCCGGGCTGTGGAGAACGCGGCTTTGTGAACGACGCTTACCGCCGGACGCCGACAGTTTGCGAGGCCGCTGCCAGCTTCGCCGTCCATTGCCCATACTCCGCGCCTTCTGCCGCGATGTTCAGCACGCCCGACACCAGGCAGGGGTCCGTAAACGCGTTGGTACCGACCGTATTGTGCAGCGCCACGGAAGCGTCCGGCGCCCAGATATCCGAGACGACCGGCTGCCCGCTCGACTTGTCCGGCCCCAGGAGACCGCCGCCGTTGCCAGACACGCTGTTGTTGTAAAATTGCGTCGTTTTCGAATAGTTCCACAGGTAGATCGCCACGTTGCCGCCCGTCGCGTACCAGGTTCCTGCCGCATCCTGCCCGCAGGAAACCACCCGGTTCGCGGAGACCGCAATGTCGTGTCCCGCCGCAACCGCAATGCCGACATTCGCCGTGTGCACCACCTGGTTCTGCCGGATGTCGACGAAGCCGGTCGCCGTGGACGCGTCGTTTGAGGGCCCGTCCGTCGTAATCCCCGCGCCGGTATAGGCAGCCTCCGACGGCGCAAACGCTCCCTGCAGGTAGTTGTCGTGCAGCGCCAGCGCGCCTGCGGCCGAGCCCCTGCTGTTGTACAGGTCGATCAGGTCTTCGACCGACGCCGAGCCCGGCGTATTGACGACCTGGTTCCAGGCGATCTCTCCGCCGTTGGGCGCAGTGACGGCGTTCAGGTAGAGGAAGTGTCCCAGTGCCGGCCGCGCGGCGGTCAGGCCGCCCTTGCCGTCTGAAGCGCGGTCATCGAGATTGGTCGCCAGGTTGTTGGTCACCGTCAGGCTCGTCAGCGTCGACGCCCCGAGCACGATGCCGAAGCTCACGCCAGTCATCGTCGTATGCGTGATGCTCACCGAGCGCGCGTTGGCCACATCGAGGAAGCGGCCGCGCTGCAATCCCGCCACCCCGGGGTCGAGCCCGATGCCGGACACGTCCGTGACCGTCAACTGGACGCCTGTGGCGACGCCGCGCGCGAAGATCAGGGTTCCCTTACCCGACACAGTGGATTTCCGCAGCGTCACCGGCTGGTCGGTCGCGATCGTCACGGCGGGAACGGCGGGGTCGTTGCTGCTCCAGGTGCCGCTGTACGTGCCGCCCGTGGTGATCCTGATCGGCCCGGCGACCGCGGGTGCGGTGACGGCTACCGAACTCGTGGCCGACTCACCGCCGCAAACGGCAGTCACCGTCGCCGACCCGGCGCTCGTGCCGACAAACGTCCCCGCGCCCGAAGCCGCCAGAACAGCCGCGTCCGACACCTGCCATGCGCAGGCCGAAGCGTCGCCGCTGAAGTTGCGCACGCGGAACGCATACGAGCTGCCTTGCTCGACCACCGCCGTCGCCGGGGCGATCGCCAGCACGGCGGGAGCGGACGTTGCGGCAGCGACGCCGCTGCCGCAACCGGTCAAAGGCAGACTTGCAGCAAATGAAACGGCGGCCAGCAGAAGCATTCTTTGAGCATAGACCGCGTTCGGCATGATGTGGGTATCGTCGCTTTCGCCCTGCAGGATGAGCACAGCGTTTGCCGGCTGGCAGCGCGGCTTGTGCTTGTGTGTGCTTTCCTCCGTTTATAAAAGTGCCGTTTGGGGAGCCGTAGTCCACGGTTCCGCGTTAGTAATGACCCGTTCGGGCGCAACGCTACCGCTGAAGACGCAGGCGCGCCATCGTGACGGAGCCGCATAGAGGTTTGGGAGAGGAGCTTGGAGAAATATGGAAAAAGAACGGCGACCCGCTACGCGTCAGGGACGGGGTCGAGTAGCAACGTGGTGCCCGAGGGGGGACTTGAACCCCCACACCCACTGAAGGGCTACGGATTTTAAGTCCGCTGTGTCTGCCGATTTCACCACTCGGGCGCTTGCCTGATCTTAGCCTATCGGGAAGGCGTTCACGCGTTACCGTCCAGCGTAGACGGCGCGGTACATTTCGCGATTGCGCATGATGCCCTGCACGTATTCGCGCGTTTCCGTGTACGGGATCGACTCCACCCACTCGGGCACGTCCTGGTAGCCGCCCTGCGCGATCCAGTTGCGGACCGGGGCGTCGCCCGCGTTGTAGGCGGCCAGCGCGTACTCCACCTGCCCACCGTAGCGGTCGAGCGACTGCCGCAGATCGGCTTCGCCGAGCTCCAGATTTGTGCTCGGGTTCAGCAGCGAGTTGGTGGTGAAGCCCTTGACGCCGAGCCTCTTCGCTTCCCCCTTGCCGGTCGACGGAAGCAACTGCATGAGCCCATAGGCATTTGCTTTACTGACGACGGTGGGGTTGAACTCCGACTCCTGCCGGATCAGCGACGCGACCAGAAAGGGGTCGAGCCCGTTTTTGCTGGCGTTCGCCGTCAGGTCGTCCCAGTAGGGCCGCGGAAACAGCAACTGCCAATACACCGTCGGAACGTTTTGCACGGGAAGCGAAAAGAACGGTAGCCCGCTGTGCTTCATCGACTGCAGCGAGCGGGCATTCTCCCCAAAGCTCTGGTAGATTTCCGCCTGCGCCAGAGCGCCCCACTGCGCAGATGTCGCGCTCCCCTGAATTTCCGGACCGATGTACTCATTCAAGGCCGCGTTCGCGAGCAGCCGCGCCTTGATCAGGTGCGGGTCGTTTTCAGGCAGCGTCGCCGTCAGTTGCGGCAGGTCGACATGCCGCACGGACGCGAGCGCCGGAGCTGGCGCCGGCAGCGTTCGCTGGCCGATCACGTTTGCGCGCTGCCGGCCGAGAATGGCGTAGTAGCTGTTGACGTAGTTCGCATTCAACGCCGCGTAATAGTTGAGCGCCTGCCCAAGATCGTG
>CALMON010000182.1:4690-16172 GCA_937871785.1 uncultured Granulicella sp.
CTTCCAGCAGACGCGCCCGCCAATACAGAGCCCCGGGAATCTCCGTGCCCGCGGGGTATGACGTGATCTGCTCGTCCATCAGCTTGGCCGCGTCCGGATAGCGGCGCAGCCGATAGCTCAACCAGGCGGCGTGCCAATGCGCGCTGGGCGCGTAGGTGCTGGTCGGGAAAAAGCGCACGAGGCTGGTGTAGTCGGCGACGGCGCGAACGGAGTCGTGCTTGACCAGGTACATGTTGCCGCCGGAATAGAGCGCCTCCTCCAGCCAGCGGCTGTGCGGATAGCGCTCCACCATCTCGCCGATCAGCGCGTCATGGCCGTCGAAGTCGTTTTCGTTGCGCAGCAACTCGGATTGCAGGTAGAGCTTCAGCGCGGCGGTGTCGTCGTTCGTCACCGGAAGCTTCTGCACGTCGGCCTTGCCCAGCTTTTTGAGCCGCAGATCGCACACCGCGACGTAAATCTGCAGCGCGTCCTGATCGGCCTGCGACAGCGACGAATCGTTCTTCTGGATCGACTGATACTCCCCTTCGGCCTCCGCATAGTGCTTGGTGTTGAACATGGCATCGGCGTGCTGCTTGCGCTCGCCGGCGGTCAGGGGAACGCTGATGGCCGCCAGTTGCGCCTTCGCCGAGATTGCCTCCGGGCTCAGGGGGTTGCGCAGGTAAATGCCGCGATACAGTTCCGAGGCCTGAGCCGCATTGCCACTCGCCTGATATGCCTTGGCTTCGACCAGGCGGAAATCAGTCTTGTCCGCTGCGGGCGTTCCGTTCAGGGGCGCCAGCACGCCGAGCGCTCCTTGAGGATTGCCTTGCTGCAGGTACGCACTGGCGAGCAGCACCGGCGCGTTGTTCACGAAAATGCTCCCCGGATGCCGGTCTGCGAAATGATCAAGCAGCGGGAGCGCGTCGCCGCCGCGGCTGTTTTGCACAGCGGCCTGCGCGCCCAGGTAGTCCGCGTAGTCGGCAAGCGCGGCGTTGCCCATGCCGGCAAGCCGAAATGCCGCCTGTGCGTCGCCGTAGCGTTTGTCTAAAGAATACGCATGACCAAGAGCGAGCTGTGCTGCCGAAGCCGCCTCGCCCGGGTGGTTTGCCGCGTAAGACGTCACGCCGGCGAAAGCCGACGCGGACCGTGTAGAAACGAGTTGCTGGGCCATCGGCCGCAACTGCGCCGAAGCCGTGAAGGCGCTGGTCAGCTTACGGCTTTCGGCCGTGGGCGCGGCGGCGGCAACGGTCGCGGGTCTGCCCTTTGCGCTGGCCAGGGCGTGCTTCCCCTTGGCGGCAAGTGCCTTTGACTTCGCCGAAGGGGACGATGTGGCCGCAACCGGCTTCTTTTTGACCGGGGTCGCTGCTGCGGGGAGCGGAACGGCCAGGAGAGCCCCGGCCGCAAGCGGTAACAGCGTCGTCAGCAATCTCATCCGTTCCACCGTTTTTGTTCGCCTACGGTTCATTGCGCGTCCTATTTCCCCGACAGCCATTTGCCTGACTCTACGTTGTACCGTCTGTTCGATGCGAGTGCAATAACCCTTGCCGAACCTCTGCAGGTACTCGCTCCAGTCTTGTACACTGGGAAGTACCGATGATGGCCGCACACAACTCCACTTTCGCCGAGCTTCCCCCTCCAGCCGCTCCCCCGGTGCCGGTTGCCGTTGTTGAGGAACACCCCGATGTTGCGCTGGTCGCGCGCGCCAAGGCAGGCGATACCTCCGCCTTTGAGCAGCTTGTGAAGCAGTACGACCGCCAGATTTTCCGAACGGCCAACCACATTACGCAGAATCGTGAAGACGCCGAAGACATTACGCAGGACGTCTTCTTCAAAGCGTTCCAGAAGCTCGAACAGTTCAAAGGCGACTCCAAATTTTCCACATGGCTCGTCCGCATCGCCGTCAACGAGAGCCTGATGCGGCTGCGTAAGCGCAAAACGTCCAAAACGGTTTCGATGGACCAGGATGTCGAGACGGATGAAGGGTCGATTCCGCGCGATTTTGCCGAGTGGCGGCCGAATCCGGAGCAGATTTACTCCCAATCCGAGCTTGGGGACATCCTGCGCAAGACCATCGGTGGCCTCCCGCCAGGTTTTCGCACCGTTTTCACCCTTCGCGACATCGAAAACCTGTCGACGGAAGAAACAGCCGAAGCACTCGGGTTGAGTGTTCCTGCTGTGAAATCCCGGTTGCTGCGCGCCCGGCTTCAATTGCGGGAACGTTTGAGCCGATACTTCAGGCAGAAGACCGAGGCCACAAAGTGAATTGCACGGATTTCCTGGCAAAGCTAACCGATTTCTTCGACGGCAACATTGAATCAGAGCTCATGGCCGAAGTGTCAGAACACCTTGGTCACTGCCGCCACTGCGAAGTCGTTGTCGACACCACCCGGCACACCATCGACATCTATCGTGGCAATGAAATCTATGAGTTCCCCGACGAGCTAAGCCAGCGGCTGCGTTCCGCCGTAATGGCACGCTGCGAGGGCGTCAAGCCGGCCCCGGCGCAAGCCGAAGGTGCGGAGAGTGTCGGCGCCGCTGGTTCTCTCCGCTAGAGCTGGACCGTTAGCGGGGAGTCCCACATCCCCGCCTTCTTCGAGATCGTCTGATTTCCGTGGGGATCAACCGCGACGCGCTCGCGAACGGACGCTGCTTACCAGCATATAGGTCAGCCCCAGTAACCCGGTGCCAAGAAGAATAGCAGGCATAGCGTGCAGCACCGACCGCACCAGCTCGTCGTTGTGCTCACGCACCATCTCGTTCAGATTCGCAAAGAAAGCGTCCACTTGCGGGAAGCGTCCTAGTGAAAAGAAGATAATCAGGATGCACACCACCGACGTGGTGATTGTTGAGGAAAGCTTCTTCTTCTCTGTTTTGCGCTTGGGACTGCTTTCCCGGCGAGACATGTTGGGGAGCTGGTTCATGCTTCCGTTATAGCCGTAAGGCAGAGCAAATCGAATCACCCGTTCGGGCCACTGTTCCGCAAGACGCGAAAGGCAGCCACAAGGGCCGCCTTCCGCCGTGCTGTACGCATTGCTTTTACTTGACGACAGACTGGAACAGAGGCGAACCCAGCAGGCTGGCAAACTGGCTATCGGACGATCCGTACGCGATCGTCAGCGTGCCGCCGCCGGAGTCGATCGTGGTCTCGTCCATCGCCGTTTTTTCGAGCGGCGAACCAGAATTCTTCTTGAGGATCATCACGCCCTTCATCAGGGTCGCGGCCGTCGCGGCCGTCACCGTGTCAGACATCACAACGGCCATCTCGAACTTGACGCCATTTGAAAAATCCATCGTGTAGCGGGCGCTCTTCATACGGTTCTTCACTGTCTCGTAGTCGGCAAGCTGCGTCGCTTCCCCAAGCACGCTCTTCATCATGGTCTGCGTGCCCTTCTGGTCCAGCAGGCTCCACACCGCGCGTGAATCGACTGCGGCCATCTCGTTCATCATCTCGCCATTGGCGAGGAACGCGGGGCTGAGGCCGTCGCGAGCGTCCAGGGCGGCTTTCACCGCCTCGCGGTCGCCGAACACCATCGTCGTCTGGTTCAGGAACGCGACGCTCATGCCCGCCGAACCCATCGGGTACACGGCGTTGTTGCGCACCATGGTCGGCTTGACCTTGTTCTTGGTGAAGTTCGCGAGAATGGACGCCGTGCGGAACTGCCCCTGCGCCACGCCGATGATGCGCGACCCATCGCTGCCCGGAGCGCGGAAAGCCGCGAAGGCCAGTGTGTCGGCATCCTGATCGACCTTAAGGCCAGAGGTCTTGAGCGCCGTTTCAAGCCGCTTCAACTCCGGAGGCAGCACGCGATCCTTCAACTGCATGGCTGCCGGCGAGCTCTGCATGGAGCGGTAGTCGACGACGATGATCTGCTGCACATCCTTGGGGATCGACGCCTTCGCGTCTCCGCTTAGCTGCGACGCGTGGGCGCCCAGGGTGGACATCGCCGCTACGGCCAGCGCCATTGCAGCCGTCTTCTGCAGACCCGTCAGGATCGTGCCATTCATCCTTTTCACAGTTGTGTTCACTTTGGGGGCTCCTGAATCATCGTTCCGGGTGGGCCGGTTCGGCATCCACCTCATATTTTGTCGTGAATCGGGTGCGAGGGCAAGTGTGGCAGCGCACCACCACCCACAGGCTTATGGCCAGTCGAGAGGATGCTGCAGCCGGCGCTCAAGAACCTTTCGCTCCGGATCGAACTCCATGGTTTGACGCACCCAATCCGCATTTGGCTCGTAAGCTTCTTCCGGAATCAGGCCGATCAGTTCCCCTTCCGCGATATCAACCCCGTAGTGGCGCGCAATGTCGCGCACCCGCGCGTGCACTTTGGTCATCGGCGTCACACAAAAGTCCGTGATGTTCATGCTGACCTGCGCTCGTCCGTTGGCCAGCACCCCCATGGCTTTTACGCCATAAAGACCGCCATTCGAAGCTCGAACATCTTTTGCCACCGCGCGCGCCGCCGCGATGTCAGCGTCCTTTTCCCCCGGCGCGAGATAGATGTTGTAGGCAATCAGAAATTTCCGCGCCCCGACCGCGCTGGCCCCTGCCGTCGCGTGCAGTTCTGGGCCGCCCACGTCGGGCCGTCGCGTTGAGTCGCGCACCGACTCCCGCAGCAACCCCTCAAACTGGCCGCGGCGGACGTCTTCGAGATTCACCCGGTCCGGGCGGGCCGCCGCCGCTTCGTAGAAATACACGGGGACGCCAAACCGGCGCCAGATGGCCATGCCCGCCTGCCGCGCCAGCATCGCGCACTGCACAAGCGACATGCCGCTGACCGGCACAAACGGCACCACATCCGCCGCGCCGATGCGCGGATGCACCCCCGTCTGCTGCGTCAGGTCGATCAGGTGCGACGCCTTACCGACCGCCTGCACCGCCGCTTCGCATACCGCCTCGGGCGTGCCGGCGACAGTAACAACGGAGCGGTTGTGGTCGGCGTCGAGCGAGTAGTCGAGCAGGCGCACGCCGTCCACGCGCATGGCGCGGACGATGTCGCGAATCTTTTCGGTGTCGAGGCCTTCCGAGAAATTCGGCACGCACTCGACAATAGGCCCAAGGCTCATACTACAAAACCTGCAATCCGTTTCAAGTTGTTCCCTTCGCCAGGAGCGAAGAGGTCCTTTATTTTACCGGCAACCTGCTTACTTCCACCACGTGTACCCAACGCCGAACAGCAAACTTACATTGACTCCCGGGTTCTTGTCACCCAGGCTGGCGCTTGAAATGTGAACCGCGTTGACGCTGAAGTCGACCGAGCGGCGGTCCCTAACGAAATAATGCGCTCCCACGCCGCCCTGCGGTGTGAAATTCCAGACACTTGTATCGGCGGCGGGCCCGGTCTGCGTGGGGTCGGCGACGTTCAGGTTGCCAACCGCCGGGTATTTACGGGTCGTGTACAGCACGCCGCCGGCACCCTGTACCCAGGGCATCAGCCGCTTTCCGTGGGTCAGGTTATATCGCAGAATAATCGGCGTGATGCTGAAGCCGGTATAGGTTCCGCCGGTGGTGTACGGACCGGCGCACTGACTGGCGACGGTGGCTCCGGCGGGGCAGATGAGGTGCGGAAACTTCGGCGTGTACGACTGCCAAAATGGAATCACCTCAACGGCGTACTCGAAATTTCCTTTCAGCGCCCCCGTGCCGAACTCGGAGGTCAGTACCTTGCCGGCATGAACCCCAACCATAATGAAGCTGAAGTTGGTGCGGTCCTGCAGGCCGACACCGCCCTGTACGAACGCGCCGTACTCAATGCCCTTGCCTGAGGAAGCGCTTTCCACGAGGGAAAGCCCTCCGATGCCGCCTCCGCTTACAACCGTGCCGCTCTGCTGTGCATAGCAGACAGGTGCTGAAAATAGGAGCAGTGCAGCCGCTAGTACGTGTTTCATCCCACCTCACAATCGAAAGCCGCCATGCAGGATGGCGGCTTTCTCATCCATAAACTTCTCTAGCCGGCTTCAGGCCGGGACCTGCGCCTCATCCATATCGAAGTTCGAGTACACATTCTGCGTGTCGTCGAGATCTTCGATGGTGTCCAACAGCCGCATCATCGCCGTGGCCTGCGTTCCTTCGAGCTTCTGGTAGTTCGCCGCGATCTTCGTCACTTCGGCGTGTTCCGGCTTGATCTTCGCCGCGTTCAGCGCGTTCACGACAGTCTCGAACTCCGCGGGCCCGGTCAGTATTTCCCAGGTTTCGCCTTCGTCGCTCAGGTCTTCCGCGCCAGCGTCGAGCACGATCTCCGTCAGCTTGTCCTCGTCCCTGGCCACGTCCTTCGACACGACGATCACGCCCTTTTTCGAGAACATGTACCCGACCGAACCAGTTTCACCGAGGTTGCCGCCGTTTTTTGAGAACGCAAACCGAATTTCACTGACCGCGCGGTTGCGGTTGTCGGTCAGCACGTCGACGATGACCGCGACGCCACCCGGACCGTAGCCCTCGTAGGTAATTTCTTCGTAGTTCGCGCCTTCGAGCTCGCCGGTGCCCTTCTGGATGGCGCGCTTGATGTTGTCGGCCGGCATGTTCTCCGCCTTGGCGGCGGTGATCGCGCCGCGCAGCCGGGGGTTGCCGTCCGGGTCACCGCCGCCGTTCTTGGCGGCGATGGTGATTTCCTTGATAAGGCGCGTAAAGATCTTGCCGCGCTTGGCGTCGAGCGCGCCTTTTTTATGCTTGATGGTTGCCCATTTTGAATGGCCGGACATTGCTTCTAAACCTCACTGCGGAATGGCTCGCTGAAGAATCTGAAGGTCGGAACGACGGCTTAGCCGCCCTTCCACTTCGTCTCACCGCTCAAAAGTGTAGCACGCAGACCCGCTGCGGTTGCGGCCGGCGGATGCGGGCGCCGGCTAGACGACTTCGGGTGCGAACAAGTCCTCAAACGTCTCACGCCGCCGGATCACCCGCGCTTTATCGCCGTCCACCATCACCTCCGCCGGGCGCACGCGCGTGTTGTAATGCGACGACAGCGACATGCCATAGGCTCCCGCGTCGAGGATAGCGACGAGGTCTCCGGGACCAACTCGTTCGATCGCTCGGTCGCGCGCGAAGAAGTCGCCGCTTTCGCACACGGGGCCCACGATGTCGACCGTTTGCTCGGAGCGTCCGCTGCGCACGACCGGCCAGATCTCGTGGTGTGCTTGATAGAGCGACGGCCGGATAAGGTCGTTCATCCCGGCATCGGTGATGACAAAGGTTTTCGCGCCGTTCTGCTTGACGTACAGCACGCGCGTCAACAGAGCGCCTGCCTGCGCGACGAAGAACCGGCCAGGTTCGAGCAGCAGATGCGCGCCCAGCCCCCGGGCTGCTCCCGTCACGGCCGTGGCGTAGGCCTGCACGCTGGCCGCGGGGTCCCACGGTACCTGGCCGTACTCGACCCCCAGGCCGCCGCCCGCGTCCACGTAGCGGATGTCCATGCCGTCGGCGCGAAGCTCAGCAACCAACTGGCCGACGCGCTCGACTGAGGTGGCAAACGGCTCCGTAGAGCGAATTTGCGAGCCGATGTGGACGCTGACCCCGGCCGGGTCGAGCCCAGGCAGCGTCATGGCGCGACGATACACCTCGCGCGCCTTCGCGATCGCGATGCCGAACTTGTGGTCGCTCAGGCCGGTCGAAATATAGGGGTGCGTTTCGGCGAACACATCGGGATTGACCCGCAATGCCATGCGCGCCGTTTTGCCCAGCGCGACCGCACGCGACGAAAGCAACTCCAACTCGCCTTCGCCTTCCACGTTGAACAGCAGGATGCCGGCTTCCAGCGCGGCGTCGAGTTCCCACACCTGCTTGCCGACGCCTGAAAAAACGACTCGCCCCAAAGCTTCCGGACAGGCCCGCCGGACGCGCTCCAGTTCGCCGCCGGAAACGATGTCGAACCCGCAGCCCATCTCGCCGAGCATCTGCACGATCGCCAGCGCCGAGTTCGCCTTGACCGCGTAGCAGATGGTGTGCGGAACGTCCGCTAACCCGGCCTGCAGCATGCCGGCGCGCTCGCGGATGGCGTCTGCCGAGTACACGTACAGCGGTGTACCGTGCTCGGCGGCCAGCGCCTCAAGGCTGCTGCCGGAGCACAGCAGCCGAGCGCCTTCATAAGCAAACGGACGGGGGAAAGACGGGCTCACGCTGCCGGCGCACTCCCGCTGAGGCCCTGCGCGCCCGGGGCGGCCAGGTAAGCCAGCGGCGCGTTTGGCATAATCATCCAAGCTGCCACATACACCAGCGGCACCACAACCACGCCGCAGCAAAACAGCACCACCGCAACGATGCGCACCAGCACCGGGTCCCAACCGTACGCCTCAGCGATACCGGCGCAAACACCGCCCAGCATGCGTCCGAAACGAGGCCGTACCAGCCGGCCGCGGTAAGCTACGGCGGGTGCTGCCCAGACGAACTGCGTCAGGGGCCGACCGCAATGGCTGCAAAACCGCGCGTCGAACGTCCCTGTACCACTTCCAACATTTCCTGATTCACTGCACGCTTCACATGCCATATCGGCCTCCTTGAAACCCATTGTGTCATACGCAGCGCGTCCGCCGGCGGTTCCGCGGACTACTTGCCGGTATAGGGATTTTTGAGGAGTTTGCGGGCGGCGTCCGCCTGGCTTTGGTCGCCGCCCGGCGCGGCGGCGCGCCCGTACAGCTTCACTGCCTCGTCGCGTTTGTGCAGCAGATCGTACATTTCCCCGGCGTTCAGCAGGGCCCGTTTGCGCAGCCAGTCGCTGCAGTTCGGCTGCTCGGCCGCCTGCACGTAGTTCAAGGCGGCTTCGTTGATCATGTTCTGCCCGCGTTGCGTATCGGCTAGCCCAAACCACGCCATCTGCAGGCGCGGGTCGACAAAGAAACCCTTCTTGAACGCGTCGGAAAGCACCGCCTCATACTCGTGGATCGCCGGCAAACCCTGTCCACCGTCCTTGAGCAGGTTGGCGACTTCGAGCCGGAACAGGTAATCATGCGGAAACTGCTCGGCCAGCCCGCGCTGGACGACCAGCGCCTCCGGGTAGCGGCCGTCATGCCGCAGAAACAGCGACAGCGCCGTGCGCGACTCGACGCCGGTCACCACCCCGTGCGCGGAGGAAATCCGCAGGTCCTCAAGCCCCTTCTCCTTCGACCCGCCAACCCCCGCGATGCCAACCACAATACGCAGGAGGCGCGGCAAACTCGCCACGGCAAACTGCTGAATACCGATTGCCATCTCCGCGTCCGCGTACTGCGGGTCGAGCTTCAGGACGGCTTCGCTGTCGTTGCGCGCCTGCAATCCCTGGTGCGCGGCGCTTGAATAGGAGTGGTCCGCGAGCGTCACAAACGCCGCGTGCATCCCCTTGGCATAGCCGCGCTCGAACAAGGCGTTCGTGTCGTTCGCGTTCGCTCTGAGGCGGGCATCGCACTGGCCCGTCACGCGATTGGTGAGAGCTTCTATCTGCTCGCGAACAGCGGGCGTGATGGATACGCTTCGCTTCGACGTTAAAAAATTGTCATGGGCGTAGTAGGTCGTGTCGAGAAGGTCCTGGTGGTACAGCTCGCGAAAGATAGTGACCATCAACACATAATCCCAGGCCATCGGCTCGTTGGGGTGAGCCTGCGCGACGTCGTTGAACAGCTTCAGCGCCGCGTCGTAGTCGAGATTGTAAAAACGGTCGTACGCGGCTCGCACCGTGGGATCGAAATTGAGGGGATCGGCGTGCGCGGCAGCCGCAGGTGTCTGCGCGAACACCGTCGACCCGGCCAAAACACAAAGGGTACAAACCCATGCGGCCGCCAACCGTAAACCTTTCACTCCGCCCCCCAAAACACTTGCCTGACGCGCAACTGCTTGCGATCTACTATATTCCTCGGAAAGGCCAAAGCCGGTTTCCTCGGGGAGCGGACGGGATGACGCGAATCGAACTACTGAAGCTGCTCGTCGGGCAGGCCCGTGTGAACGGGTTCGAACTGCGCCGCTGGTACGTGACGCGGCTGGAGCTTCCGTGGGAGGGCGCCGAGGCCGCGCTCAAAACGCTTGACGGGCATCGCCACTACTACGCCCTCCTGTTTTCGCAGGAGTTCGCCCGCAGCTTCTGGAAGCCGGGCGCGGAGATCACCTTTCAGGTGCCGGCGCAGAGTTTCGAGCGTGCCATGCCGGATGGCAGCGTCGCCACCGTGCAACGGAAACCCTTCATGCGCCGCAGCGTTCGGCCCGAGGCGTGGAAATATCACTTGCGCGAGATGGCCTTGGCTGAGGAACCGCTGCGCTACATGCGGCGCTACCTGAACGTCACGGACGATACCGACGACGACGGCAACCCGCTGCCGCCAGAGCCCGCCAAGCCCTCCCCCGCAACGCTCGCACTGGCCCGCAAGCTGCACGAGCGGCGACAGTTGGCCTTGAACCCCAAACCGAGCACGACCCCCAGCAAACGCGGAGCTCGCGTGCCGGGCGGCCGGCCGAAATCTACTTAGGCGTGGCAGCGGTCGATGCTGAAGCTGGGCCGGCAGGACCCAATTCAGTGAGGGCCTTCTTCGTCAGCCGAAGCTGTTTGTCATCAGGGTCGAGATCGAGCACTTTGCTGTAATGCTCACGAGCTTCATCCGGCTTACCCAGCTTACGCGCAGCCTCGGCGAGCGCGAACTGCGCGAAAGGATCGGTGGGCTGAAGAGAAACAGCGTCTTTCGCGCGCGCGTAAGCCCCAGCGGCATTGCCGGTCTGCATATAAAAGCCGGCGACGTCCAGGTCTTCGGACTCGCGCGCCTCGGGGGTTTGCGCATCGATTTTCGGCAGCTTGCGAGGACGACCACCCTTGGCTGGAGTCTTGGTATCGTCGCCACTGCTGCCGGCATCTTTCAGCGGCCCGCTGTCGGCGTCGTCCGGGTCGGAACTGCCGCTAGAGCTCGAACTGGAGCTGCTGAAGCCATCGGAGGACGGATCTTTTCCGTCCTTCGCAGCGTCCGGGTCGCCGGGATACGGATGGGCTCCTGCCGCGGACTTGGCCGCAGGGCTTGCTGCCTGGGCTGCAGGGCTTGCTGCCCGGCTGGCGTCGGGGTCGCCAGGGTACGGGTGAGCCGCCGCAGCCGAGCCAGGCTTCGGAGCGGAGGGTGCATCCGGAGTGCCCGCCGGAGTAGCACCCGGGCCGGTAGGCACGTCGGCATCTTCACCGGGAAACGGAAATCTCCTGGCCGCGCTCGGCACCGGGGCGGCCGTCGTCGAAGCCTCCTTCGCCGAAGCCGCCTTCGCCGCGCACTCCTGCGCGGTGGAGGGGTCGGCTCTCTGCGCGGCGGTGCAGGTCACCGGCTGCGGCGCCTGGGCGTTTGCCTGCGTCGTCAACCCTGCAAACCCGAGCGTTGAGCAGCCGAGCGCCAACAGCAGTTGCGTTACTCGTCGAGGTCCAGCCGTTCTGTCCGTCATACGTATTGTTCCAGGAAGGCTTTCTCCAGCGATACTGCCGGTTAGACGCCGCGTCGACGATTCGGGACCACAGGTCTCTCGGTCTTTTCGCTTGTTATACTCGCCAGCACGATGCCCCGCAAAGTCCCCGGCTCC
>CALMON010000183.1 GCA_937871785.1 uncultured Granulicella sp.
TAGATAATCAGGCCGGCCGGGTTGTCGACACTCTTACGCTTACCCTGAATGACCTGCGAGGCCAAATATTCCACGGTGTCGGAAACCACTTCTACTCCGTACCCGGCCACAAGTTTGATGGCCTTCGCTGGCATCACACCATACCCTTTGAGCAATTCAAGTGCTTCCTGCTCCTCAGCGCTGACCTTTGGCGAAGCCTGTTCCGACGTACGATCGGGAATACCAAGCGGCTGTTCACGACGTTCCGATCTCGTGTTGTCGAGAATCGCAAGAAGCTCTTCGCCAGGGTTGAGGACTACCTTATAGCCGGCCTTGCTCGTCATCTTCTGAACGTCCCATTTGGACAGATACTTGATCGCAATGAGTTCGTTGAGCGCTAGGCCCATGGTCGACTTGATTTTGGAGAGATGCGGGTAGGCCTGCACGTTCAGAAGATTGCACAGCTCTGAATAATCCTTCTCTACCGGTCGTCCTTGACTCGCATGAAACCAAAGATGAAGATTGCCGAAAATCCCCTTTGCCGTGGGCCTGGTGAGCTGCTTGTAGGCATTAAAGTCTTCGGGGATGACGTAACGCTGATTGAGGTTCTCGAGAAGCCAATCTTCCAGCACAACCTCATAATTTTCTTGCCGCTCTGTGCCGTTCAGATTGCTGCTTCCAGTCCTCCTGAATGAGCGAAACACATGCAGAACTTCATCGGAATACACCTTCTTAGCGGCGCGGTACACGACGTGTTCAGAGGTGATTGTCGTGTCCGTCATCCGCTTGCCCCATCGCAGGATCTCTTCGTATATTTCTCCATTGCGGGACAGTCCTAGCTCTTGAATCAAACGGTATCCACTGAAGCGGATCGGATTCGATATGAAGCCAGTCTTGACGCGCTCTTCACTCACAATCTTCAACAGCGCGATGAACTTGTCGCGGTCTGTTGTAGAGGGAAGACCCAACGCTTCTGAGCCGCGGAACTCCGCTGCCACCTTGATCTTGTTGCCATTCCGGACGACGATCTGCTCAATTCGCCTTGATGTTCGGTTCTTATCACGAGCGTCGTTCGCACCAAAAAAGCCAATCTGAAGAAGATTCTTTTCAAATCGAACAAGGTCAACATCAACAGCAATCGGCATCAGTGTGGAGGTTGATGTTTGCTCGATCTTCCGTTTGTGATTTGTCATGAGGTGTGGGCCTTGTTGTTGGTTGAATCCTATAGGAGAAGTCAACAACTTTAAGAACAGGTAAGTACTTTAATCTTGTGCAAATCACGGCAAACACAGAGGTTAGTGCATAAAGATTGCCAACGCACCTCTCTATCTTCGCCAGCGCACCTCTCGGTTCGTGCCAACAGACCTCGCGGCCAAGATGCCACTCAACCTCACGCTATTTTCCAACGAACCTCACTAAAACTGCCAGCCAGCCTCTCCAGTTTTGCCAGCGCACCTCTCCAGACGAAGAAGAGAACTGCCAGCCAACCTCTCCGGTGCGGCCGACCAGACGCATAAAGGCAAAAGACACTCTCAGAACTAGCTGATGTGCCCTGAAATCACGGCAATCAACGGCTTAGAGGCCCGGTTCTGCCAGCCGACCTCTCTAAACGGGGCAGTTTTTAGGCTCGTACTCCACGGAACCGAGAGGTTCGCTGGCAAACGGCACCACGATCATTCCTGTACGCCCGCGCAGGACCCGCCTAATCCGCAATGAATGCGCTGGTTTACCAGCGAACCTCTCTAAATTGAAAGAGCAATTCAAAGCGAGAGGTTCGCTGGCAGAAAGCATAGGTTTCGGCACCGCGGGGCCATATGAAGGGAGGCAATCAATAGAGGCAAACTGTCAAACCCTTTACGAGTGAGCAGGAAGCTGAATCCGACCACATCATGAGCGGTTCACTTCGGTAGATTGTCCTGACATAGGCCCCGCACGAACTCTTCCAGCGTCATGTCGAAGGCAGCACAAAGCTTCAGCATCGTCTGCATTGAAACTCCGACACCGTTCTCGATCTTGGCCAGTTGGCCGAGGTGAAAATCGAAGTCTGTAACCATCCGGCGATGCGTCAGTTTTCGCTCTTTCCTGAGCTGCTTTACCCGCGCCCCGAGCTCCGCGAGAAATCGTTCGTAGTCGTACTGCATTGTCGCCTTTCCAAAGCTGTCCAGGAGGGGTCGATTCGCAGCGGGTTAGGGAATGCAATGACCCGTTAGAAGCTCATCATTCTGCTCCTATCATTTTGCCATTGTGCAGCCCTGCATGCACCCAAATAAGAGTTTCCCCAATCGAAGTACACGAAAAGATGTACCACCATTTTGCGTATACCCATTTAGGTGTGTACTATCGCCTCACACGGCAAGGATGGTTCTCACGATGTCAACGACATCGTCTGTCACGCCTTAGCCGCAGGGAGGTTCCATGCGCCGCCCACGGCCCCGCAACACGCAAACTCCGCACGTCAAGCTCCAATCGGTGCTCAGAAAGCCATCCGTCACGTACGGGCTGCTGCTCGCAGCCCTTGCGATTGCACTTCCAATCCAAGCCCACGCCTCGCCGTTCGATACCGGTTTCAACAACCTGCAAACGCTGTTCACAGGCACAATCGCGAAGGTCGCGAGCATCATTGCGATTGTGCTGGGCGGGATCGGGTTCGCCACGGGCGAACCGGGCGCCAAGAAGAACCTCGCCGGCGTTGCGATCGGCATCGGGATCGCGACACTCGCGGTGAACATCCTGTCCTGGCTCTGGGGAAGCTAGGCCGGTGCCCCCGGTCCCCAGAGCAGAAGAACGCCGCCGTAATCGCGTTTACAAAAGCCTTCACCGCGCGCTGATGTACATGGGAATCGAACGCAAGCTGTTCATCGCAATCGGCGTCTCTGCGGTCGTCATGTTCAACCTCTTCAGCTCTTTCGTGGCGGCGATGCTGGTGTTCATCGGCGGCGTAATCTTCGGCCGCTGGGTCACCCGTACGGACCCGGCCTACCTCAGCATTTCGTTTGGACGACTTTCCAAATACAAAACCCGCTATGACGCGGCAAAACAGGCTGTTCCCAAAGTAGAGATCCACTGACATGCTCAACCTGGCCAAACTCATCAAGCCCTGGAACGACTCCGATTCGCTCAACGCTCACATCAACCTGTACGGCTTTTGGTCGGAGACCACTTTCCTGACCAAGAGCGGTGACATCGGACTGGTGTTATCGGTGCCCGGGGTCGACTATGAATCGCTCGACAATGCGGAGCAGCAGTACGCGGTCAAACGTCTCGAGTCCGCCATGAAGTCCTTCTCTGAAGGCTTCCATGTCTACCAGTACCTATTCAAGTCCAACCGGCCGAACATTCCATTCGCGCACTACAACGACGAGCTGATCGATGCCGCTATAGACCAGCGGCGACAGTTCTTCGAGGCCAAACGCGACCGGCTGTACCAGATCGAGATCTTCTACGTCGTGATCCTGGAAGGCGTCCGGTCGAAGACCGGCCTCTTCACCTCGCTTGCGCGTATTCCGGCCGACCCCCGGCGCGGTCTGGCCGACCTGAAAGCTCAGTTCGTCGGCGAACAGATGCGCACGCTGGTCCGCACGGAGATCGAGCGGGACCGCTTCAAGCTGGAGCAAAGGGTCGAACTCTTTACTCGTCAACTGGCCGACCTGACTCCCATCCACGTGCTCGACATGGTCCACCAATTCAGCTTCTTCCGCCGCCTGG
>CALMON010000184.1 GCA_937871785.1 uncultured Granulicella sp.
GCAACACGCAACGCTTCCTTCTGAACATTGTATTGGACGCAGGTAGCTGATTCGCGTACGTTCGAACTTGCGTCCGCAGACCGCGCATTCGTGAAGATCACCCCGTTGGGATCGAAAACGGGGAATTCTGCGCCGCAGATCGAGCATTCCTGTTTGAAGACCCATCCGGCGTGCGCGTTCTGTACGATACCGCAAACACAGTTGCGGGCTCACAAGATTCGCGACTCGGCCGGGCCCTGACGCTCGGTCCCGCCGGTGGCTACGTGTTGACCTTTACCAAAGGCCTCGTCGTTTACCTTTCCGGGGACACGGAACAAACGGCAGACATGAGAACCGTCATACATGATGAGTTTGCTGCTAGGCTGGCCGTTCTGAACATAGGTGACCTGTACACCATGGGCCCACAGGAGGCAGCGTTTGCGGCACGCGATCTCTTGCAGCTGACGACTGTTATCCCCTCACAGGCGAATGAGGTAGCCACCAGCAACGGTGACGTCGTAGCCGGCACGAAAACTGCTTGTTTTCTTGACGCACTGAAGGGTCTGCCAGTTGTTCTACCTCTAAGCGGTCGAACCTCTGCCTTCGACTCGTCAGGACATTGCGTGGAAGGCTGTCTCTCAGATACGCCAGCGTCACACCAGCCTTGATGTGCCATTCTTCATATGCCGGGTCACACCGTCAAGCAGAAGCTTTACTGACGTATTCGCGCAGTCGGAACGAAGCGCGGCATCGATAGATGTGCGCGCCTGCGAGATGATCGGAACAAAGACGACATCAGGTACGGGAACGGCGGCTACGCTTTCCGGCGCGAGCGAAACTCCAAGGCCGGCCCCAACCAACATAGCCATCGTGGTCCACTGCGGAGCTTCCTGCATCACATTTGGTGTGAAGCCATGCGAGGCGCACATTTCGATTGTCCGTTCGTACGCAAGTTTAGCCAGACTTTTCGGAAAGAACACGAACGGATCCTTCGCAAGCGCCTCAGGCTTGATTCGCTTTGCCTTGGCAAGCGGATGTGCTTTCGAGAGAATGGCGACATAGGGTTCGCGGATCAGGTTGCGTATCGTCACGTCATCTGCAGATTCGCCGTCCCGCATGAAACAGATGTCCAACATTCCATCGCGATTTCGAGCAGATGGGTGAACGCGGCGTGCCCGTTGAGCATTCCACTATCTACCGATGGGTTCAGAAGTACGCGCCTGAGATCGAAAAGCGGCTGCGTTGGCAGAGGCGTCGCCCGCAATCGACGAGCTGGCGGGTCGATGAGACCTACGTAAAAAGTGCGGGCAAGTAGACCTACTTGTACAGAGTTGTCGATAGATTAGGAAACACCATCGATTTCTCTACCTCTCGCCGACACGGAACGCCAAAGCAGCCAGGCGTTTCCTCGGCAAGACACTGAACGGAGTGAAAGCATGGGAAACGCCTGAGGTCATTAACACGCACAAGGCGCCGACTTACGCTATCGCCATTTCAGAGCTGAAGGCCGAAGGCAAATGCCCTCAGGACACGGTGCATCGACAGATGAAGTACTTGAACAACGTCATTGGAGCCGATCACGGCAAGCTCAAGCAGCTCATCCGCCCCGTGCGGGGCTTCAAGACACTGAAGACAGCCTATGCGACCATCATGGGATTTGCGGTGATGCGTGCATTACGCAAGGGTCAAGCGGCGCTGTTCAATCTCACCCACGACATTCGCGGCGAGGGTTGGGTTTCGAAACACCTGTGCTCTCCTATCAGCCGCTTAGCGTCCCCAAAGAGTTTGCAACAGCGCCCGTACTCTCTACTCTGTTTCACAGGGTCTGCCGGATCAGCCCTGTGGCCTTGATCGGGACAAGAGGCCCGGCTATGACACTCTTTCGATCATCCTTGCTTGTCAATTTCTATGTCGATCGAGATGCTGATTTCATCTCCAATCACAACGGCCGGGTACTTTGATCCGAAGTTGAAGTCAGCCCTGTGGATAATTCCACTCGCCGAGAAGCCGCTCCGAGTTACTCCCTTTGCATCGGTCTGGGGTGGTGCTGGTCCATCCAAGGTCAGGCTGACCTGCTTGGTTACACCCGCGAGGGTCAGATCACCGTTCAGAAATAATTTGTTGTCCGCGCGGGTCAGGGATGTCGACCTGAAGACCATAGATGGATACTTTTCGACGTTAAAGAAGTCAGGTCCCTTCAAATGAGTGTCGCGGCCGGACTCATTGGTATTCACTGTCGCGCAATCGACAGTCGCTTCCACTGACGATTTCAGGAGTTCTTTTTCGTTCCATTTAACCGTGCCCATCAGTTTGGCAAAGGTTCCGTGCACGTTTGAGACCCCGAGGTGTCGTACTTTGAATTCGACAGTGGAATGCGCAGGATCGATTGTCCAGCTTGTTGATTGCCCGGAGCATGGGCCGCAGCAAAGATAGGCCATTGCAAAGAATAGCAACGTAGTGAAACGAGAAGACATCACCATGTACTTTCTCCGATGAAGCTCTTGACTGTCCCGAATCTCTTGCATTTGGAACGAAGATACAAATTCTTAGAAGTCCAGTCTTAGGACAAACTGAAACTGGCGTCCCGAATAGCCGATTGCAGTACTGGTAATCTGACCGAAGCTGCTGGCTGAGGTAGCCTCAAAGTTGCCGTTTGCATCGGCTGTGGGGCTGTAAGAACCAATAGTCGAGTTCGGCTGGCCGAAGTTCGGCGTGTTCGTGATGTTGAAACACTCGACACGAAACTGAGCACGCAGGTTTTCCTTCACCTCGACATTCTTGAACAGCGAAAGGTCGCCGCGGCGCAGATGAGGTCCGAAGAACTGGTTACGTCCTACGTTGCCGGCAGTTCCCAATGGTTGGCGCACGAACGAAGCCGGGTTGAGGTACTGCGTGATGCCTTTATCGGCAGTGTAGGGATTTCCGAGGCGATTGGGGCGGTCGACCGTGATGCCTGGTAGATTGATCTGTGCAAGCTTCCTGGTGCCCTGGGTATAGGCGCTCGCAATCGTAATCGGCAGGCCGGTCTGCCAGAAGCCGAGGCCGTTTATCTGCCAGCCGCCGGCAACTAATTTGTGGGCGCGCGATCCGTCTTGGCCGAAGGGAAGCCGGTAGTTGAACGTACCTGCAACGCGCTGGGAGATGTCGATATAGGTGTTTCCGTAATCGTACGATTTTGTCTGGGTAGGAATCAGGCCGAAGGCAAGCTCCTGGTCATTGACGTTGTTGGCGTCGTCAAGTGAGTGGGCCTTCGTGTAATTGATGTTCGCAGAGAACCCTTTGGCGAAGCGGCGTTCGGCGCTGATCTGCAAGGAGTGGTAGGAGGACTCTGCCGAGCCTGGCCGTAAGTCTATGGTATTTACATTGGGAAGCGAGGCCGCGTAAAGCGTGGGCGGAGCCGCGGTGCCGGCTGCGACGGGGCCGGTCGGGGTTGGCACGTTGATGTTTGGAATGTCCGTCAGCAAGCGACGGCCTAAGATGCTGACGTAACCGACGGTGAAGACGTTCCCTGCGGCTTCCTTCTGCATGAGCAGGTTGAACTGCTCCGCATACTGCTGGCGGCTGGCAGTCTTGGCAGTAAAAGCGCCGCTCAGGGCGGTGGTGGATTGCGCGGTGGCAGGCGCCACGCCCGCCGATAACGGCGTGTTGTAGGTGACCGTGCCGCTGTTGTAGTTGAACGGTGGATTGACGATCTGAAAGAAATTTGTGTTGTCGCCTTGGAAGTAGGTCAGCCCGAAGCCGCCGCGAAGAACCAGCGATGGACGCAAGGTAGCCGCGAAGCCAAGGCGTGGTGCGAAATCCACGTAGCTGGTCGGGAGATCCGGGTGCTGTCCAACATCGAGGGTGAGGGTTTGCAAATTGAAGTTCGCGTTACGTCCGTCCTTCTCAGAAGGCGGAGTGAATACGTCGTAGCGCACACCAAGGTTGAGATGGAGCGCTCTCGTGGCCGACCAGTCGTCCTGCACGTAACCTGCGGACTCCCACGTGCGGTAGTGGTCGCCCGCGAGCGGCGTATTGCGGACGAAGTTGAAGGGCGCTCCAGCGAAGAAGTTTTCAAGTGCGACTACGGGAGTAGCCCCTGAGAAGGTAAGGGTCGCCCGGCTGATCGCCTGGATATTGCTTACATACCGGTGGATGACGCTGCCGCCGGCTTTGAGCGTGTGGCTGCCGATGCTGTAGGTGACGTCGCCAATAAGCTGGAAGTTATTTTCCCGGTCCTGGATGGGCTGCTGTTGCGGGTCGCCGATTGTGCTATATGCACCGGTTAGAACGATGCCGGCAAGACCTGAGCAGACAAAGCACGAGTTTGCGCCGGGAATAAGGTAGGGAGCTGTATCGTTCAGGTTGCGGCCATTGTTCAG
>CALMON010000185.1 GCA_937871785.1 uncultured Granulicella sp.
AGCTTGCCGGTCGCGTCGAACGTCAGCGTGCCGGTGTTGTTGACCGGAGTTCCCGTCGCGTCGGCGCTCGGCAGCGTCATCGCGTAGCTCCATTGGCTTGGCGCGGTTTTGGTGAACTCCACGTTGGCCACGTGGCTTGTGCCCAGCGAGTCGTATACCGTTACGGCCGTCGAGAACTGCGTTCCCGTGGCAGCCGCCGAATCGAGATTCGACGTCAGCGAGAACTGGCTGGTCGCGTGCGCTGCCTGCGTTTCGCCGATCGGCAAATTCAGCGCGCCCAGCGGGCTTCCCGAGGTCACCTTGCCGCCCTCGGCCAGGTAGCCCATCACGCTGTTGCCTTCTGTCGTGGTCAGTTGCCCCAGCGAGCTGAGCTGGAAGTTGCCGGCGCGCGTCAGTTCCTGAGTGCCGCCATTGTTGATCACAAAAAATCCATTGCCCTGCACGGCCATATCGGTGGCGTTGCTGGTGGTTTCAAGTCCCCCCTGCGCGAACGTGGTCTGGGTGGACGACACCCGCGTGCCGAGACCCTGCTGCAACGCGTCGCCCGAGCCCGACGTTCCCGTCTGCTGATAGAACAGGTCGGCGAAAGTCACCGTCTGCTTCTTGAAGGCAGTTGTGTTGAGGTTGGCGAGGTTGTTGCCGATCGTGTTGAGAGCTTCGCTTTGCGCGCGCAACCCGGTAAGAGCGATAGAAAACGATCCCATGATGCATATCCTTTCACCCCCGGTCCGGGGGTCCTGCTAGATAGGTTGTGAGGCGATGGAGGTAGTGGCTGGCGTGGAACCGTCTTCGATCTTCGTGATGCCCTGATTGATGGAGATGAGTTGTTGCAGGCTGTTGACGCCGACGAGCTGCTGCACATACGCGTTGGGGTCGGTGGGTTGGGTGGGGTCCTGGTTTTTTAGCTCGCTGACGAGCAGCGTCAGAAAGTCGTTCGACGTAATTTCCGAAGCTGTTGAACTACCCGTTGCGTCGCTTGTGGCGGTCGCTTTATGGCTACTGCCCGTAACGGGCGCTTGCGCCCTCACCGGCCCGTTCACCAGCGATGTTGCTACCTGATGCGCCGCTTGCATGCTTTGCACTGACATACCTGTTTCTCCTTTTCTTTACGCCATCACACTGAGCCAACCGCCGCCACTGCCAAGCCTTGGCAAACTTCCCGACTGCAGAATGGGAACTTGTTCCGTCATCGGCATCGTGCCTCCGTGGCGCGCGCCTTCGCCCTTCCCATCCTCGGCAGTGCCGTCCTTTGCGGAGCGTTGCTGCGCGTCGCCGCCCCCAGCGCCGCTTTTCCACGCTGCCGCCGGCTGCGAAGCCTCAACGTGCACGGCGTGCACCTTCAGCTCCTGCGTTCCGAGAAAGCTTTGCAGCGCCGTGGTTTGCGCTTGCAACTCGACCTGCGCGCCCGCGGAACTGCCCCGCAAGTACGCGTGAACGTCGCCCGTTGCGTTCACTTCCGCCCGCACCGAAAGCCAGCCGAACGCGCCTCCCGCAACGCCGACCTCCAGCCGGTTCGCCGTAGGTGCTTCGTAGCGCTGCACGCTCCAGTCGGCCTCCGTGTGCGCCGCTGGCAACCCCAGGGCCGGCTGCGGGGGCGAGTTCACTCCGGTCGCGCGAGGAGCCTCGAGAGCTTGCGCCGTTGCGCTCCCAACGGCCGAAGACTCCGTCAGCAAATGGCTCCCAACACCGGCGTCAGCAGGCGGAAAAGCGTGTTCGGTCGGTGTCGACGCGAGCTCCGGTACCAACGCCATGGAGGAGCTTGCACTGTCCGCGCCAACGTCGGTTTGCGCGGCATGCTGGTCGCAAACACCCGAAGCCGCCACCGGCGTTTTCCCATCTTGAACCGCTACCCTACCGTCGGGCGAAGCTTCGGGGACTCGCCCTGCTTCCGGCGCGTTCGTCTTCGCGAGCGGAACCGCACTTGACGGCACCCCTTGCTCCGGAGCCGCAGCCGCGGCAGGTGCGGAACTCGTTGCGGTGGCAGCGTTTCCCGTCGCACCCAGCCGTTCGCTGCCCTTCCGCGACGTCGCCGGTCCGCGCCCTGTGTGAGTCGTTGAACGAGCGCCGTGCCCTGTGTGCTTTTCCGAGTTTGGCGGAGTTACCGATCCGGGCGGGGTCCCTTCTTGCTCCGTGGACGCAGGCGCTTTTGTCGCATCGGGTGAACTCTTGGCCTCCACTTCCGGGTTTGCCGCCCGTTCCATTTCAACGCCGGTGGGCGCCACCGTTTCCGGACAAGCCTCCCGCATCGCTTCTTCGAACCCCTCGCTCGGTGGCAGAGGCGCGGCTCGTTGATTTGACGCCGCAGGGAAATCACTCGCCTGAGTCGCACCCCTGGTTTCCGCAATCATCGGCTGCCTCCCTCATCCTCATCGAAGCAAGCAAAGGGCCACACGAATCACGCCGGCAAGCCGCCTGGATTAGCTGTCGCTCATGAGCCGGAGCCAGTGCCGGCGAGCCGCGAAGCGGTCGTCGCTCGCAGCCTGCGTTCGCCTCGCCTCTTCCACGGCGACCTGCGCGCGCATGTCCGCCAGCCTTTGTTCGCAGCGCTCCCGTTCCAGGCGCGCCCGCATCAACGCTATCTGTTTGGCGTCCCTGTCCGCTGCGCGCAGGCTCCGCTCCGGCAGCCATTGGCGGCGCTGCCGGTCGGCGCCCCCCCCCATAGACTCCCCCACAGTACACCCCGCACCGTCGCCCTCCTTCATGGCCAGGCGTCTGGCGTGCGCCGCGGCGGACGCCGCAGCCAGCATCGCTCGCAAGACCTCATCCGCCGCGCGAAGACGGTCCGTAGCCAGCGCATATTCCGCTTCGCGGACGCGCTCCTGGAGCTCCCGCACCTGCTTCAGCCGCTTCCACTGACGCAGCCTTTCCATCAGGAAAAGAGCTCGCGCAACTGCTTCACGGTATCCGGCAGCGTTACTTTCTCCGTCGAGCTTTGGCGAAAAAACGCCCTTAGCCTGGGCATCAAGAGAACGACGTTGTCCAACTCTGCGTCGTTGCCTGCGGCGTACGCGCCCATGCGGATGAGGTCTTCCGACCGCCCATACACGGCCATCGCCTGCCGCACGCGCCGCGCCGCAGCAAGGTGTTCAGGCGAGGTGACCGCCGGCATCAGGCGGCTCAGCGAATCGAGCACATGCACCGGAGGGTACATGCCTTCGGACGCCAGCGCGCGCGACAGAACGATATGCCCGTCGAGCAGCGAGCGCACAGAATCGACGACCGGGTCCTGCTGATCGTCGCCTTCCATCAGCACCGTATAGAACGCCGTGATGCTGCCGCCGCGATAGTTCCCCGCGCGCTCCACCAGCTTGGCAAGCCGCAGGAAAACCGACGGCGTGTACCCCTTGCTCGCCGGCGGCTCACCCGCGGCCAGACCAATTTCCCGCGCAGCCATCGCGAACCGCGTCAGTGAGTCGAGCACCAGAAGCACATGCTTGCCGCGGCGCGCGTGGAACTCCGCCGCCGCCGTCGCGGCCATCGCACAACGTAGCCGCAGCAGGGGCGACTGATCCGACGTGGAAACGAAAACTACCGACTTTCGCCGACCCTCTTCACCCAGCGCGTCTTCCAAAAACTCCCCCACCTCGCGGCCGCGCTCCCCAACCAGACCGACGACCGTGATGTCCGCGCTCGTGTTGCGCGTCATCATGCCGATCAGGGTGCTCTTGCCGACACCCGAGCCGCCGAAAATGCCCACCCGCTGCCCACGCCCGACGCTCAGCATCGCATCGATTACGCGAACGCCGGTGGCCAAAGGCTCGCGAATGGAAACACGATCGAGAGCCGCCGTCACGTCCGCGTCGAGTGGCCAGGAGGACGCGTCCGTCAGCGGCGCGCCGCCGTCGAGCGGCTGCCCCATGGCGTCGACCACGCGCCCGCACATCGCCTCGCCAAGGCCGATCTCCGGCGTCGCCCCCGTTGCGTAGATCGCGTCGCCAAAGCGAAAGCCGCGCGTTTCCAGCAGCGGCATCGCGATCACGCGGCGGCCGTGAAAACCGACCACCTCCGCTGCGAATCGAGCGCCTTCCGCTGTCACAATTTCACAGCCCTCGCCCACCGAGCACGGAGGACCTTCCGATTCCACCGTTTGCCCGTTCGCGCGCAGAACGCGGCCGCGCCAGCGCCAGGCAGGCGTTTGCGCGGCTTGGAGGTATGAGCGAAGCAGCACTACGCTGGCCTCCTCGCCAGCAGGTCGCAAAAGCCGCGCTCCACCTCCACAAGCTGCGCGGCGATGCCCAGTTCCGCCAGGCCCGCCGGCGCCTGGAGGCGACAGTCCCCGCCGCACATCGCCTTGTCGCTATCCACGCGCAGCGACGTCACATCGGCCATTGCCTGCTGCCAACGTGGTAACGCCTCTACCGGCACGGAGAGCACCGCGTCTTCGGGGTCGCCGAGCCTGCTCAGCGCAACGCGCACGACGCCCTGCAGCAGCAGAGGGTCGGCCGCCGCTTCGCGCTGCAGGATACGTGCCGCCACGGCAAGACTGAGGCCGACCACCTCTCGCTCGACTTCCGCAAAATACGCCTGCTTTGCCGACGCGAACGCCTCGCACATCGCTCCGATAGCGCTCCGTTCAGCCGACACCTCGCGCAGCCGCTGCGCCTCGCACTCGCGGCGAGTGGCGTCCTCCGCGGCAAAGCGTACCTGCTCCAGTTCATCACGATAACGAAGCTCCATGTCAGCCAGCGCTGTATCTTCGGCCTTTGTCGCAACGTCTGCCAGTGATGCCCGTGGGACCTCTGACATGCCAAGCTCTGCAAACAGCAGAGGCCTTACATCGCCGCGAATGGAGCCGTCTTCAAACAGCAAATTCATTCTCGGCCTCCAGCTTCAGGGTGATCCTGCCTTCCGCTTCCAGCCGCCGTGCGCACGCCAGCAGGTCGAGCTGCGCCTGCGTTACTTCCTTGCCGCGCACCGGTCCCATGGCATCCATGTCTTCGCGCAGCATGTCGACCGCGCGCGAACTCATTACCTTGAAAATATGTGCGCGGATACCGTCTTTGGCTCCTTTAAGTGCAGTCGTCAACACCTTTTTGTCAACCGCTCCGACGATCTCGCGGATCGAGTTCTGCGGCACCGTCAGCAGATCGTCGAATGTAAACATCAGGTCGCGGATGCTGATGGCCAGCTTTGGCTCCTTCTGCTCGATGTCTTCCAGGATGCCTCGGCTGGTGCCCTGGTCCAGCCGGTTGAGCAGCTCGGCCACGGCCTTGAAGCCGGCGTACGACTGCCGTCCGCTCGCACCTACTGCGTCCATGCGGCGATGCAGTACAAGAGCGACTTTTTGCGCCATTTCCGGCGAAAAATGTCGCATTTCCGCCAGACGCTGCACGGCATCGACGCGCAGTTTCGGCTTCAAAGACATCAGCAGCGCGGAGCCGCGTTCCGGGGCCAGATGCGCCAGCACCAGGGCTACGGTTTGCGGATGTTCGTTTTCCAGAAACTTGCTAAGCTGCTGCGGGTCCATCTCCTGCAGGACGGCGAGATCGCCCGTGGTGCGCTCCTGCACGCGCTTCACCTGCGCCAGTAATTCCTCGGCGCGCTCGCTGCCGAACGCGTCGGTAAGCAGTCGCATGGCATACTCCGGACCGCCGCGAAGCATGTACTGCTGCGTTTCGAGCAGGCCGTAGAACTCCGTCATCACCTGCGTCGACAACGCCACCGGAACTTCGCCAAGACGCGTGATCTCGTTCGTCACACGCTCCACATCCTGCTCGCTCAGGTTCTGGAAGAGCTCCTTGGCGACGTCGTCGCCGAGCGCAAGCATCAGCACCGCGGCCTTGCGTATGCCGGGAATTCTGGCAGGCTCATAGCCTGCGTCGACCGGCAGTAGCAGCGGCTGTATGCCGGCGGTGGTGGGCGTCATCGTTTGTGCCGTCGCGGTCATCATCGTGCTTCCTCCTTGGCGCCGATCCAACCTTCCAGCAGCCGGCGGCTGTTTGCCGGCGACCTCCGGATGTGCTCGGTCACGTATTCCTTTACGCCGTCGTCATCGATCATCGGGGCAAGTGGCCGACGGCGCGGCCGTGGGGCGGAAGCGAACTCCTCGCTCGCCGACCCAGTCTGCAACGAGCGCGCGCCACCAGCCTCCGAGGAGACGTCGGCAAGGGCGACCTCAGCAGGTGCCGCCCCGTCCGCCAAACCAAACACCGCGCGTCCACCCGCCGGTAGCATGGCTGGTTCCGCCAGCAAAGCCACCGCCTGCTTCGCCACGGGCCGCACTACCAGCAGCAACAGCATCAGCACGACAGCCCCGCCGACCACTGCCCGCAGCAGCCCCGGCTGCGCGTGCAGCAGCGTGCCCGTTTCGTCCAACGCCTGCTGCATTCCGGTCATCTTCGGAGCCGGTACGTTTGCCGTAAAGCCGAAATTCTGCAGCACCACCTCATCGCCGCGCTTTTCCTCGAACCCCACTGCCGCGCGCGCCAGGTCTTCCAGCCGCTTCATCTCGTCAGGCGACCGAGCCCGCCACGCCACATGCTCGTTCTTGCCTTCGCCTTCGCGCACTTCGCGATCGTTTACCACCACGGCGGCGGTGATGCGGCGCACGCGGCCGGCGCCGATTTCCTCATGCGTCGTATGCCGCGACACCGCAAACGTGCTGCTTTCTTCATGCGAGCTTTGCGGCCCGGCGCTGCCCCCCGGATAGACGGGCAGCGCTTCCTTTTCTTTTGCCGCAGACTGCGCGTTCGCCTGCGCGCCTGCCTGTACGCTTCCCGCGGTCGCCGCCGCCGGGGTGTTGCTGGCCGTTCCCGGCACCCCAACCGCCCGCGTTGCCGCGCCGCTCATCTCATCGTGCTTCTGCGTCGAAAGCGCCACGGCCTGCGCCGGGTCGACCACCTCGTCGGTGCGTTCCTGTGAGCTCATGTCGTAGGCGATGTTGACCGTTGCCCGCACATTGTCGCGGCCCGCCAGCGGCTCCAGCATCGCGACCAGCTTTTCTTCCATGGCGCGCTCCGCATCGCGATCGCCCGCCATGCCCACGCCCGCCGCGCCCTTCAGGTTTACGCGACCGTCCGCGTCCACCAGCGTCACCTGCTCGGGCGAGAGGTTCTCAACCGCGCTTGCTACAAGGTTGCGGATGGAGTCGATCTGCTCCGCCGGCAGGCTCGCCCGCTTGAGCTTCAGCACCACCGACGCCTTGGCCGGCTGCTTTTCTGTGCTGAACAGCGAGTCCTTCGGCAGCACCAGGTGCACCCGCGCCGACCGCACCGCGCCGAGCGTTGCAATCGTGTGCTCCAGCTCGCCTTCCATGGCGCGCTGGTAGTTCACCTTCTCGTCGAACTCGCTGCCCACCCAGTTCGGTTTGTCGAACAGCTCAAACCCCATGCGCCCGGACTGTGGCGTGCCTTTCGCCGCGATCTCCATGCGAGCCTTATCCATCTGCTCCGCCGCCACCTGCACTCCGCCGCCGTCCGGGGTGGGTTCATACGGAATGCCCGCCGCTGCCAGCTCCTGCTCTACCTGCTGCACGTCGCGCGCTTCGAGCCCCGTATACAGCGTCTTCCAGTCTGTATGTCCCTGCCACCACGCCACCGCCGCACAGGCGGCGACGATCATCAGAACCGAACCGCCCAGCAGCGTCCGCCGCCGCGGCGGCATCGCCATCACGCGTTCTCGGCCTCGCGCCACCAGCGCCATGGCTTGCCCTGCGGTCGCTCCGGATGCGTCTACGGTTGGCAAACGGTTATGTCCCTTCTGAATAGCTTGGCTATGAATGCCGTTGTTGCCGCGGTTGCTGTTGTTAGTCGAGACTGTATTGTTGGTGTTGCGGTTGATCTAGCATTTCTTGTTTGTCAGTCCGCGGCGAAGCGGAGGAATCTGCTGTTATGGTGCGACGCTGCCCAAGCAGAGCAGCTCTCCTACGGATGCAGGGCGCGCTGTCAGCCATATAGGCCGCGCCTCCAGCGCTCTGTGCTTTGTCTGTACCCAACACCTAGGGCTTCGCCCTAGGCTGTTAGGAATTGGGCTTTCAGCCCTGAAATGAAGCCCCTTCACCTAAGCCACTACACCTAACGCACTCCACCTAAGCCATCAAAGCTAAGCCACTACGCCCAGGGAAGCGCTCAAGAAAACACTCTCTAAAACTGCATACTCATCATCTGCTGGTACGCCGCAACGGCCTTGTTGCGCACCTGCAGCCCCAACTCAAACGCCATGTCTGCTTTTTGCGTCGCAATCATTACCTGATGCAGCTCCACACCAGACCCGTTGAGCAGCCCCGTAACGGCTTTCTGCGCCTTATCCTCGAGCCCCGCCGACTCCGACATCATCGCCCGCATCATGCCGGAAAACGGTGCGCCACCGGCATCCATTCCTTCTCTGCCAGCCCCCGCGACGCTGCCCATGCTGCCCACCGTAGCCGCGCGCGCCATCTCTCCCACTCCCACCATCTTCGGTCTCCTTTACTTCAGCAGGTCGAGCGACGCTCCGACCATGTTCTTTTCCGCCTGCAACGCGGACGCATTCATCCCATACGCACGGGTCGCGCCCATCAGGTCCACCATCTCAGTCAGCGGGTTGATGTCCGGATACGCTACAAACCCATTCGCATCCGCGTCAGGATGCCCCGGCTCATACCGTTCCAGCGGAGCGCTCCTGTCTTCGATTACCCCGGTCACCTCGACGCCACCACCACCCGCGTTGCCGCCGAAGCTCGCCGACCGCAGCACGTCCGCGAAGCTGCCGCCCGTCTCGCCGAACACCACATGCTGGCGGCGATAGGGCCCGCCATCGGAAGTGCGCGTCGTTTCCGCGTTCGCCATGTTTGCCGCGACAATTTCCGCCCGTACCCGCTCGGCCTTCAGCGCCGACCCGCTCACATCCATAACGCCAAACAGGTTCATCGCCGTCACTTCCCGTCCGCATGGATCGCGCTCATCATGCCCGAAAACTGATGCTTCAGCAGTTCAATGCCCGCGCGAAACTGCAACTGCTCCTTGGCGAGGTCAAGCCCTTCGCGATCCATCGAGACATCGTTGCCATCGGGCCGCGACACCAGCCCTGCGACACCGGCCACCTTGACATGCGACGCTCCAGAGCCGGCCAGCCCTGCGTCGTCCACGGGGCCATAGTTCATCGCCTCCGCGAGCGCCTTGCTGAAGTCGAAGCCCTGCGTCTTGTAGCCCGGGGTATCGACGTTGGCCATATTGCCGGCGGTCAACTTCATCTGGTCGCTGGTCAGGTCCAGGTACTTGCCGAGCGCCTCGCTCAGCCGTGTGCCGATGTGCATGTCATCTCTCCTGTCTTGAAAAGAAGCACGTCTCACGCCATTGTCGGCAGCAGCACCTAAGCGACTTCTTACATTCGGTGTCGCTTACCGCGGCCCCTGGCGTAGCCGGACGTGCTCTACGCCAAGCTCCGCGGCGTCGCCGGCCAAAATGGTTCCGCGTTCAAGCACATGCGCCAGTTCGCGCACGTTGCCGGGCCAGCGATGCGTCCGCAGCGTATTCATCGCGGCTGCTGAAATCCGTTTGCGTGGCAGGTCCCGTCCAAGCTCCGCCAGAAAGTGCTCGGCCAGTAATGGCAGATCGTCCAGGCGTTCGCGGAGCGGAGGCACCTCCACCGGAAATACCGCCAGCCGATGGAACAGGTCCAGCCGAAACGTTCCTTCCGCGGCGCGCTGCTCCAACAGTTGATGCGTCGCCGCGATCACTCGCACATCCACGCGCATGACCTCGTTATCGCCCACACGCTGCAGCTCGCCGCACTCCAGAAAGCGCAGCATCTTGGCCTGCAGAGCCAGGGGCATTTCGCCGATCTCGTCCAGAAACAGCGTTCCTCCGTGGGCCGCTTCGATGCGTCCTGTGCGCGAAGTCACCGCCCCCGTAAACGCGCCGCGCGTGTGGCCGAACAACTCCGCTTCCAGCAGCGACTCCGGAATCGCCGCGCAATTCAGCACCGCGAACGGTTTCGCACTGCGCGCGCTCAGCCGATGCAGCGCCTTCGCAACCACCTCCTTGCCGGTCCCGGTTTCGCCTTCGATCAGCACCGTCGCCGACCGCGGCGCCACCAGCCGGATGAGCCGCGCCAGCTCGATCATCGCCGCGGTCCGGCCAATCATCTCCGGCAGCGCGATGACCGAGTCCCCCAACGCTGCTCGTTCCGCGGGTTCCGGCAATTTACGCGTCCCATCTTTTTCTACCGGGTCGAACGAGCTCGCCATGGGCGTCCGAGGCACGGCGACCGGAGCTGCCATCCATGGCGCCCCGTCGTGGCCAGCTTCTGAAGGCAGCGGATCAACCTGCGCCTCTCCGTCCTGAGCCTCTCGCAATGCATGCAGCAACTCATGTCGCCGGGGGCTCCGCAGGTTGCCCTCCAC
>CALMON010000186.1 GCA_937871785.1 uncultured Granulicella sp.
CGGCGGACAACGGCGCGGCGGCGGCGGCGGCGGCGGCCCACGCGGCGACCGTGGGCCGGGTGGGCCGGAAGGTGGCGGCGAACAACGCGGCCCCGGGGCATCGGGGCAACCGCATTTGGGCAGCCAGCCCATGGCCCCCGCCGGTCCGGCCGAATAGCCTTCGCTATGCGACGGCCAGGCGAGCGGAAACTTCGGTTTCCGCTTTCTTTGCTACTGGCTGCACGGCCGGGGACGGCATCCAAGACGGCAGGAGACACCATGGACATTCAACGAAACGGGACGCGGCCTTCAACCAGGGGGCCGGCGGAATACTTCACCGGAAGCGTTCGGGTGGACCCGCTGTTCACCGCGGCGGACCCGGCCCGGGCGCAAGGGGCGAGCGTGACGTTTGAGCCCGGCGCGCGGACAGCGTGGCACACGCATCCGCTGGGGCAAAGCGTCCTTGTGACCGCCGGGTGCGGCTGGGCGCAGCGTGAAGGCGGCTCGGTGGAGGAGATTCGGCCGGGTGATGTCGTGTGGTTCGCGCCCGGCGAAAAGCACTGGCACGGAGCGACGGCGACCACGGGAATGACGCACATCGTCGTGCAGGAGCGGCTCGACGGTATAGGGGTGGACTGGATGGAGCCGGTGACCGACGAGCAATATCGCGCAGGTTGACGCCCTGCTTCATGCACCTATTCCGGCTGCGTCGGCTTACCGGCGGCCAGGTCGCAGGCGCGCCACAGGTACCAGCTTGCGACCGAGCGCCACGGCGCCCACTTGCGCGCGCGGCGTTCCATGTCGGCGGGGCTGGCGAGCAGCGCGGGGGTGACCTTGGTGGTCGGCTTGAGACCCTGAAACGTCAGCGCAAAGCCCTTGCGGACGCCGTAGTCGCTGGTCGGCAGGATGTCGGGGCGGCCGAGCCGGAACATCAGCATCATTTCCACGGTCCAGCGGCCGATGCCGCGGACCTGCGTCAGGTGTTTGATAACGGCCTCGTCGGGCATACGGCGGATGCGGGCAAGCGTGGGCACGGTGCCATCGAGGGTTTTGGCCGCAAGGTCGCGCAGGGCGAGCGCCTTGTTGTGCGACAGACCGGCGGCGCGAAGCTGCTCGTTCGGGCAGTCGAGCAGGTGCTGCGGCTCCGGGTGGCTGCCTTCGCCGACAATGTGGTGGAAGCTGGCGAGCAGCTTGGCGTGGATGGCGGCAGCGGCCTTGCCGTGCAGTTGCTGGTAGATGATCGACCGCGCGAGCGCTTCAAACGGCGACTGTTGCGCGGGCAGCCGCAGGGTAAACGGCCCGGCGCGGGCGATCAGTCTGGCCAGCCTGGGGTCGGCGGCGGACAGCGCCGCGACGGCTTCTTCCGGCGAGTACGGCGGCTTGCGGGTGGGACCGGAGCGGGCGCGCGGCATGGATGAAGTTTGTCATGTTTGGCGTCCCTTTGCTTCGGGTTTCCGTATCATTTCACCAGGGTGGTTCCCGTTCAAAAATTCGAAGATCAAGACTCCGCCATCATCCCGCCGCAGATGAGTGAAGAACCTGGCCTGGTGGACGGTTCGCCGCTGGAGATGTTTCCAGTGAGCGACAGTGCCTCTACGCGCACCATTCGCTACATGTCCGTGGCCGAAGCCTTGCAGGCCTTCAAGAAACTCGCTCCCACGGCACGAAGCAGCCTATCGCGAATCGGCGAAGTGAACTGGAACTTCCCTGACGTTGCGGCGGTCGAGGCTCTTCACGAACAGCAAATTATTCCATTCGGCCGCGCTTTCGCTCTGCGGGGATGCAGGTCTGCTTGCGTCTGCTGTAGCTCGCGCTGAGAACAAAGCTCGTTACGAGCCGAACGCCAGTCTGGCCGTCGTTGCGGCGACGCTCGACGCAAACGGGTATCTGCTCACGGCGGCCGAAGAGCAGATCGTCGTCGTCAAGCAGATGGCGGCCAGCGAAATGGGTGAGCCTGAATGGACGGCAAGGGTGGGGCGAAGCGTCGCCCCGCTGCCTGGACTTTGCTTTGGCAAATAAGTCCTCGTGTTGGTGAACAGTTTGCCTCCATGCCCGGTCTGTAGAGAGGAAGGGCATGAGCAACCAACCCATCCCGAGAACATGGCCCGCTGAGCCGGTGAACGGCCTGCGCACCGGTCCGGCTGCGCCCCCGGTTTCCGGGGAACGGGCAGCGGCGGCCGACGACCTCCCCCGTCTCGTCGCGAGCCATGCGGGGCTGATGTATCGCGTGGCGTACGCTCTGCTGCGGCACCCGCAGGACGCTGAAGACGCCGTGCAGGATGCGCTGCTGAAGCTGCATCGTGGGGGAGGGCTGGCAGGGAGGCGCGAAGACGTTCGCGATGAAAAGGCCTACCTTGCCCGGGTCGTCTGGCGCACGGCCTACGACCGCCTGCAGGCGCGGGTCGTGCCGGTCGACGATGAGACCGCCCCGCTACGGCTGCGCGATACGCGGCCCACGCCCGAGCAGTCCGCAGCCGACGGCGACCAGCACGCCCTGCTGCATGAATTGATCGACGCGCTCCCCGAAGACCTGCGGCAGCCGCTGCTGCTTTCAGCCATCGAGGAGCTGAACTCCCGCGAGATTGCCGAAGCCATCGGCATACCGGAGGGCACTGTGCGCACGCGGTTGCAGCGCGCGCGGCTGCGGCTCCGCGACCTGTACCAGAACCGGCAGGACGCCGCGAAATCCACCGCGGCCCAACCCAACGCAACATCCACCACAACATCGCGGCCGGGGGAGACCGCGGTCGCAGGAAGGTAGTGCCCATGCGCCTCCACGCGACCCACGCTCTCCGGAATGGCTTGCCCTTTATGACCCCATCTTCTGCACAACCCGACGATTGGAACGCTTCCGGAAACCCCGAAACTCCCGGAATCCCCGACAGCTTCGATTACCTGCTCGACCATGTGCTGCGGCAGCGCGTTTCCGCCGCTTTGCCGGCAGGTCTGGAGCAGCGCCTGACGGCTCACCTGCAACTGGCCGACTCTGCGGCGACCCGCGCCACCGCCGGCCTGTTTGCGACCGCCGACCGCGTGAACACGGCGCGCAGCGGCCGCTCCCTGTGGACGGCCATGGCGCTCCATGCGGCGGCATTCGCGCTGATCCTGACGGTCGCCGTGCGCCACACCACGCTGCTCGCCCCAAAACAAGCGGCATCGCTGGCTGTACTCGACGTTCCTCCGCCACCGCCGCTTCGGCCCACGCTGAAGGCGATCGGCGGCGGCGGCGGGCAGGCCGGGCCGACGCCCGTGACGCAGGGGCACCTGCCAAAGCTCGCGCAGGAGCAGATCGTGCCGCCTAAAGCGCCTCCGCTGCTGCAGCCGAAGCTGGCCGTCGAGCCCAGCGTCGTCGTGCAGGACAACCTGAAGATGGCCGACAACAAGATGCCCGACCTGGGTGTGCCGAACTCGAATCTGAAGGGCTTTTCGATGGGCAACGGCAGCGGTTCGGGCATCGGCTCGGGGAGCGGTAACGGCGTTGGGTCGGGTTCGGGTGGCAACACGGGCGGCGGGCCGATGCACATTGGCGGCGGCGTTCGCGCGCCGGAGCTGGTGACGAAGGTGGACGCGGAGTTTTCGGAAGAAGCACGCAAGGCCAAGTTTTCCGGCAACGTCCTCGTCTCGCTGTGGGTAGACGCGCAGGGCAATCCGACGCATGTGAGGGTGCTGCGCGGGGTGGGCATGGGGCTCGACGAGCGCGCCGTGGCGGCGGTGCGGGAATACAAGTTCCGGCCGGCGACGCTGAACGGCAAACCGGTGACGGTAGACCTGAATGTTGAGGTCAACTTCCAGATTTTCTAGCGTGAACTGCGGTAAGCAAACAGGAGCCCGGTACTCCGGGCACCTGTGTTTTTGGGGGAGCACCCGCCCGTTTGCCGTTCTCCGGAGGTCGTACCTCGCTTCCGAAAGCCGCGCGCGAGGTACAGTAGAGAGACACGAGGACCCACCCATGCTGACCCGCGCTTGTGCTTTGGCATTTGCTTCCGTCGCCCTTTCTCTTGGCTCGTACCCTTGTGCCGTGGCGCAGGGGCCCATCGCGCCCTCGGACGCGAACGACAGGTACCTTTGGCTTGAAGACGTGTCGTCGCCACGGTCGATGGCCTGGGTGAAGGCCGAGGACGCGCGCACGGCCAAGGTGCTCGAGGCGGACCCGCGCTTTGCGCAGTTCCAGGCGGCGGCGCTGAAGATCGCCGAGTCTCCCGACCGGCTCGCAATCCCGTCGCTGCGCGGCAGCGAAGTGTACAACTTCTGGCGCGACGCCGCCAATCCGCATGGGCTGTATCGCAAGACCACGCTGGCCAACTACCTGGCGACTGCCAAAACCGGCAGCCCCGATTGGAAGACCGTCGTCGACTTCGACGCGCTCGGCAAGGGGGACGGCGAGCGCTGGGTGAGCAAGGGCTTTAGCTGCCTATACCCCGGCGACCAGTACTGCATGGTGAACCTTTCGGCCGGCGGCGAAGACGCCGTGACCTCGCGCGAGTTCGACCTGAAGGCCGGGACGTTTGTCGCGGGCGGCTTTACCGTGCCGCACTCCAAGCAGAGCGTGAGCTGGAAAGACAAGGATACCTTGCTGATCGCGCGCGACTGGGGCCCGGGCACGATGACGAAGTCGGGCTATCCGTTCGTCGTCAAGGAGTGGAAGCGCGGCACGCCGCTCGACAGCGCCAAGGAAGTGTTTCGCGGCGCGGAAAGCGACGAAGTCGGCGCGAGCGGCAACACCGTCCACGACGCGCAGGGCCACGCGCTGACGATTTTTCGCCGCGGCGTCACGTTTTTTTCCGCCGAATACAGCGTGCAAACACCCAAGGGCCTGCAGCCGCTCGCGATCCCGGCCAAGGCGCGGCCGCGCGAAATGCTCGACGGCCGGCTGCTGGTCGACGTCAACGAGGACTGGTCGCCCGAAAACAGCAAAAAGGCGCGCGTGTTCAAGGCCGGGTCGATTCTCGACCTGAAGGTCGCCGACGTGCTGCGGGACCCCACGCACCTGAAGCCGGAAGTGGTCTTCGAGCCGACCGCGCAGGAGTTTTCAGAAGGCGGCGCGTCCACCCGCAACACGCTGCTGGTGACGACCCTCAACCACGTGCAGGGCCGCGCCTATGTCTACACGCCCGGGCCGAAAGGGTGGACGCGCAAGCAGCTTCCCGTGCCTGAAAATGTCACGGTCGGCATCGTTTCAGCCAACAATACGGACGACACCTTCTTCCTGAGCATCACTGGCTTCCTGACGCCGACTTCGCTCTACCTGGGCGACGCCGCGGCGGCCACGCTGACGGTCGAGAAGACCGAGCCGGCGCGCTTCGATGCGTCGAAGGACGTGGTCGAGCAGCTTGAGGCGACATCGAAAGACGGTACCAAGGTGCCCTACTTCGTGGTCCACCGCAGGGACATGAAATACGACGGCTCGAACGCCACGCTGCTGACGGCGTATGGCGGCTTCGAGGTGGCGCAAACACCGCGCTACTCCGGCACAACCGGTAAGCTGTGGCTGGAGCGCGGCAATGTGTACGTGCTGGCGAATATTCGCGGCGGCGGCGAGTTCGGCCCAGCCTGGCATGAGGCCGGGCTCAAGACCAAGCGGCAGGTCATCTATGACGACTTCGCCGCGGTCGGGCAGGACCTGATCGCGCGCAAGATCACCTCGACCCCGCACCTGGGCATCGAAGGTGGGTCGAACGGCGGTCTGCTGATGGGCGTCGAAATGACGCAGCACCCCACGCTTTGGGGCGCGATCGTGATCCAGGTGCCACTGCTCGACATGCTGCGCTTTGAGCATATCGCCGCCGGCGCAAGCTGGGTGGGCGAGTACGGTTCGGTGTCGAAGCCGGACGAACGCGCGTTTCTGGAAGGCATTTCGCCCTACAACCAGTTGAAGCCGGACGTCACCTACCCCGAGCCGCTCATCTTTACGACCACCAAGGACGACCGCGTAGGCCCGCAGCACGCGCGCAAGTTCGCCGCCAAGATGGAAGAATACGGCAAGCCTTTCTACTTCGACGAAATCACCGAAGGCGGGCACGCGGCCGGTGCCGACGCGAAGGAAGAGTCGCGCACCGCCGCCGAAACCTACGTGTACCTGAGCCGCAAGTTGATGAACTAGGGCAAGCTTCACCTTATTCCACCGAACAAAAAAGAGCGTCGCGTTGCCTGACGAAACAAAGACACAACCCGACGAGTACGGCCTGGCTGCCGACGAGGTGCGCAACGAGCCCGCAGCCGGCCGTAGCCGGTTGCGCGGGTTTGTGGCCGCCGTGACCCTGTTTCCGTTCGTTCTGCTGGCCGGAACGCTGACCTGGATGAGTAGCGCGAGTTACCTCCGGCAGATGAAGGTAAGCTATCTGCACACTATGGGGTACGGGGAGCGCCTGCACGGAGCGGACTGCGAGGTGCTGATCGACGGTGACTCGACGGCGCTCGTCGGACTGTCGCCGGCCATCATCGAAAAGCGAACGGGCCTGAGGACCTGCAACATCGCCGAGGTCGCCTCGGTCAAGCAAATTGTTGGCATGACCATCCTGGACACGTATCTGACCCACAACCAGCGGCCTCGGATTCTGGTGTTCCTGTTCGGCGCGGCAAACCTTTCGGCTCCGGACAGTTGGCTGTCGGGGACGAGCTTTGAAGGCGTCCTGTACAGCCTGCAAACCCATCGTTACGGCCTGCTCTTTAAACACCCGCTCTACACGCTGCAAAACGCCGAGCTCGGCCTGCGAACGGGAGTGCTGGCCCTTAGCCCGCACGCGCGGACCGACGACCCTTCGCGTGAGCGCGACCGCCGCCGGGGACAGGTGCCGTTAGAGGGTGGTGCGCTGCTGGCGTGCCCTTATAACCCTCCCGTGCAGGCTCCCAACCCTGCCTGGGTGCGGCATCTGCGCGACACCTACGGCGTAAGCGGAACCCGCGTCGTAATTGACGTCATGCCCGAGGTCGACTGCGACACCGACCGCGCTTTTTACCGCGGCCGGATCACGGGCCTGGTCGACAACGGAGCGCAAACCCTGCCGAAAGCCGACTTCAGCTCTTCCGGCCGCTGGCACGTCAACGACGCCGGGGCAGAGGTGCTTTCCGGGCAGGTGGCGACGCAGATTCTGGCATTGCGGGCGGATGCACAGCCGGACCCCGCGGCAGGAGGACGCTAGCCGTGCTTTTCTCGTCGAACGAATTCATCTTCCTGTTTCTGCCGGCCGCCCTGCTCGGCTACCACCTGCTAGGGCGGTTCGGCCGGGTGCCGATGATGGGCTGGCTCACGCTCACATCACTCTTCTTCTACGGCTACTGGAACCCTCGCTACCTGCTGCTGCTCGTCGCGTCCATTTTGCTGAATTTCGGCTGCGCGCGCGTGATCGCCCTGAGCCCGGCAGAGCGGGCAAAAACTTTCTGGCTGACGACCGGCGTCGTCACCAATATCGCGCTGCTGATGTGGTTCAAGTACCTGTTTCCGCTGCTGCACTTCATCCGCGCCGCCGGATGGACGCACCACGAGTTCGGCGACGTGCTGTTGCCGCTGGGCATTTCGTTTTTCACCTTCACGCAGATCGCCTACCTCATCGACCTGCGCCAGACCGGCGGCAAGCCGGAAGGTCTGCTCGAATACACGCTGTTCGTCACCTTCTTCCCGCACCTGATTGCGGGACCTATCATCCACCACGGGCAGATGATGCCCCAATTCAAAGCACAGCGTCACTCCGCGTTGCGCGCCGACGACATGGCCGTCGGCGTGAGCTGGTTTCTGCTCGGGCTCGGCAAAAAGGTGCTCATTGCCGACCACTTCGGCCTCACGGCCAGCGTGTTTTACGCGCAGCCCCACGCCTTCGGCGCGCAGGCCACCTGGGTCGGCGTGCTCAGCTATGCCATTCAGCTTTACTTTGACTTTTCGGGCTATTCGGACATGGCAATGGGGCTGGCGCGGATGTTTTCGCTCACCTTTCCGCTCAATTTCAACTCGCCCTATAAGGCGGCGAGCATCATCGATTTCTGGCAGCGCTGGCACATCACCCTGACGAACTACATCACGACCTACGTGTATAACCCGCTGCAAATTCGGGTGAGCTCGTGGCGTATGGACCGGGGCAAAAAAGTGTCGCGCAAAGCGCAGGCCACTCCCGGGGGCTTCGCGGGCATGGTCGCGTTCCCCCTGCTGTGTACGCTGCTGGTCGCGGGGGTGTGGCATGGGGCGGGGCTCAAATACGCCATCTACGGCCTGCTGCATGGAGCCTACCTGACCGTTAACCACGCGTGGCGGCTGTTTGGGCCGAAACCAGAGGCCGCACGCGGCGCCTGGGTGCGGCGCGCGACGCACACGGCATCGGTGCTTCTGACGTTAGCGGCCGTGCTGGTCTCGCAGGCATTTTTTCGGGCCGAAAGCACCGGAGCGGCGGTCTATACCATCGGCAGCCTGCTGGGCCTGCATGGCGGCGCGGGGCTGGCCGGGTACGCGGACAGCGTGGCGCAGTACGCCAACTTCACTGGCTCGAGCCTGCATGCCTGGGGCCTGATCGCCCTGGTGTTTGCGGTGATCTGGGGCTTACCCAACACGCAGCAGATCATGGGACAGGTGGAAGCGGCCGACACGCCGACGCGGCTCCGCTGGCAGCCGAACGCCGTTTGGGGCCTGGGCCTGATGGGCATGACTGCCCTTACCCTGATGGTGCTGTACCTGAGCACGAGCTTTCTGTATTTCCAGTTTTGAGCGAGCCTCCGGTAGAGGCGTAAAGGATGTCGCGGCATGGCAACAACCGTTCGGTCGTACGCGAAAATCAACCTGGGGCTGGCGGTGGGGCCGGCGCGGGCCGATGGATTCCATGGGCTGACGACGATGTACCAGACGCTCGCGCTGTACGACCTGGTGACGGTCGCGGCGAAACCGGCGGCGGCGACCCGGATCACGCTGACCGCCGACCACCCCGGCGTGCCAAGCACGCAGCGCGGCGACGCGGAGCGCAACACGGCTTACACGATGGTGGCCGGGGCGCTCAGGCGCATGGACGCGACTGCCGAAGTCGCGCTGCACATCGGCAAGCGGCTTCCCGTGCAGGGCGGGCTGGGCGCTGGCTCGGCCAATGCGGTGGCCGCGCTGCTGTGTTTGGAGCGTGAATTGGGGAAGGCGCTGCCGGCTGATGCCCGGCTGGAGCTCGCGGCCGAAGTGGGCTCGGACGTGCCGCTGTTTCTGCTGGGCGGCACGGTTCTGGGGCTGGGGCGCGGCGAAGAGGTGTATCCCTTGCCCGACCTGCCGCGCACCTGGTGCGTAGTCGCGGTGCCGAGCGTCGGCGTGAGTACGGGGCTGGCATTTCGGGAGCTGGACGCACGCATGGCGGCGACGCAACACGGGCCCGAGGCCGCGCCGTTGACTTTTGCACAACCCCCGGATAGACTAAGGAAGTTGAGCCGCGTTCTGGCTGGTGCCTATACGGTGTCCGGTCTGGAGCAAGGCCCCTCCGGTATCGCTGGCTCGCCTTCTTCCGCAAATGCGATGAAGACCCAAGGCAACGAGCACGATCTGGCCGAGAATCTTCTCGCGCTTGTCCGCACCGGGATCGAAAACGACTTCGAAGAAGTCGCCTTTTCACAGCATCCCTCCCTGCGCGACATCCTGCGAGAACTCAAGGGCCCCCCGGGCATAGAAGGCACCGCGTTGTACGCGGCGCTTTCAGGGTCGGGTTCCGCGCTGTTCGGTTTGTACGCCAACCGGGCCGACGCAGACGCTGCTCAACACCGCGTCAGCCACCGAGCGATGCAGGACATGCGGGTAGAAGCGATTCTGACCGAAACCCTGACCCGCAAAGCGTATTGGCACGGTATGTTTCAAAGCTCGCAGAGTCACAACCCGGCCTGAGCGCGCCGGCTGTACTGGGCGATCGACTAACGGTAGGTCAACTGCCTTTGACGCAGTTTGTCTAGGTTCGAATCCTAGTCGCCCAACCACTCGGTCGTCAGGCTGGAAAGCCCTGAGAGCGATCAGCGTAACAAGGGAACTTCACGTTTTTCCCCAGCCACAACCGGCTGGCAAGAAGATCTGGCAAGGCCCGCGGAGTTCGACCACACGCGGGAGCAAGCAGAAGTTAGCAAAGAGATACACGCTGCCCGAGAGAACACCTCGCAGCTCGTAGTTCAGAAGGAACCGACGTACGGGCCCCGTTGCACAGCGCGCGAAGCAAACCAGCTTCGGCAGCAACAATCGTACCGATGCAGCAGAAAATCCAGGGTCAACCAGCCTCAAGGAGTTTCGACACAGTGAGCGAACAAGACACCGCTGCGGTTCTTTCCCCGAGTTCCCCATCCAGTCCCGAAGCCGGCACGACGCAAGCGTCCTCTGCCGCCGGGCAACCCGTGCAAGCCGCAGGCGAGTTCCAACTGACGCCTGCAGCCTCTGCGCCGGGAGTGAAGGCGCAGACAGCCGACAAAAAGCGGCCGTCGCGCCTGAGCGAAGACAAGCGCTTCAAGATCTTCTCCGGGTCGGCAAATCGGCCGCTCTCGGAGGAGGTCTGCAGTTTTTTGGGGGTCCCCCTCGGCCAAACGCGATTACAGCGTTTTTCCGATGGCGAAACCCACTTTCAGCTCCTTGAAAATGTGCGTGGCGCGGATGTGTTCTTAATCCAGCCCACCTGCTTCCCGGTCGACCAGAACCTCGTCGAGCTGTTGATCATGATGGACGCGCTCCGGCGCGCTTCCGCCGGCCGCATTACGGTCGTCGTTCCCTATTATGGCTACGCCCGCCAGGACCGGAAAGACCGTCCTCGCGTCGCCATCACGTCGAAGCTCGTCGCCGACCTTCTGGTATCAGCCGGAGCGCATCGCGCCCTGTTTGTCGACCTCCACGCGGCGCAGATTCAAGGCTTCTTCAATATTCCCGTCGACCACCTGTTTGCCAGCCCTGTTCTTGTCGGGCACTTCCGCAATCTCAATCTTCCCAATCTGACGGTGATTTCTCCTGACGCCGGCGGCGTCGAACGCGCTCGCTTCTTTGCCAAGAAGCTTGAAGTGCCGCTCGCCATCGTCGACAAACGCCGCACCGATATCAACGTGACCGAAGTGATGAACGTGATCGGCGATGTGCGCGGACGCACCTGCCTGATCCTCGACGACATGGTCGACACCGCCGGCACGCTGGTCAAAACCGCCGACGCCCTGCTGGCGCAAGGCGCGGAAAAGGTCTACGCCTGCGCCTCGCACGCCGTGCTTTCCGGCCCGGCGGTGGAGCGCATCGCGAACAGCCGGCTTGAAGAGCTGGTGGTCACCAACACGATTCCCCTGAGCGAAGCCGCGCAGAAGGTATCGAAAATTCGGGTGCTTTCGATTGCCGGGCTCATTGGCCGCGCCATCGAGAGTATTCACATGGAGACGTCGGTTTCGTCGCTCTTCAACTAGCAGTTTGCCCTACGCAGTACCCGCAGAAAGGGAGCGAGGCTCAACCTCGTGCCCGACAAAAGGAAAGCCCATGGCCACCGGAACATCCGCAGTTCAGAGCATCACAGCTACGCCCCGCACCGGGACGTTCAACAAGGGTTTCGCGCGCCGCGTGCGTATGCAGGGCCTCATCCCCGCCGTTGTGTATGGCGCGGGCATCGATTCCATGGCGGTCACGGTCGACCCCAAGGTGATCACCAAGGTCCTCTACTCGGACTCCGGTCACAACACGATTTTCGACCTCGCCATTGAGGGCGCCGCCGCTGCCAAGGGCATGATCGTCGACTGGCAGAACGAGCCTATCAAGGGCCATCTGCTGCATGTCGACATCAAGCGCATCGCGATGGACAAGATGATGCGCGTTTCGGTCGCGGTCAACCTGGTAGGCTCGCCCGTTGGCGTCAAGGTGGGCGGCGGTATTCTGAGCCAGGTACTGCACGAAGTCGAGCTCGAGTGCCTGCCCGGCAACATCCCGTCGCACATCGACGTGGACGTGTCCGAGCTTGAGATCAACGGAGCCGTTCATATTTCCGACCTGCCGCACTCGGACGACATGAAGTTTCTCGGCAACGTCACGGACCTGGTGGCCCATGTGACGGTGATGAAGGAAGAAGCAGCGACCGAGCCAGTGGTTGGCGCGGCCGAACCGGAAGTCGCCAAGAAGGGCAAGACCGATGCCGCTGCGGCGGCTGGCGCTGCCCCGGCGGCGGCGGCACCTGCCAAGAAGAAGTAAGAGTGCCCCGGGGTCCAGGGCTCAGCCACAACGGCTTCCCTGGCCCCGAGCTCTAAACCCTGGACCCTGTTTTATGAAGCTGATCGTCGGTCTCGGAAATCCCGGCGCGGAGTATGCGTACACGCCGCACAATGCCGGGTTTCTGGCGATCGACCGTATCGCGAGTATCTGCGAGGCGCAGGTCGGCAACCGGCGTGGCCGGGCGCTGACTGCAAGAACGAGGCTGATGGGACACGACGTCCTGCTGGCCAAGCCTGAAACGTTTATGAACCTCAGTGGGCAGTCTGTCGCGATGCTGCTGGGCGAATTACAACTCGGCGTCGAGGACCTGGTTGTCCTTTATGACGAGCTGGCTTTTCCGCTGGGGACCTTGCGCCTGGCGGAACGGGGCCGGGCCAACGGGCACAACGGAGTGAAGTCGATTTCCGGCGTGCTCGGCACAGAAGATTGGCTTCGCGTAAGGATCGGCATCGGCAAACCGCCGTTGGCCGGTCCGGACGGCAAACCACGCGAGGTGAAGGCAGGCGGCAGCGGCTATTTATTAGCGCCGATGTCGAACCGGGAACTTGCCGTGCTGGACGATGTACTCGACGAGGCAGTACGCGCGGTCGAGGCTGTGCTGACAAAGGGTGTCGGCGCGGCGATGAACGAATTCAACCGGAAGAGCGAGTTGTAAGTTACAGGTTGTACATACTTTAGCGACTTACAATCTACAACTCCGTTCCACAAACTTCCAAACCGACTCGGATACTCGGGCGGTGCGGGGCAGAACCCCGCAGAAAGCAGTCCATGACCAACGGCAATCGCAGTTACGAAATCATGTTCATCGTCCGTCCGGACGTTGAAGAAACAGAGCTCGACAAGCTCATCGAGACCTTTTCCGGCTACGTCACCACGGGTGGCGGCGAAATCAAGTCGACCGAAAAGATGGGCCGTCGCCGGCTCGCCTATACCGTGCAGAAGTTCAACGACGGCTTCTACATCCTGCTGATCGTGTCGGCTCCCGCGTCGCTGATCTCGGAAATCGAGCGCCGTCTGCGCGTATCCGAGCCGGTGATCAAGTTCATCACGGTGCGTATGGACGAGGAAGAAAAGCGTCTTGCCAAGATCAAGAAGCATCGCGACGCCCATGTGAAGCGCAGCGCGCTGCCGCAGGTGAACGCGGAGTCCGCAACGCCGCCCCCCGCCGCGACGCCGGCCGCTCCTGCCGCCACGTCCGCCCCGGCTGCTTCTTCGGCGGAAGCCGCTGCCGAGCCCGCCGCAGTCGCGGAGCCCGTGCAGGCATAGGCAACCCCCCAGGCCTTGGCCTGGGCAGGCAGGATTTCCGGGCTTCTGGCCCCTCTAGCGACGATCGAACGTAAAGGACAACATCATGGCTGATGAAACGAACAGCACTCCCGCAGCGGCACCCGCAGCCGCTTCCCCCTCTTCACCCTCTTCACCCTCTTCACCCTCTTCACCCTCTTCTGACAGCCCCGCAGCCGCGCCTCCCCACGGCGCCGCCCCCCCCCCCCGCGGCGTTCGTCCGCGCCCCGAAGGCGGCGCGCGTCCTCCCCGCCCCGGCGGTCCCGGAGGCCCTGGCGGCCGCAAGTTTTTCCGCCGCAAGAAGGTTTGCAAGTTCACGGTAGAAAAGATCGACCACATCAGCTACCGCGACGTGCGCCTTTTGCAGCAGTTCATCTCGGACCGCGGCAAGATCATCCCGCGCCGCCTGACCGGCACCAGCGCGCCGTTCCAGCGCAAGCTGACGCGCGCCATCAAGCAGGCTCGCGCTATCGCTCTGCTGCCATTCGCCGCACGTTTCTAGACGGTTTCGCAACTTACGCGCCACCGGCGCAGGGCAACATCGGAGAATTTGCATGGAAGTCATCCTGAAAGAAGACATCAACAAGCTGGGCCACCGCGGCGACGTCGTCAAAGTCGCCGACGGGTATGGCCGCAACTACCTCCTCCCCATGAAGCTCGCGATCCAGGCGACCGTGGCCAACAAGACCGTGATCGAGCAGATGAAGACGTCGGCGCTGCGCAAGTCGGCCGGCGAAAAGGACAATGCCGTCGCGTTTGGCGCGCAGCTTGACGCCGTGCAGCTTGAGTTTGAGCGCAAGGCCGGCGACAATGGCCAGCTTTTCGGCTCGGTCACCAACGGCGACATCGCGCAGGCGCTTGAAGCGCAGGGCTTCACGATCGATCGCCGCAAGGTGTACCTGGACGAGCCGCTCAAGTCGATCGGCGAGTTCCACGTGCCGGTCAAGGTGCATCGCGACGTCACCGCGCACGTGCAGGTCACGATCAAGAGCGATGCCGTGGCTGTCGAAGAGGCTGCCAACATCATCGACGAAACCGACATCCCCGAGAACGATTTTCATGAGGATGAAGACGATCGTCCGCGTCGCAAAAAGAAGTAAGCGGATCGACGAAGAAGCCCCGTGTCGCCTGGTGACATGGGGCTTTTCGCATTTGGTGCTACTTCAACCGCTCCGACAACAGGTGGTCTGCGACGCGGATCGCGTTCGCAATGATCGTCAGCGACGGGTTGACGGCCGTCGCGGATACGAAGCAGGACGCATCCACGACGTACAAATTATCAAGATCGTGCGTCTTGCAATGGACGTCGAGGACCGACGTAGCGGAGTCGGCGCCCATGCGGCAGGTGCCGTTCTGGTGGCCGACGCCTTCAAGCGGAATGCGCTTCTTGAAGTACGCATGAAGCGGAAGCGACGTGGCGGCGTGGCCGGCGCGCTTGAGCACATCGACCCAGCGGTCTTTTAAGCGATCGAAGCTTTCCACGTTATTGGGCGTGTAGGAAAGCTGGATGCGGCCGGGAGCGTGGTCGTTGACAATCTCGGTCTCATTCGCCGCTCCGGTGTCGCCGGAAGCGTGCGCGCCGGCGAGGCCGGGCTGCGGGTTTTCTACCGCTGACGGTGTCGCGTTGTGCAGCGTGACACGGTATTCCGGGTCGGGAAGGTCCTCGGTCGTCAGCCCCCAGGGCACGGCGTGGTGCTTCATGCCTTCGAGG
>CALMON010000187.1:0-9472 GCA_937871785.1 uncultured Granulicella sp.
AGTTAAGCTGACCAACGAAACGGTTGAAGATCAGAGCCTCACAGCTTAGAAGGCATTACACGCGTGGGCTCAGAGCCGAGGGCACGAGAACTCCAGCCTGATCCGCTACGGCTTCATTGCTCGAGCGTCGTCCGTCGCCGAGCTTGCTTATAGGTCGAAGCGCAGGACGAGCTCCAGATTAGCGGCGCCGCTTACAGTGAAAGTTCATTGGGCTCTTCCGTTTGTTCCGTTTCGCGGAAGTTGCTCAGCCCGACTCCGATGAGACGGAAAAGCCTGTCCTGGGCGAAATCGACACGTTCTCGCAGCGTCATTGCAATCGCGACCAAATCCTCGCAGGACGCTGGCGGCAGGGCCGGAGTGTGGCTGCGGGTGTGGACGTCGAACTCCTTCGTTTTCAGCTTCAACACCACCGTTCGCGCCACGCGCGATTCGCGGCGAGACGCCGACCAAACCTTCTCGGCGAGACGTCGAACCACGTCATCCGTGGCGGAGAGCGGAACGTCCTGTTCAAAGGTGTCTTCAGCGGAAATCGATTTCGTCGGTCGGTCTGACACGACAGGGCCATCATCGATGCCGTGTGCGAGTTCATGGAGCCGGGTTCCAAAACGTCCGAGCTGCGCCTGAAGTGCCGACAGGCCGAGGGAGCGCACGTCCCCAACCGTGGCAACGCCGATCTGTTTCAGCCGGCTTTCCGTGACCTTTCCTACGCCCGGAATACGACCGACCGGCAGCGGCGGCAGAAAGGCGTCGAAATCTTTCGGCTGTATGACGAAGAGCCCGTTGGGCTTGCGCCAATCGGAGGCGATCTTTGCTAGAAACTTGTTGGGCGCGACACCGGCCGAGGCCGTCAAGGCCAGTTCTTCTCGTATCTGTTGCCGGATCGCCATGGCGACCCTGGTCGCAGTCGGCAAGCCGGTCTTGTTCTCAGTTACGTCGAGGTACGCTTCATCAAGCGACAACGGTTCGATCAGGTCGGTGTGACGTGCGAAGATTTCCCGCACCGCTCGGGAAACAGCCTTGTAGCGAGTGAAGTCAGGCGGCACAAAAACGGCTTGAGGGCAAAGCCTCTCCGCGGTAACCGCCGGCATGGCCGAGCGAATGCCAAAGGTCCTCGCCTCATACGAGGCCGCGCACACGACTGAGCGCCTGCCTTTCCAGGCGACGACGACCGGCTTTCCACGCAGCGCTGGATCGTCCCTCTGCTCGACAGACGCGTAGAAAGCGTCCATGTCGACGTGGACGATTTTGCGCAGAGGGGCGAGTTGCGGCTCCAGCAAACCTCCAGCCATAGCGTCAGTGTAAGCGAAGACAAGGCGAACAGGAAGGCTGCTTATTAGGAACGAGGCGCTGTCAGGGAAGCCACATTGCCGGTTGGAGCGGCACCGGGTTTGCCGGCAGGCGCGTATTTGCTGGCACATTTTGCCTGCAGCTGCGTAGCGTGGAAAACCCCGTCGCGACCGAAGGTGCCAATGGCAAGAGCCTGGGCATCGTCCTTGAACGTATCCGGCGGCGGCTCGGCTCCCTGGTAGTTCACCTTCAGGGTTTTGCCCAACTCCAGTAGGGTAAATGTCGCGTTCGTGCCTACGTGCGTGATGCTGCCGGGCTGCACATTGCCGGCGACGCGGAGGTGGCGCGTGTAGGCCTTGTTGCCCATGTTCTGCAATTCGGTGATGGTGACGTAGTAGGACTTCGAATCGCGCGCGCCGGAAACAGCCAGCCAGGCGACGACCGCCGCGATGATCAGGCCGGCGACAAGGAACTTCGTGGGAAAGGCGTGTTTATCCGTCTGCACCCTTCTAGTCTACCGTGCAAGCGGACCGGCGTCTCCATCGCACGAAGCTTGACGGGGCATGCCGTTGAACGCACACTCGCTTCAGGCCTTTTCGGGATCGAACTCTCTCCATACCGATCAAGGTGGAACAAGAAGGTGGTCGCATCGGCGACGGCGAGTCGCCGGACGCAGCCCTGCAAAAGCCGCGCAGCCGTTTTCCTCAGGGCTGCCGGCACGCGGCGCACAAAGATTTTGCATACCTCCCGAACCCGGTTGCATCTGAATTTTCGAAGCGAGTTCATCAGCACCTGCGACCCTTTTCCTTGCGCCTTCCAGGTTCAGGGCGAGCTTTCAGGCGTGCGGTTGACGTAGCATGGGGAGATGTACAGGATGAGAAATCGCGCGTCACGTAGCGCGGAACCGGGCTCGGGATGGAGCTCGACGGCGCGGTCGGGCAAGCTGGCCGTGGCGGCTGTTTGCTGTGCTTGTACCGTTTCCGGAGCCTGGGGGCAGTCTTCGAATTCGCAACGCAATAACAACTCCGCTGCCGGCAGTTCCTCGGCGAACATTTCAGCAGCAGCCGCGGCACAGCAACAACTGAACGCTCCCGGCACGCAGGTGACACCCACCAATGCCACCGACAACTCGTACCGCGGAAGTATCGTGCGCGACCAGGCGACGGCCGGCGTGCTGGATCTGACGCTCGACGATGCTATTCAGCGCGGCCTGCGAAACAACCTCGGCCTCGTGCTGCAGAGCTCGTCAGAAAAGTCTGCCGGCGGGCAACGTCTGCAGCAGTTGCAGGCCCTTCTGCCCTCGATCACGGGGTCGGCCTCGATCACGGTCGAGCAGGTGAATCTGGCAGCGTACGGTCTGAAATTTCCCGGTATTCAGCAGATCATCGGACCCTTCCAGGTAATTGACTTCCGGGCGTACCTGACGCAGAACCTCATCAACGTGCAGGCCCTTGAAAACTACATTGCCGCCAAGCATAACTTTAACGCCGCCAAGCTGACGGCGGAAGACGCCCGCGACCTTGTGGTGCTGACGGTGGGGAACGCCTACCTGCTCTGCATCGCGGATGCGGCGCGGATCGACTCGGTACAAGCCGAGCTGGCCACTTCAAAACTTTCGCTCGATCAGGCGAATGACGCGCATCTGGCGGGTACGAGTCCGCGACTTGACGTGCTGCGCGCGCAGGTGGATTACCAGAACGAGCAGCAAAACCTAATCGCCACGCGAAACCTGTTCGAGAAGGACAAGATCGCGCTCGCCCGAACCATCGGCATGCCGCTGAACCAGCAGTTTCGGCTGGTCGATTCAACGCCGTTCGCCGCGCTCGATGTCCCCGACCCGGACGCGACCTTCCAGCAGGCATTGGGGCAGCGCAAGGACCTGCAAGCGGGTGGAGAGCAGTTGAAGGCCGGCGCTGAGGCCAAGAAGGCCGCGTTCGCCGAGCAGCTTCCAGCCCTGAGCGTCAACGGCGACTTTGGCGATCTCGGAACGACTCCGGGCCATTCTCACGGGACCTATACAGCCACCGGGCAGTTGACGGCGCCCATTTTGCAGCTTGCGAAAACACGCGGCGACGCGCTGGTGGCGGACGCCCAGTCCCAGCAGGTAAAGGCGCGGGTGTCCGACCTGGTGCAACAGGTGAACGCCGACGTTCGCGACGCCATTCTCGACATCCAGACCGCGGCGAAACTCGTCGACGCGGCGCGCAGCAATGCCGATCTGGCGACCGAAGCCTTGAGCGAAGCGCAGCAGCGCTTCCGCGCCGGTGTGGCCGACAGCCTTCCGGTGTCGCAGGCACTGACGACAAGCCAGCAGGCGAACGACCAGTACATCAGCGCGCTGTACCAGCACAATGTGGCAAAGCTGGCTCTGGCGCGTGCGCTGGGTGTGGCGTCAACGAACTACAAGGACTATTTGAAGAGCACAACGGCGGTGAGCACACCGGCGCTCCCGGGCGCAGCCGGGGCTCCTTCCGCAAGCGGCGCGCCCGCGCCCGCAACCAACGACACTGGAGGCAAGTAACGTGGCGGATCAGGATTTGAATACAAACGGCCAGACGGCCCAGATTTCCGGAACGGTCAAGATTGAGCCGGCGGATGGAACCGCACCTTCCGCCCAGGCGGCGACGCCGACCGATGCTGCGGCGGCTGCTCCCGCGGAATCTACTGCAAAGAAGGCAGGGCGTGGGTTCCTGATCGGTGTGGTGGTGCTATTGCTGCTGCTGGTCGCCGGCTTTTTCTATTGGCGTTCCACGTTTACTGAAGACACCGACGACGCGCAGGTGGACGGCGATCTGTATCAGGTGAGCTCGCGTGTGGCCGGGCAGGTGTTGAAGGTGTACGTCGAAGAAAACCAGGTCGTGCACGCGGGAGATCCGATTGCCGACATGGACCCCAAGGATTTGCAGGTAGCCCTGGCGCAGGCGGAAGCCAGCCTGGCGAGCACCCGGGCGGACGCCCTGCAGGCAAATGCAAATGTGCCGATCACGTCGGTTAACGTGCGTACGAGCTTGAGCACGTCGGGCTCGGATGTGCTCGGCCAGCAGGCCAGCGTACTGCAGTCGCAGCAGCAGGAGCAGGCCGCCGAGTACCGCGTGGCACAAAGCACGGCCAATGCCGTCAAGGCTCAGTCTGACGTGGACCGGTACACGCCCCTGGTGCAGAAAGACGTCATTTCGAAGCAGCAGTATGACGCGGCGGTGGCTACGGCCGTGGCAGCGGCGGCGGCTGTGGACGAGGCCAAGCGCAACGTGTCCGCGCAACGGGAACTGGTGCGCGTAGCGCAGCAGCGTGTCGCGCAGTCTCGCGACGCCGAGCAGCAGAATCGGCAGAACGGCCCTGCGCAGGTGGCTGTGCAGCAGGCCCGCGCAAGCGCCGCGGCGGCGGATGTGCAGCAGGCGCAAGCCAAGGTCGACCAGGCGCGGTTGAACTTGAGCTACGGCAAAATTCTGGCACCGATCTCGGGCATCGTCGATAAGAAGAATGTCGCGGTGGGCGCAAACCTGAGTGTCGGCCAGGACCTGCTGACGATCGTTCCGCTCGACAATCTTTGGGTGACCGCAAACTTCAAAGAAACGCAGCTCAAGGGCATGAAGCAGAACCAGAAGGTTGAATTGAAAGTGGATGCTCTTGGCGGTCGCAAGTTCGAAGGCGTCATCACCCAGATTGGTGGAGCCACGGGCTCGCGGTTGAGCTTGTTTCCGGCGGAAAACGCTACGGGCAACTACGTGAAGGTCGTGCAGCGCATTCCGGTGCGCATCGACTTCACGAACCTGAACCAGGAAAACAGCGACCATCGTCTCCGACCCGGTATGTCGGTCGAGCCGGACGTCCGCGTCAAGCAGTAGATCGTCGTAGGACCGGGGCAGGGAGCTTCGGCTTCCTGCCCCATCGCTTTGCGCGTGAGATAAATGCGCGTCAGAGCAGGATAGCGATCATCTATAACGTGTAAAGAACGTGCAAAGGAGGCGAGGCGGCGTGAAAACGGTTTTAGGACTTCTGGTTGTTCATGCTTATTCACTCCTGTTTGTGTGGGTTCTGATTGAGCAAGGGGGCATTCCCGTTCCGAGCGTTCCGGTGATGCTGGCGGCGGGCACCATGAGCGCGGCGCATAAGCTGCACATCGCGTATGCGCTTCCCGTAATTGTGCTGGCCTGCGTCCTTTCCGACTCGGCATGGTATTTCCTGGGTCGCCACTACGGCACGCGCGTGCTGAATGTGCTGTGCCGCTTTTCGCTGGAAGCCGCGACCTGCGTCGAGAAAACGCAGAGCCGGGTAGCCCGCCAAGGGGCCATCACTCTGCTGTTTGCGAAGTTCGTTCCGGGCTTCAGCACCATGGCTCCGCCCATCGCCGGGCAGGCGAAGGTGTCGTACCCGAAGTTTTTGTTGTATGACGTGGTAGGCTCCATCGGTTGGGCGAGCGCCTGGTTGTTTGCGGGGCGGTTCTTCGGCGATCTCGCCAAACGCAGCAGTGAGTTCTTCACGGTGCTGGAGCACTTCGCGATTGGGCTCATCGTCGTGATGGTGGTAGGCGTGATCATCTACCGGCTGTATAAGAAGCAGCGCTTCCTCTACGATTTGCGCGGGTTGCGCCTGGAGCCGGAGCAACTGCTCGCGATGATGGATGACGCCAAACGGGAACACCTGCCGGCACCTTTCATCGTGGATCTCCGGCATCCTCTTGACGTTCTGCCCGATCCCCGCATCCTGCCCGGAGCCGTGCGGATCGGGCCGTCGGAACTGAAGCAGCGCAACCAGTTGATTCCCCGCGACCGCGACGTGGTGGTGTATTGCACATGCCCAAGCGAAGAAACGAGCGCCAAGGTAGCGATGGACCTGCGCCGCATCGGCGTCATGCGGGTAAGACCGCTGCGCGGAGGGTTGCAGGGGTGGAAGGACGCAGGCTACCCGATGGAAACGATCGCGGCGTAGCCTGCTTGTAGGTGTTCAGTTGAGGCGGAACACGACGTTGATGGTGGTGTCGACTTCGGTGGGTTCTCCATTGAGCTGGAAAGGCCGATAGCGCGCTCGCTTCACCGCGTCGAGAGCGGCCGATGCGAGTAACGCCGGCCCGCTGCTTACCGAGGCGCGTTCAATCGTGCCGGTTTTCGAGATGATCGCGTGAATCACCACCGTGCCTTCGGCGTGAGCGCTGCGGGCGATCGCCGAGTAGTCGGCATGGATGGGGTTGATCAGCAGCCCGGCTGTAACGCCGCTCGACATTTTGACCGGTTTGGCAGGGCTGGCCACGCTGACGCGAATTCCTGTAGGCGCGGTGGCGAAGAGGCTGCTGCCGGTGCTGCTGGCGTCACCCATGCCTCCGCCGGTCAGGGTAACTGCGGGGCTTGGCGGAGCCTCTCCATCGGCCCGCGGGCTTAGTAGCCGATCCACCGTCGGGTGCAGTACGGCGTTGACCAGTCGAGGCGCCGGCGGCGCTGCCGCGGGAGCTTCACTGGCCGTGCTCGCGTGAGCGACCACACGCACCGGCGGCGGGGGAGGTGGTGGCGGAGAAGGAACAAAGAGCTGCGGCGGGCCAAGGCTCAGGCGGCCGAGCCCTTCCGGATGCAGCAACGGGAGCGCGACGATGGCTGCGGCGACGGCTGCCTGCAAGGCAAGCGACAGCCAAATCGACCAGCGATTCTGCGTCTTTAGGCTATGGGTAGATTCAACAAGACTCTGCTCAAACATGGGGCACACCTCCCTGAAGTGGGTACGGGTGGCATCCAGGCGAGGAATGCAACTGCGGGTTTAGACACCGGCCTGTCCGCCATTGTTCCGGGGAGCGCGCCTGCTTCACTCCGCTTCAATAAACCTGCGGGGCAGGCCCCTGCAACGAAGCGTGTTAGGTGAGAATAGGAGCATGAGTGCTGCGACTCTCGTAAAGCCGATAACGATGGGCGAGGCGGTAACCCGCAGGGTGGTGTTGCCCGGGCGCGTCGTGTCTATCGACCTGCTTCGCGGGCTCACGATCGCGTTCATGATCCTGGTGAACGACCCCGGCGACTGGGAGCACGTGTACTCGCAACTGGACCACGCCACCTGGAACGGATGGACCTTGACGGACCTGGTCTTTCCGACGTTTTTGTTTGTGGTGGGCGCGTCCACGGTGTTTTCAATTGAAGCGCGTGAGCGCAAAGGCGATACGCGCCTGACGCTTGCCGGCCATATGGTAGCGCGCGCGGGCAAGCTGTTTCTGCTCAAGACGGTGCTTTCTCTGATCCCGTATTTCCACTACACGCACATGCGGATTTTCGGCGTGCTTACGCGCATTGCGCTGTGCTATCCGTTGGCTGGCCTTGTGCTGTTGCGGACGCGCGACAAGCGCGTGCTGTTTGGCGTGGTGGCCGTCCTGCTTGCAGGCTATTGGGTGCTCTTGCGGTGGGTTCCGGTGCCCGGGGCGGGCTGGCCGGTACGGGATTTTCCGCTGCTCGACAAAGACCTGAACCTGACGGCGTGGCTGGACCGCAGCTTCAGTGCGTGGACCCTGAAGTGGCTGCATACGGGCACGCTGTATGAGAAGACTCGCGACCCGGAAGGCCTTCTGAGCACCCTGCCGGCCATCGCGACCACCCTGTTGGGCGCGCTGGCCGCGCTGTGGATGCGGCACCCGACTGACGGCTGGTGGGGCCGCGACGCGCGCGGCATGCGCACGATGCTGGCCATGAGCGGAGCGGTCCTTGTGGTGCTGGGCCTGCTGTGGGGCCGGTCGTTTCCGATCAATAAAAACCTCTGGACGAGCAGCTACGTCCTGCTGATGGCTGGATTCGCCGCTCTGGGACTGGTTGCCCTGGCGGCTCTGGTTGATTCACGCCCGCAGCCTTGGCCGCGCTGGCTGCAAGCGGCCACATGGCCGTGGTTTGTGTTTGGTTCGAACGCAATTGCCGCGTATGCCGCGTCGGTGCTGCTGGTAAAAGGCTGCCTGTATGTCAAGCTGGCCGACTCCGATGGCGACAAGCACACGCTCTGGTCGTTGATCTACACGTTCGGCTTTGCGTCGCGTGGGTCGACGAAAATGACCTAGTTACTGTTCGCCACCGCAGTGGTGGGGGTGTGCTTCCTCCCGGTGTGGATGCTGTGGCGGAAACGGATTTTCCTCAAGATTTGACCTGGCTGTATTGCCGGTAAAGGGATGTATTTTGGCCTACGATAGTCTTCGCGATTGGATCAAAGCTCTCGATAAAGCGGGTGAGTTGAAGCGGGTAACGGCAGAGGTGTCGCCGTTGCTGGAAATGGGGGAGTTGGCCGACCGCGCGTCGAAGTCGGGTAAGGGAACCGCGAAGGCGGGCGGGCCGGCGCTGTTGTTCGAGAACGTCAAAGGCTACCCCGGAGCGCGCGTGCTGATGAATCAGTTCGGTAGCGAGCGGCGCATGAAGCTGGCGCTGCAGGTGGACTCGCTCGACGATGTTGCCAAGCGCATCGAGCTGCTGTTGAAGCCGCAAACGCCGACGAGCTTTATGGACAAGCTCAAGATGCTGCCGATGCTGGCGGAGGTCGGCGGTTTCTTTCCGAAGACGCTCGATGGCCAAGCGGCCAAAGCCGCTCCGTGCAAGGAAGTGATTCACCGCGGCGCGGACATCGACGTGCTGCAATTTCCTGTGCTGCAAACCTGGCCCGCGGATGGCGGACGCTTTATCACGCTGCCGTGCGTCGTCACGCGTGACCCCCACAATGGCAAGCGCAATGTCGGTATGTACCGCATGCAAGTCTATGACGGCACTTCGACCGGCATGCACTGGCAGCGGCAAAAGGTCGCGGCGGAACACGTTCGCGACCGCGTGCGCGCGGCGACGGTGGACGTTGCCGGGTCGGTTGACGTGATGGCCCTGACCGCGGGCGGCACCGCCGCGGCGCGGAATGTCGGCACCATTCCGCAGCAGGTGTTGACGAAGATTCGCGGCGAGCGCATGGAGGTCGCGGTCTTCATCGGGTCCGACCCGGCGACGACGTTCAGCGCCATCGTCCCCGCGCCGCCGGAAGTGGAAGAGTACCTGATCAGCGGGTTTCTGCGCGGGAAAGCGGTGGAACTGGTGCGCTGTGAAACGGTTGATCTTGAAGTGCCGGCGACGGCGGAAATTGTGCTCGAAGGCTTCGTCGAAATCGGCGAGCTGCGCATCGAATTTACTTTATGCGACAATACCGTCTTTTACACCATGCAGGACGACTACCCGGTCTTCCACATCACCTGCAT
>CALMON010000187.1:9482-18339 GCA_937871785.1 uncultured Granulicella sp.
TCGGCGACGATCGTCGGCAAACCGCCGATGGAAGATGCGTGGATGGGCAAGGCTGTCGAGCGCATTTTTCTGCCGCTCATGCGCCTGACGCTGCCCGAAATCCGTGACGTGAACCTGCCGGCTGAAGGCGTCTTCCACAACCTGATGATCGTCAGCATCCGCAAAAGCTACGCCGGCCACGCGCGCAAGGTGATGAGCGGCATCTGGGCCATGGGCCAGGCCATGTTTACCAAGTGCGTCGTCGTGGTCGACGAGGACTGCGACGTGCAGGACCTGGGCGAAGTGACGCTGCGGGTGGCCAACAACATCGACCCGGAACGTGACATTCAGTTCACGCTGGGGCCGGTCGATTCGCTCGACCACGCGAGCCGGCTGCCGAATTACGGCAGCAAAATGGGGATCGACGCGACGCGCAAGTGGGCCGCCGAAGGTTTCACGCGGCAATGGCCGCAGATGCTTACGATGCCCGACGAGGTGAAGTCAAAGGTGGGGAAAGTCTGGAAGGATCTCGGAATCGAATGAAGGCCCGTTGCGCCGCTGTCGTTGTTTCGCTGTTGTTCTGTATCGCTGCGAAAGCCCAGCGCACAAGGGAAACCTTTGACCCATTTCTGACGTACGGCGTGGCCGTCGGCTACGCGAACAGCTCGCACGACATCTTCGCGGCGCTGTCGCAGGACCGCAAAGTGTTGAACGCGAGCGCCACGGTGGATTGGCGCGTTGGCCGGCCGAAACACTTCACTTACCGTTGGGAAATCGAAGTGCTTCCGGTGTTTCTGGTTCGCAACCCGCGGCAGGTGGTCGACTTTACGAGCACCTCGGGAACGCAGCCGCCGGTCGTCACGCACATCGATCAGTTGATTTCCGTGCCATGCCAGTCCGACTCTGCCCGCGTCGTCGTCACCAGCGCAAACGGCCCGCCGACGACAATCAGCTATAACAGCGTGTGTACGCAGCCGTTTGTGTACGGCGGCGGCGTCAGTCCGCTGGGGCAGCGGTTGAATTTTCGTCCCGGGCACCGGCTGCAGCCGTTTGCCGAAGCCAATGCGGGGTTTGTGGCGTTTACGCGCGCGGTGCCGACGAGCGACTCGACTCGCTTCAACTTCACAGCGGAACTGCGTGGCGGTGTGGAGTATTACCGCACGCCGCGCCAATCCTTTGCGCTGGACCTGGCGTACCACCATTTTTCAAATGCCGGCCGCGGCGATGCGAACCCTTCGGTAGAAAATTACCTGTTGAAGGCGAGCTACCGGTTCAGCCGCTGACGGGCTCAGGCGCGTGCGGACTCCGCATTACGGTGCGACGGGCTTCACTGTGATCGACGCCAGGTTACGCACCCAGCGCGCGGGTTTCACATCGCGGTTGTTGATGAGTTGGAAAAGGCCGTTCTGGCCGAGCGAGCCGCCGTTGCGTGTGAGCGCGACGATCACGTCGGCATCGTGGAGACCGCGCTGCACCTCGGCTGCGGAATACACCACGAAATACTTGTCCGTGCCGCCTGCAAGAATCACCGAACGCAACATGCTGCCCTGGTTCTTCTCAGTCAGCGCGAACCCAGCCTTGGCGAGGATATCTGACAGCAGCGGACCGTCGTAGGTTTCCTGCTCTCCGCTGTGCCCGTTTTTGACGGGAACGGCGTGCTGCGGGATCGTTTTCAAATCGTCAACGGTAAATGTCATGGGTGCTCCGTTGCCGGTGTCGACGCGCAGCGTGGTGGAAAGCACGGCGTTCGCCTTGTCGTGGTGCATGGCCGGGCCGGCCTCTTTGGTCGTGGCCGATGGCTGGCCGGCGGCTTGGGCGTGGACAGCGAAGGAGACGGGCAGCACGAGCAGGGCAGCGACGGCATGAAAGCGCTTCATGGACCCTAGCTTATCGCGAGCGAGCGGCATCGTATACTTGTAGCTATGTCGATTGTAGGAAATGTCGCCGCCATCGCCAAAGGCATGAGCATCACGCTGAAAGAAGCGTTTCAGCCGACCGAGGTCGAAAACTACCCGGACGGCAAAGGGCCCATGCGCGGGGCGCAGTTTCAGGAGCGCTTTCGCGGCAAACACCAGTTGCAGCGTGATGAAAACGGCCTGGAAAAGTGCGTCGCCTGCTTTCTGTGCGCGGCGGCCTGCCCAGCGAATTGCATCTATATCGAGGCAGCCGAGAACACCGAGGCGGTACGTATCTCGTCCGCCGAGCGCTACGCGAAGGTGTACAACATCGATTACAACCGCTGCATATTTTGCGGCTACTGCGTGGAGGCTTGCCCGACGGACGCTATCACGCACGGCCACGGCTTCGAGCTTGCCAGCTTGAACGCGACAAACCTCGTGATGCGCAAGGAAGATCTGCTGATGCCGGTTGAGAACGGCTTGCCGGGTTCGGCGAAGGAACGCGCTGAAGCGTTGGCGTAAGCCGGATGTATGGACGTGAGTGAGCGGCGAGCCTCCGTGGCTCGCCGTGTTGCGACAGGCCGAAAGGGATGACAATGAAGCCGCAAACCCATCCACTGCAAGAGATCCTGAAGCACCGCATCGCCATCATCGATGGCGCGATGGGCACGACCATCCGCACCTACGGCATGACCGAGCACGACATTCGCGGGCAGCGGTTTCAGGATGCCGACAAGGACCTGCTCAACAACGGCGACCTGTTTTCGATCTCGCAGCCAGACATGATCTGCGACATTCACCGGCGCTTTCTGGAAGCCGGCGCGGACATCATCGAGACCAATACCTTCGGCGCGACGAGCATCACGCAAAGCGAGTTCTTCGTCGAAGACCCGCGCGAAACCGGCGGCCGCAAGGACCCTGCTTTCTACCAGAAGATCATCGATGACCCCATGCTGCAAAACCTCGCTTGGGAGATCAATGAGACCTCCGCGAAACAGTGCCGCGAATGGGCCGACCGCGTTGGCAACGAGACTGGTCGGCAGCGGTTCGTAGCGGGAGCGATCGGGCCGCTGACCGTGTCTCTTTCGAATTCGCCGGATGCCGACGACGCAGGGTTTCGCGTGGTGACCTTCGATCAGGTAAAGATTGCCTACAAGGAGCAGACCCGCGCGCTGATCGCGGGTGGAAGCGATCTGCTGCTGGTGGAAACGATCTTCGACTCGCTGAACGCGAAGGCGGCGCTCGTGGCGATCCGCGAAGTTTTCGATGAAGACGGCTTCACCTCCGCTGGCAACGAGCTTCCGGTGATGATTTCAGCGGCGGTCGGGCGCGGGGGTGAGACGCTGATTTCCGCGCAGACGACCGAGGCCTTTTGGAACGCGGTACAGCATGTGAAGCCGCTTTCGGTCGGGTTGAACTGCTCGCTGGGGCCGGACCTGATGTATCCCTTCCTGTCGGAGTTGTCGGCCAAAGCGGATGTGGCGATTTCCTGCTACCCGAATGCGGGGCTGCCGAATCCGCTGTCCGAGACCGGGTTCGACCTCGGACCGGATGACATGGCCCGCTTTCTGGGTGGCTTCGCCGGAGATGGATTAATCAACATCGCGGGTGGATGCTGCGGAAATACGCCGGCGCATATCGCCGCGATCGCCAAAGCTCTCGAAGGGCGCGCGCCGCGCGTGCTGGCGCGTGAGTTGGTGGCCGCTTGAGCAACGGGGAAAAAGAGCAGATTGCAGCCAAGCCGCTGCGGCTTTCGGGCTCGCAGCCGTTTACGCAGCAAGCGGGTGTGTTCATCATGCTCGGTGAGCGCACGAACGTGGCCGGGTCGCCGAAGTTTGCCAAGCTGATCAAGGAAGGCAAGTACGAAGAAGCTGTGGCCGTCGCACGGCAGCAGGTGGAAAACGGCGCCAACGTCATCGACATCTGCATGGACGAGGGCATGATCGACGGCGTTGCCGCGATGACGCGCTACCTTCAGCTTTTGGCGTCGGAGCCGGAAGTCGCGAAGGTGCCGTTCATGGTCGACTCGTCCAAGTGGGAGGTGATCGAGGCCGGCCTCAAGACTCTGCAAGGCAAGGGCATCGTCAACTCCATTTCGCTGAAGGAAGGCGAAGAAAAGTTCCGGGCCAACGCTGCTGCGGTGATGAAGTATGGCGCGGCAGTCGTGGTGATGGCCTTCGACGAGCAAGGGCAAGCGGCGAGCTTTGCCGAGAAGATTCGGATTTGCGAGCGGGCTTACCGAATCCTCGTCGACCAGGTGGGCTTTCCGCCGGAAGACATCATCTTCGATCCCAACATCCTGACCGTCGCGACCGGCATGGAGGAGCATAACAATTACGCGGTCGACTTTATCGACGCGACGCGCTGGATCAAGGGGAACCTGCCGCACGCCAAAGTGTCTGGCGGTGTGTCGAACATTTCGTTCAGCTTCCGCGGCAACAACAAGGTGCGCGAAGCCATGCACTCGGCGTTTCTGTACCACGCTATTCAGGCGGGTATGGACATGGGCATCGTCAACGCCGGCATGCTTGAGGTGTATGAGGAGATCGAGCCGGAGCTGAAGGTGCTGGTCGAAGATGTATTGCTGAACCGCCGCGCGGATTCGACCGAGCGACTGGTGGAGTTCGGCGAACGGCTGAAGCGGGCCTCGAGCGGGGACACGGCGCAGCAGGAAAAGAAGACCGAAGAGTGGCGCAACGGGACAGTCGAGGAGCGGCTTGCGCACGCTTTGGTGCGCGGCATCGACGCGTACATTGAGCAGGACGCCGAGGAGGCTCGCGTGAAGCTGGGCCGCCCGTTGCTGGTGATTGAAGGCCCGTTGATGGACGGCATGAGTGTGGTCGGCGACCTGTTCGGCGCCGGCAAGATGTTTCTGCCGCAGGTGGTGAAGTCGGCGCGCGTGATGAAAAAAGCCGTCGCTCACCTGACGCCGTACATGGAAGCGGAAAAGGCCGAGATGGTCGCGTCCGGGCAAAAGGTCAAGGCGCAGGGCAAGATCGTGCTCGCCACGGTGAAAGGCGACGTGCACGACATCGGCAAGAACATCGTCGGCGTGGTTCTGGCGTGCAACAACTATGAAGTGATCGACATGGGCGTGATGGTCTCGGCCGAGAAGATTCTGGAGCGCGCCAAGGCGGAGCGCGCCGACATAATCGGGCTGAGCGGGCTGATTACGCCCTCGCTCGATGAAATGGTGCACGTCGCGCGGGAAATGGAGCGGCAGGGCTTTACGCAGCCGCTGCTGATCGGCGGTGCGACCACCAGCCGGGCGCATACCGCGGTCAAGATCGCGCCGCACTACAGCCACCCCGTGGTGCACGTGCTCGACGCCAGCCGCGCCGTCCCGGTGACGACCAGCCTGTTGAGCGAAGATGGCCGCGACGCATTCATCGCGGAGCATCGCGCCGACTACGAAGCCTTGCGCCGCAAGCACGCCGCCCCCGCGCAGAAGGTGATCCCGCTTGACACGGCGCGCGCGCGGCGGACGCCCATCGTGTGGCGCGCTGAAGACCTGCCGACGCCGTCGTTTACCGGAGTTCGCGTGCTCAACGACTTCCCACTCGCCACCTTGCGCGACTACATCGACTGGTCGCCGTTTTTCCATACCTGGGGACTGAAGGGCATCTACCCGCGTATTCTCGACGACAAGAACCAGGGTGTCGAAGCGAAGAAGATTTTCCATGACGGGCAGGCGCTGCTCGACACCATCATCGCGGAAACCCTGCTGACCGCGCGAGGCGTGTACGGATTTTTCCCGGCGCAGGCCGTAGGGGATGACGTGGCCCTCTACGCAGACGAGTCGCGCACGGGGGAGCTTGCCCGGCTGCACTTCCTCCGGCAGCAGGCGAACCGCGAAGGGACGGAGCCATGCCGCAGCCTGGCTGACTTCATAGCGCCGCTTGAAACTGCCCTGCCGGACCACATCGGCCTGTTTGCCGTGACGTCGGGCATCGGGCTAAAGGCTCTGGGCGACCGTTTTCGTGAGCAGCATGACGACTACAACGCGATCATGGCCGAAGCCATCGCCGACCGTCTAGCGGAAGCCTTTGCCGAGTGCCTGCACAAGTGCGTTCGCGATGAGTGGGGCTATGGCCTCGCGGAACACCTCGCGCCGGCGGACCTGATCCAGGAGAAGTACCGCGGCATCCGCCCCGCGCCGGGCTACCCGGCCTGCCCCGATCATACGGAGAAGGGGACTATCTGGCGGCTGCTCGATGCCGAAGCCAACACAGGTATCAAGCTGACTGAGAATTTTGCGATGTGGCCGGGGTCGAGCATCAGCGGCATCTACTTCGCGCACCCGCAGTCGCGCTACTTTTCGCTGGGAAAGATCGACCGCGACCAGGTGATCGACTACCACGCGCGCAAGGGGATGAGCGTACTTGAAGCCGAGCGGTGGCTGGGGCCGAATCTAAACTTCGACCCTGGCGATCAGGTGGCGTGACCGAAGCCGAAGGCCATCAGCGGCAGAGGTGGCCGATGGACAGGGCGACGATCGAAGCCTGGACGAGGTAGCGGATGATTCGCATGGCGGGTGCCTCCTTCAAATGCGAGCACCATACACAAGCTGCCTCAAAATTGTCCACAACAAATATTTCGCTCAGGTTGCAGCCTGCATCTCAATCTGGTAGAAACGATCTATTCCTACTTGTTCGTACCTATGGGCCGGGCAAGTTTGAATTTCATGAAGAGTGGTTGAGGGACGAGCCCTGCGACGCCACGACAACCGGACAGATAGTGCGTACCGGTGTCAACTCTCTCCTGGTTTGCCGTAGGGCGAGCGCAGGGAACATGAGATTCGGAGTCTGCAGCCAAGACCGCTGCACCGCCGCATTTCCTTTCCTTCCGCCGCGCGGGCAGCCCAGCACAGAGACGTCGCAGAGAGTCGAACCCCCTGCAGCTACGGGAGTTTGCATTGACGGAGTCTTCCTGTACGAAGTACGAACTGCGCTGCAATGAATGCGGCAAGAGCTATGGCAACCAGCCGCTTTCGGCTTGTGCGGACTGCCTCGCCCCCCTCGAAGTCCAGTACGATCTTGACACCGTGCGCGGCCGCTTCACGCGGGACACCGTTGCCGCCGGGCCAAGCAACATCTGGCGCTATAAGCAGCTACTGCCGATTCCTGAAGGCTTTGAGCCGGACCTGCCAGTTGGCTTTACGCCCCTGGTTCGTGCGAAGGGGTTGGGCAAGCGCATCGGCGCCGCCAATCTGTACGTAAAGAACGATGCCGTCTGCTTTCCGACTCTAAGCTTCAAGGATCGTGTCGTTTCCGTGGCGCTGGCGAATGCGCAGGCGTTCGGGTTTACGACGGTCGGCTGCTCCTCGACTGGCAACCTGGCCAACTCGGTCGCGGCGCAGAGCGCGCGGCTGGGCATCAAGGCGTGCATCCTGGTTCCGGCCGATCTCGAAGCCGCGAAAATTTTGAATACGCAGGTGTACGGCGCTCGCCTGGTGCGTATCGATGGCAATTACGACCATGTCAATCGGCTGTGCACACTGATCGCCGACGAATACAACTGGGGTTTCGTCAACGTCAATTTGCGGCCGTATTACGCTGAGGGTTCAAAGACGGTGGGGTACGAGATCGCCGAGCAGCTTGGATGGAAGCTCCCCGACAACATCGTTTGCCCTATGGCGGGTGGGTCGCTGATTCGCAAGATTCGCAAGGCTTTCAAGGAACTCGTCGCGCTCGGGCTCGTTGAAGACAAGCCGGTCCGTTTTTTTGGCGCGCAGGCAACGGGATGCTCGCCGATTTCGCACGCCGTGCGCGAAGGCTGGGACCATATCGAGCCACAGCGGCCGAATACGATTGCCCGGTCGCTCGCAATTGGCAACCCCGCCGACGGCCCTGCCGCCGCCAAGATGATTCGTGAAACTGGTGGCTGGGCGGAAGACGTGTCGGATGTGGAAATCGTCGCCGGCATGCAGGAACTCGCCGAAACGGAAGGCATCTTCACCGAAACCGCCGGGGGCGTCACGACGGCTGTGACGGCGCGGCTCTATGCGCATGGCCGCATCAAGGCTGACGAGACTACCGTGGTTTGCATTACCGGCAACGGGTTGAAGACAACTGACGCGCTCGTGGGCCGCTTTGAAGCGGAGCCCGCGATCAAGCCGCGCCTGGCTGCGTTCGACGAGTATCTCCGCTCACTGGACGCGCCCGCTCCCACGTTCGAGCCTGAGCAGGAATTTGAGCTGGCCGGGGGTGCACGATGAGCATCAAGGTCACGCTGCCAACCGCTCTCGCTCGCCACACGGATGGGCAGAAAACCTTCGACTCCGAAGCCGCCAACCTGCCGAGCCTCATCGCTGAATTCGACACAAAGTTCCCGGCGCTGTCGGCAAACGTCAAGGATGAACACGGCAAGCTGCGCCGCTTCATCAATGTTTACGTGAACGACGAAGATATACGCTTTCTCGGCGGAGACACTCACGCTTTCGAAGACGGTGATGAAGTAATGTTGATTCCTTCGATTGCCGGGGGCTCTGCTGACCTTCAGCCGAGAAACCCACATCCAAACTCGATTCTCGTGCGATGAATCGAGAAAGCTGTCACGGACGGGTGCGCACGGCAGTTCCGGTTCATGGTAAAGGCCGCGCGCTCTCTGGAGAGCCACACATAAGGTACTCAGGAGCCGCTTCGAGCACTCTCGATGCAGGGGCTGGTCGTGGAGCCTCTGCGACGGGCCTGTATTGCTGATCGGGCTCAGCAACGGGAAAAAAAAATTGTAAATAGCGTCGCCGACCTTCTCCGCTGGTCCCGGTTGTTCCGGCTGAAGCAGTCCCGCACGGCTCCATACAGGGCCCAGGCGGTCGACGTTGCTGCCATTTCGCGAGAAGCGGTCGTCCAACCCGCCACACGCTCCAGCCCGTCCAGCAGCATTCGGCGTACGATCGACACGACCGCTGCCTGCAGGTGCGGGTTGTGACCAACGCCGCTGCCGACCCCACCGGCCTCAAACGCTGAAAAGTCACATGG
>CALMON010000187.1:18349-19792 GCA_937871785.1 uncultured Granulicella sp.
GGTTTTCATCGTGTCCCATTGAACGGACCTTGGCCGTCCTGTCGGGCAGATGGAAAGCGACCGTGGTCTGGAATCTGTTTTCAGGGGGCAAACGGTATTCTGACCTGCTACGCCTCGACCCGGGTCTGGCGGAGCGAGTTCTGACGCAGGTGCTGCATGAACTGGAAGATGACGGGGTCCTTCAAAAGATAGAAGGGCACTGGTGCCTGACTGAGCTGGGCTCGGACCTCATGCTCGCCATGAACGGCTTGCTGCTTTGGGGTCAGCAACACGCCAGCGTTCAGCCGGAGCGCTGAACGGAGATATTACTCCGTAGATTCGGCAGGCGAGACCGCGACATACTACCTCTGCACGTGCAGCTTGACGGATGCGCTGCGTCACACGACGCACGCCCCACCAAGCCGTACCGGCGACGAAAGGTGTAGGTCTTATGTTGATGGAACAGCAGGTTGTAGTGATTGGCGGATCGGAAGGGATCGGCCTCGCGGTCGCCAGGGCGGCGCGTGCTCTCGGCGCTCGAGTTCTCGCTGTCGGGAGAACGAAAGCCAAACTGGAAGCCGCCCGGGAGGCGGTGCTCGGCCTTGAGATCCACGTAGCCGACATCAACGACACGGCTTCGATCAAAGCCGTGTTTGCTGGGCTAGCCAGCGTCGATCACGTCTATATTGCGGCCGGCAGCACCAAGATTGGCGGCCCGCTGGATCATCCACTCAGCGACTTTCGCCATCGCTTCGATGAACGCCTTTGGGGCTCTCTGGAAGTGGTGCGTACGGCGCACCCTCTCATGCGTCCGGGTGGGTCCTTTACCTTCAGCGGCGGCCTGGCTTCGGACCGTCCCGCTAAAGGGGCCTGGGTGTCCGGCATTGCCACAATGGCGACCGAGCAATTGGCGCGCGTCCTTGCCATCGAGCTTGCGCCTTTGCGCTTCAATGCCGTCGCACCCGGCTACACCGACACCCCGATGTGGAACCACATTTTCCCCGACCTTGGCTCAAAAGCACTTGATGAGGTCACCCGGAAGCATCTCGTGCCGCGCTTGGTGACCGCGGAAGAAGTGGCGCAGGCCGTCCTGCTGCTCATGCAAAACCAGGCGATCACGGGAGAAACGATCCACGTCGACTGCGGCGCACGCTTGGTCTAGGTAATCCCGAGGACGACGGGGCGCACGGCGTCACAGAAGTGAGACTGCTGTTCGCTCCCGGCGTATTGATTGCCGCTGGCAGGAGAGAGCCAACGCCGCTCTCAGAGCGCTCTGCTGCCGACGCTATGGCGCGGAAACCGTTCGACACCGGAGCAGCCGGGTAAATGGATTGCAGACGCGACGAAGCCCACATAGTCAAGGTGGACGATGTTCTGATAAAGCAGTTTCCGACGCATGCAGAATGTACATTTGATTGGTTGCGGGGGTAGGATTTGAACCTACGACCTTTGGGTTATGAGCGA
>CALMON010000188.1 GCA_937871785.1 uncultured Granulicella sp.
CGGACCGCGAAACGGGAGGCTGAGTCGTAGCCCACAGCCAGGCCTACGTCGAGGACCGAAACGTCCGTGGATTGCAGCAGGGTCAGCGCGTGCGTCATCCGTACATCCTGAAGAAGTTCGCGCAAGGTGACGCTCTCCTCCGCCAGGCGGCGGCGCAGTGTGGCCTCGCTGAATCCGAGAGTATGGGCAATTCCGATCGAGGTCCAACGTCGGGATGTCTCGGCACTGACCAACTTGCGCACCCGGGCACGGGCTGAACTTTCATCAGGGAGAGTGAAACGAGCGCCGTGATGGTCAAGCCAGAGAAGAAGTTCTGTTAGTTTGTGACGTGCTATCGAGTTGGGGAAGGATTCCGCATCGAGAAGACAGGAGACGGCCACGTCGTAGCTGCTGCAAAACTCCGGCGCCATTTGCCGGAACAAATGCGCTTGCTTGATTGGCTTTGTGCCCGTACTCGCCGCAAAATCTGAGATGAGAGTGGCGTCCCAGACGACCCAGAACGCCTCGTACTCTCCTTCGTTGGACAGGCTGTTCGTGATGTCGAACACGCCGCCGGATGCGAGCGCCACCGCGTCGCCCGCTTCGGCGAAGATCTGTCCACCAGTCCACCGAATCAACTTGCAGCCTCGCTTCACTCGGATGAGAATGGGCGCATCAGCCGTGATCCGGTGTGATGTGAGTTCGGCGCGCTGAACGATGCGGGCCGTCGATCCAAGACCGGCCCGCATGTTGATGGTGCGCTCGAGAGAAACGGCGTTTTCTGGTTTGCTGGGACGGGGCATGTATAGCTTAGGTGTTGGTGTAGGTAACGGTGAGTGTGGCCTTGCCGAGGCTGTGCATGTAAATCATGAAGCCTACCATGGCTCCGCTGGCGAGTGGATCGATCTCAAGTTTATCTACCTTGAGGGCGTGTGCGGTGAAGATGTAGCGATGTTGAGCCCCAGGAGGCGGCGCCGCTCCACCGTAGCCCGCGAAGCCGAAGTCATTGCGCGTTTGCGAAGCACCTGGAGGAAGGCTTGCCTGGCCAGACCCTGCCCCTTGTGCGAGTTCCGCGGTAGCCGCTGGAATGTCGGTCACGATCCAGTGCCACCACCCGGACCCGGTCGGCGCGTCCGGGTCGTACATGGTTACCACGAAACTCTTTGTGCCTTCGGGTGCGCTCTCCCAGGCAAGTTGTGGAGATACATTACCTCCGTCAAAGCCCATGGCATTGAACACTTGCTCTTTCGGCAGCACTCCTCCGTCGGTTAATCCCGAGCTGAACAGGCGAAAACTCATTAGTTGCTCCTCAAGTCCTCGTTAGGACTTGTATAGTTTCTGGCTAAATGATGGTTGATCTCGCGCCCAAAAGGCTCAATCTATGTGCGGAAACGATCACGGTCGTTCGATGCCCGAAGAAGCGCAAGGAAAACTTCTGAACCCGCATCGAGGGAATACCATCCAAGCCTTATGAGCAAGCGAGCCACAGACACGCCTGAAACTGACGCATTGAACTGGGTGCGCACAGACACGAAGCACCCGGAAACGGTCGTTCTGCTTCATGCCGTGGGATACGACCTCACGTATTGGGATCGGCAGATTGAAGCATTGCGGGCTTCCTACAATGTCGTCGCCTTCGATCTGCCCGGGCATGGCCGTTCCCCTGGTGAAGCCGAAGACTGGACGTGGGAGAAAGCTGTCCCGCTGATTGCGCGTCTGATAGAAGCTGTTAGCGATGCACCGGTTCACCTGGTGGGAATTTCGTTCGGCGGCATGCTTGCGCAGGCGACGGTACTTGCAAGACCCGATCTCGTACGCACGCTCACTTTGATTGGAACAGCGTCCACCTTTACCGAAGCAGCCCGCAGTGGCATGAGAGCCCGAGCAAGTCTTGTACGGGCCGAAGGCATGACTGCCATCGTCGGCTCGAGCCTGGATCGGTGGTTTACCCCGGTTTTCAGAATCGCTCGTCCTGACATCATCGATCGTGTGACGAAGACCATCCTCGCCGACGACCCCGCCGTTCATGCGGCCATTTGGGAGATGATCGCATCGTTTGATGTTCACGAGCGTCTTGGTGAAATGCAATGCCCCACGCTGGTCCTTGTGGGTGCTCTTGACCCAAGCACTCCGCCTTCTGCTGCAGCTGCTCTTACGGAAGCGATCCTTGGCGCCAAGATGGTCATGCTTGCCGGTGTGTCTCATATCGCCACGGTCGAAGCGCCCGGCGCCATCAATTCCGAGTTGCTCGCGTTCCTTGCCAGCCACGCAGAAGCCAACACCGTCACAAAGCATTCAGGAGCTCCCGTGAATCACGAAACACAGGCTGAAGGCCGGCTACCCCTGCTCGAACCGAACGCGTTGACGCCAGAGCAAAGAAAGCTCTACGACCAGATCGACCAGACGTTGATTCCCTGGGCCACGAAGGCTGGATTTCAGGGCAAGACGGAAAACGGAAGGTTCATCGGTCCGTTCAATCCCTTCCTGTACAGCCCGGCTGTTGCGACCGGCTTTTTGACATTTATGAAAGCAAACTCCGATCACACGACGCTCAGTCACCGTGTGCAGGAAGTGGTCATCCTGAGCGTTGGGGCCGTCTGGCAATCGAAGTATGAGTTGTATGCGCACTCGGCGCTGGCCCGGAAGGCTGGGCTGTCTGAACGGGCCATTGCAGCACTTACAGCCGGGGGAGCCTCCGACGATCTCTCGCCTGAGGAGTTGGTGGCGCACCGATTCGCGCGAAAGATGACGCTGGAGCACAGGGCAGACGCTGACTTGTACGACGCGGCGGAGAAGGCTTTTGGGAAAGAAGGTCTCGTCAACCTCACCTTCCTCATAGGCATCTACCTCTACACGTGTGTGACCCTGAATGCCTTTGAAGTGCCTGTCCCTGCGCAGGGGTCGAAGCCAAATGAGAAGTGAAAACCACTTGAGGCGCGATGGAAAACTCGGAAAACATTTCGGATGTCACATTCGGTCGCGCCGAGGTCGACGGCGTAAGAATCCACTATCGCATGGCTGGCGCTGGAGAGCCTATTGTGCTGCTACATGGCTTCCCAGAGACCTCGTATGCCTGGCGCAAAGTCATTCCTGCGCTGGCAAAGCATTACAAGGTGGTTGCGCCTGACCTCCGCGGCTTTGGAGAGTCCGACCGCCCGGAGAGTGGCTACGACAAGCGCACAGTCGCAGAGGACATTCGGCGGCTCGTCAAACAGCTCGGTCTCGGACCGATCAACCTGGTAAGCCACGACGTGGGCATGATGGTGGGTTATGCGTATGCCGCGGCGTTCCCGAAGGACGTGAAGCGCTTAGTCCTGATGGAGGCGGCCTTACCCGGGCTTGGTCTCGAGAAGCTGTACGACGCTGATAAGTATCCACGCATGTACCACCTACCCCTGTTTGAAGCACCCAACGGGCTCGCAGAGGCATTGATCTCCGGCCGCGAAAAGATGTTTGTCGAACACTTCATGCGGCAGCAGGCCTACAATCCCGACGCTCTGGATCAGACCTCGCTCGATGTGTATGCGGATCGTATGTCGGCTCCCGGGGCGCTGCGAGCGGGCATCGCGTATTTTCGCGCCCACAAGCTGGATGCGGAGCATAACCTTGAGAACGCGAAGAAGAAGCTGCCAATGCCCGTCCTGACAGTAGGCGGTACGGCAAGCTTTGGGGCCGATCTCGAAGGACAAATCCGGCCCTTGGTGAAACACATGCGGGCCGTAATGATCGAGAACTGCGGCCATTACATTGCCGAAGAACAGCCGAAACGCCTGGTGGAGGAGTTGTTGCGCTTCTTTCAGGAAAGCCTGTGACGAGATGCTTACCGAATCGCGGAACGTGTTCTAAGAGGTTTCATTTTCTTCGTGAAAAGCTTACCGGCTAACGAAGAAAGATTGTGCGCCGCGGTGGAAGCCTCGTCCGCACGGAGCGCAATGACTGTCTCCATCGTGATGTCTTCTGCGGGCT
>CALMON010000189.1 GCA_937871785.1 uncultured Granulicella sp.
GATAAGCTGCTGATGAGCACGATGTTTCTGGTGCTGACGCATGTGGGGGCGATCACGCAGTATGTCACAGTGCTGGTGTTCAGCCGCGACCTCGGCATCCTGCTGATCGCAACGCTGCTGTTCGCCACCAACACCCTGCGGGACTTCCGGCCGAGCAAGCTCGGCAAGCTGAACACGGTCGTGCAGATCCTGGGATTGCTGGTCGTGATGACGTGCAAGGTGGCCAGCGGCGGACATTTTGAATCGCTGAAGACGCTGTTGCTGCGGTCGATTGCCCTGCTGGCACCGTTGTCGGCGGCGGAATACGCGTGGATCGTGATTCGGCGGGTAAACACGCAACCCCTGCCGCAGCCGGTGGGGGAAGCGCTGGTGGGTGCGGTGGTGGTGGCTTCGGCATATACCGGCAGCCCGCGCGAAGAGGGCGGCTCCGGCGCCTGAAAAGCGAAGCGGAAGTTTGAAGGCCACTGCGCCGGTGTCGGCGCGATCCCTCTGATGCGTATAGCCTGCATTCGCTTGCATACGCCGGGCAGGACGACAAGGTGGACGCGCTGCTTCGGGAACAACTGGCCGCTCATCCGCGGTCGACAACGTGGAACGAGCTCGACGGCCCAACGCTGCGCGGAAAGCTGCTGCTCGACCCGGGCAAACCCGGGCAAGCCCCGGCGGCTTTGCCCCCACGCAGGGTCATGATGCAGCGGCCACCGACGCCATCTACCCTCGTGGCCTGGCCAACCTGCGATGGCAGCAGCTTCCCGTGGCTGAAGGCGACTTCCGCAACAGGATCGATCACCCTGGAACCGAGGCGACCACCTGGCAGCGGCCGCCTGCTGTCCTGCAACTCGCGAGCACGCCGGCGGGGGAGAGCCGCAAAGTCGACGCCGCGCAGGCCCACCAGACGTTTCTGGCCGGTATGGCGCGAGCCGGCCACGGTCAGCCTATGGTGCAGGCCGCAAACGCCGTGCTCGCGGCGCTGGTCAGTCCATCAGTTCGCCGTATAGCTCCGTGGTAAGGAAAGAGCGGAAGTCTCCTTCAGTGAACGTGAGCAGAAGCTCTCCGGCGCGGGGGAACCTGGAAGCCTTGTAGTTCGCTTCGCCGATCTCCTTTTGTTTAGCGTCCAGAACCTGTTCGAGCGTTTCCCGGATGCGGCGCGAATCGATGACCTTGCCGTCGTCGGTTTGGGAACCGTAGCGATTCCATTGCCACAGTTGTGCGCGTGAGATTTCAGCGGTGGCGGCGTCCTCCATCAGGTGGAAAATAGGCACGCACCCCAGGCCGCGAAGCCACGACTCAAGATACGTCAGGCTGATCTCGACGTTGCGTGTGAAGCCTTCCTCGGTGATCCGGCCGGCAGGTATTTCGACAAGATCCGCGGCTGTGACGGGCTGTGATGCCCCAACCTCCACGTCGACCTGATTCGGGCCGGGCATGTATTCGTTGAAGACTTCCATGGCGACAGGCACGAGGCCCGGATGCGCGACCCAGGTGCCGTCGTGCCCTGCCCGAACCTCGCGCAGCTTGTCTTTCCGCACGCGCTCGAAGGCGGCGGCGTTGGCTTGCTCGTCGTTGCGAATGGGAATCTGCGCGGCCATGCCGCCCATCGCCTGCGCTCCGCGTTTGTGGCAGGTCTGAATCAGCAGGCGAACGTAGGCGGCCAGGAACGGCTGCTCCATGGTGACGTCGCCGCGCTGCGGAAGAATGAACGCGGGGTTCGCCTGAAACTTTTTGATGAAGGAAAAGATGTAGTCCCAACGGCCGCAGTTCAAACCCACCGAGTGCTCGCGAAGCTCGTAGAGGATTTCATCCATCTCAAACGCGGCCGTAATCGTTTCAATCAGCACCGTGGCGCGGATGGTACCGCGCTTGATGCCAGCGGCATCTTCAGCGAAGTTGAAGATGCTGTTCCACAGCCGAGCTTCCTCGCGCGACTCGAGCTTGGGAAGATAGAAGTAGGGCGCGGAGCCGCGGTCCATCAGGGTCCGATAGTTGTTGACGAAATACACGCCGAAGTCGAAAAACGACGCGGACACCGGGCCGTACGCGCCGGTCCAGTGCTTTTCGACCATGTGCAGCCCGCGCGGGCGAACGAACAGAACGGCCGGGTGCTTCCCCAGCCGGTACACCTTGCCTTCGGGCGATGTGAAGGTGATCTCCCGGCGGTTGGCGTCGTAGAGGTTCTGCTGGCCGTCGATCACGTTGGCCCAGGTCGGGGCGGTCGAATCCTCGAAATCCGCCATAAACACGCGGGCTCCGGAATTGAGCGCGTTGATCACCATCTTGCGTTCGGTAGGACCGGTGATTTCCACGCGCCGGTCGGCGAGCTCCGTCGGGATGGGGGCGACACGCCAGTCGGCTTTACGGATGTCCTCGGTTTCCGGAAGAAAATCGGGCAGCTTGCCGGCGTCGAAGTCGGCCTGGCGCAGCTTGCGCTTGTTCAGCAGATTCAGCCTGTCGGCTTCAAAGTGAAGATGAAGTTGCTCGACGAACGCGACCACATCGGGCGACAGGATTTTGTGAGCGGTGGCAGAGGTACTGGTGAAGCGCGATGGTGTACCGACAGACATTAAGGAACTCCCTTGGCGGCTCGTGAGCGGGGTGAACGGCGCTCCCACGAGCGCCCCGAAGCCGGTTCTTCCAAGCATTCTAGGCGATCGTGGGTGTACCCATGTAAGAACTCTCCGGTTAGTGCGTCAAAGCCGGCTGCGCTTCAAACTGCTCTTCCTCGGTCGAGCCGGCCATGGCGTTGGTACTGGTTTCGCCGCTTGAGATTGTCGTCGAAACAAGATCGAAGTACCCTGTGCCGACGAACCTCTGGTGCTTGACCGCACCATACCCCGCGCCGGTAAGAGCGAACTCGCGCTCCTGCAGCTTTGAATACGCAAACATCCCCTGTTGCTTGTACGCGCTGGCCAGTTCAAACATCGACAGGTTGAGCGCGTGAAAGCCGGCGAGGGTGACGAACTGAAATTTGTAGCCCATCTCGCCCAGCCGGTACTGAAACGAAGCGATGTCGTCATCGTTCAGCTTGGACTTCCAGTTGAACGAAGGCGAGCAGTTGTACGCCAGCAGCTTGCCGGGATACCGGGCGTGGATGGCCTTTGCGAACTTTTCGGCTTCGGCGAAGTTCGGCTCCGATGTTTCGCACCAGATAAGGTCGCAGTACGGCGCGTAGGCGAGGCCGCGCGAAATGGCAATATCAATGCCGCCACGGATGCGGTGAAAGCCTTCGATGGTGGTTTCGCCCGTGCAGAAAGGCCGGTCGTTTTCGTCGACGTCCGAGGTAAGAAGCTGAGCGCCGTTGGCGTCGGTGCGCGCTACAAGCAGCGTCGGCACGCCGAGAACATCGGCAGCCAGGCGCGCGGCAATCAGCTTCTGCACCGCCTCACGCGTAGGCACCAGCACCTTGCCGCCCATGTGGCCGCACTTCTTGGCCGACGAAAGCTGATCTTCAAAATGTACGCCCGCCGCGCCGGCTTCAATCATCGACTTCATCAGCTCAAACGCGTTCAGCGAGCCGCCAAACCCTGCCTCCGCGTCGGCGACGATGGGCAGCAGGAAGTCGATCTCCGCGGCGCCTTCCGAGTGGGCCACCTGGTCCGCGCGCAGCAGCGCATTGTTGATCGACTTGACCACCTGCGGAACGGAGTTGACCGGGTAGAGCGACTGGTCAGGATACATCTGTCCGGAAGTGTTGGCGTCGGCCGCCACCTGCCAGCCGGAAAGGTAGATCGCTTTCAGGCCGGCCTGCGCCATCTGCACGGCCTGGTTGCCGGTGAGCGCGCCGAGCGCGTTGATGTGGTGTTCGGTATGGAGCGCGGCCCACAATTTTTCCGCTCCCAGCCGCGCCAGCGAGTGCTCCACGTGCACCGAGCCGCGAATTCTGTAAACGTCTTCTGCCGTGTAGGTGCGCTCCACGCCACTGAACCGCGGGGACGCCCAAGCCTTCTCAATGGCTGCTATTGCCTGCTGCTGTTCCATGCCATATCTCCTGTGCCGTTCGGTAGGTGCTTTCTCTTAAAGCGAGTAAACAGCCGCGCGAAGCAAGGGGCAAGCAGGGGTAGGTCAAAACGGGTCAGTGCTCCAACGTCCTTCTTGCGGACGAATATTGAGACCGGGGAGGCAACGGGAGATGCGTGTCCTTGCTCCGTTGCCGTGACGTAGCAAGGAGCTGTTGCTGTGGAGCTGACGCTTGTGCAGAGCCGGCTTTGCGGCAGAAAAACGGCATCGCCCCCAAGCCCCCCTCCACACTGACACCTACTTTGCTCTACAGCAGCGCCGCCGTATGCCGGGCGATTTCCCCGTTCTCATCGGCAGGCAGCACCCGCACGGCAACCCGTGATCCGACCGCCGAAATGAGCGTGGGCTCCCTGCCTTTATTCGCGCTTGCATCGAGTGCGACCCCAAACACCGCCAGGTTCTCCGCGACCGCGGCTCGCACAGTCGCGCTATGCTCGCCGATGCCGCCGGTGAAGACGAGCATATCCACGCCGCCCAGCAGCGCGATGAAGCCGGCCACACGGCGTGCAATTTCGCGGCTGAAGATCCGCAAGGCAAGGCCGGCTGCTTCGTCGCCGCCGTCGGCTGCTTTTTGCAGCGCGCGGAGGTCGGCGTCGCCGCCCAGCGACAACAGGCCGCTCTTCTTGTTGAGCAGCGCTTCCAACGCGTCCGGGGCGAGACCGCTCAACTTGTCGCCGAATCCGCGCGCCAGCATCAGCACCACGCCGGGGTCGAGGTCGCCGGTGCGCGTTCCCATCGGGAAGCCTCCCGTCGGGCTCACGCCCATGGTGGTGTCGACGGATTGCCCGTCCACAAGGGCGCAGGCACTTGCTCCGGAACCAAGATGCATCACGACGAGCCGCTTGGGAAAGCTGCCTTCCGCGAGACCTCGCCCGGAGCGCACAATGCTTTCGTAAGACAGCCCGTGAAACCCATACCGCCGCACACCCGCGTCGCGATACTCCCGCGGAATCGGATACGTATAGGCTTCCGCAGGCATCGTCTGGTGGAACGCCGTATCGAAACAGGCGCATTCGGGCACGCCGGGAAAGCGCCCTTCCGTATGGCGGATCAGGTCGAGAGCCGGCGGGATATGAAGCGGCGCGAAGTGCACGGACTGCTCCAGCGTGCGTAAAACTTTGGGGGTGATGCGCTGATGCGCGCAAAGATGCGGCCCCCCGTGCACCACCCGGTGCCCGATCGCGGTGACCTTGTCTGGCACGGCCTTCGCCATGGCCGCGACGCCCGCGTCGAACGCGGCATGCGCGTCCGCGAAGTCCTGTGTTTCTTCGGATTTCAGGGCACCGTCGCTGCCAACAACCTTGAGCGAACCGCCGGAGCCGCCAATCCGGTCTGCCGACGCCTGCACCAGCAGCCGCGTTCCGTCGTCGGTGTACATCCCTAGCTTCAGCGACGACGACCCGCTATTGACCGTCAGAATCGCCATCGGCTACACCGCATCCTGCGTGGGCGCCAGCGGAGCCGAAGCCGCGGACCACTTCCAGTTCAGCACCTCCGGCATGTCTTCGCCGTGCTGCGACACATAAAGCTTGTGCCGCTGGATCACCTCGCTATGCTTCTGCTCGACAGTTGTTACGAGGCCCGCCATGCGTGGCACCTGCTTGACGGCATCGAGCGCCAGGGTAAAGCGGTCGAGTTTATTCAGCACGGTCATATCGAACGGCGTGGTCGTCGTTCCCTGCTCGATAAAGCCATGCACATGCAGGTTGTCGTGATTCTTCCGTTTATAGGTCAGCTTGTGCACGACCGTGGGGTAGCCGTGGAAGGCAAAGACGATCGGCTTGTCGAGCGTAAACAGACGGTCGAACTCCTCGTCGTTGATGCCGTGCGGGTGCTCACCGGGGGTTTCAAGCGTGAACAGGTCCACCACGTTGACGAAGCGCACCTTCAGGTCGGGGGCCCAGTCGCGCAGCACCGTGACAGCGGCCAACGCTTCAAGCGTCGGCACATCGCCGGCAGAGGCGATCACCACATCGGGCTCCTCGCCGGGCTTGGCGTTCGACGCCCACTCCCACTCGCCCAGGCCCGCGATCACGTGGCGCACGGCTGCTTCGATCTCCAGAAAAACCGGCGCGGGCTGCTTGCCGGCAATCGTCAGGTTAATGTAGTTGCGCGTCCGCAACACGTGGTCGGTGACCGCGAGCAGTGTGTTCGCGTCAGGCGCGAGATAGATGCGAACCGTGTCCGAGTGCTTGTTCGCGACGTGGTCGATGAAGCCGGGGTCCTGGTGCGAAAAGCCGTTGTGGTCCTGCCGCCAGACGTGCGAGCTCAACAAATAGTTGAGCGATGCGATGGGCTGCCTCCAAGGCAGATGCCGGCATTCCTGCAGCCACTTGGCATGCTGGTTGAACATGGAGTCGATAATGTGGATGAAGGCCTCGTAGCAGGAAAAATAGCCGTGCCGGCCGCTCAACAAGTAGCCTTCGAGCCAGCCTTCGCACAGGTTTTCGGACAGCACTTCCAGCACGCGGCCATCCGGCGCCAGGTCCACATCGACTGTCTCCCTCTCGGCTTCCCAGCGCTTCCCGGTCACCTCGTACAGGGCTTGCAGACGGTTCGACGCCGTCTCATCCGGGCCGAACACCCGGAAGTTTCGCGACTCAAGATTGCCTTTCATCACGTCGCGCAGATACTTGCCCATGTTGGCCGTCGCGCTGACTTCCTGCTCGCACGGCGAAGGGCACGCGACCGCGTAGTCGCGGAAGTTCGGCAGCGTAAGTGGCTCCAGCAGCGCGCCGCCGTTGCTTTGCGGATTCATCCCCATGCGCAACCTGCCCTTGGGCGCCAGGGCGTACAGGTCGTCGCGAAAACAGCCGTTTTCGTCGAACACCTTTTCCGGTTGGTACGAGCGCAGCCATTCTTCGAGCAGGCGCAGATGCTCGGGGTTCGTCCGCACCTCTTCGAGCGGCACCTGGTGCGCCCGCCACGTTCCTTCAATCTGCTTGCCGTCGACTTCCTTCGGTCCAGTCCACCCCTTGGGCGTGTGCAACACCAGCATCGGCCAGATAGGGCGAGTGGCGTCGTCGTTGTCGCGGGCATGCTTCTGGATCGTACGAATCTCCTCGTACAGCACATCCATCACTTTCGCCATCTCGCGATGCATGGTTTCGGGGTCGTCGCCCGAAAGGAAATGCGGCTTCCATCCATAGCCTTTGAAGAGGTCTTCGAGCTCTTCCTGCGGAATGCGCGCCAGCACGGTGGGGTTCGCGATCTTGAAGCCGTTCAGGTGCAGGATCGGCAGCACCGCGCCGTCGCTGATGGGGTTCAGGAATTTGTTCGAGTGCCAGCTTGTGGCGAGCGTTCCGGTTTCCGCCTCGCCGTCGCCGACGACGCAGGCGACGATCAGGTCCGGATTGTCGGAGGCCGCCCCAAACGCGTGTACCAGCGAGTAGCCAAGCTCGCCGCCTTCGTTGATCGACCCCGGAACATTGGGCGCGCAATGGCTCGGGATGCCGTAGGGCCACGAAAACTGCCGGAAAAACCGCTTCAGCCCGTCCTTGTCGCGCGCGATGTCCGGATAGATTTCGGTGTAGCTGCCTTCAAGATACGTGTTCGCCAGGATGCCGGGCGCGCCATGCCCCGGACCGGCGATGTAGAGCACACTGGCGTGCGTGTCGCGGATCAGCCGATTGAGGTGCACGTAGATGAAGTTCAGCCCGGGCGTGGTGCCGAAGTGTCCCAGCAGCCGCGGCTTGATGTCTTCGACGACCAGCGGCCGCTCCAGCAGAGGGTTTTCCTTCAGGTAGATCTGCCCTACCGACAGGTAGTTCGCCGCGCACCAGTATTCGTGAATCTTCCCGATCTCGCTTGCCGCAAGCTCCGCCATCGTAACCTCACCTCGTGACTCGTAGGATGCAGGTTGAACAGGTTTCTCCGAGAAATAGATGGGTCAGGGCGGCAAGTGCTAGCGAACGGCATCGGGATACTGGTACGACGCGGCGCGTTGCGTGGGCGTTGGAAATTCAAAGCGCACCCAACTGCCGACGCGCCAGGGCCGGCCCTGGTAGCGGTAGGGAGCGAACGTCCAGTGGCTCACGGCTTCCATGCAGGCGGCGCCAAGATCGGGAGCGCCGATGTAGTCCAGGTGGTCGATCTTGCCTTCAAGATCGAGCTCCACGTCGACCGTGACCGGGCCGCGGGTGTGAATGGGCCCGTCACTGGAGGAAACGACGCATGGCTCCGTATGCAGCACCAGGGGCTTGAAGCTGGCCGGCCAAAGCTGTACTGCATCCGTTGGGTCAGTGGGCAGTTTGTCGTTCATGGGCTTGCCGTTGGCACTGCCCGCGGCGATGGCGGCCGGGTTCTTCAGCGTCGCCGGCGAGGAGCTCTTGCCGGCAGCGCGCGCCGCCTTCGCTGCCGGGGAGTTGACGGCCACATGCGCCGAGCCGGAAGCGGAGGTACTCGACGTCGTGGTGGATGTCGCGGAATTGACGACCCGGGTGTTGGAGGTTTGCGAACCACCGATGTGCGACCCCGACTGCGCATGCAGCGCAGTCGCCAACAGCAGGCATGCCGGCAGCGCAAATGCGTAAGAGCCTTGTCTTCTGTGCTTGTCCAAAGCAACCCACCCCCGATCATCAGCAAGCCATGCCCTTTGATTATCGCCGACCCGCGCCCTAACGGAAACGGGCTCGCCCACATGTTGCTGTCGCAAACAGCGCGTGCGGGCAGCGACCCCGAGGCCGCAACGCGCAAGGGGGTTCCGGCATCCATTTCGTTGTACTGCCTCCCCCATGCACGCCTTACGCGCTTTGTTCTATCTGCGCCTACTTTCCCGCACGACCCTGTGAACGCAAGCGCCACCCTGCAAGGAGTTCCTTTTCATGCACAAGTTTGGCCTCTGGGCGCCCTCGGCCCAGAAGATATCTCTCGCCTGGCGCGGCCAGGTACTGCCGATGAACTCGCCCAATAAACGCGGCTGGTGGACGCTGGAAGTCCCCGAAGCGGGTTGTGGCGACACCTATGCGTTTCTGCTCGACGACGACTCGACACCCTACCCCGATCCACGCAGCCCTCGCCAGCGCGAAGGAGTTCACGGGCCGTCCGAGCTGTACGACCACGCCAACTTCGCGTGGCACGACCAACTGTGGCGTGGCTCGCCGAAGACCGGCGCCATCATCTATGAACTTCACGTCGGCAGCTTCAGCCGCGAAGGTACCTTCGATGGCGCGATCGCGCATTTGCCATACCTCGCCGAGCTTGGCGTGACGCACGTCGAGGTGATGCCGGTAGCTGCTTACACCGGGCAGCAGGGATGGGGCTATGATGGCGTCGCACTGTTCGCCACGCATGAGCCCTACGGCGGTCCGGACGGCTTCAAGCGCTTCGTCGACGCTTGCCACGCGCACGGACTCAGCGTTCTGCTCGACGTGGTCTACAACCACTTTGGGCCGGTCGGCAACTACACCACAAAGTTCGGACCCTACCTGAACAAAGACCGCAACACTCCCTGGGGTGAGGCCGTAAATCTGGATGGGGCGGGCAGCGACGAGGTGCGCCGCTTCTTCGTGGACAACGCGCTCATGTGGCTGCGCGACTACCATTGCGACGGCCTGCGGTTCGACGCCGTGCACGCCTTTATCGATCTTTCCGCCGTCCATTTTATGGAACAAATCTCGATCGAAGTCGAGTGGCTGAGCTCGACGATCGGCAAGGAGTTCATGCTGATTGCCGAAAGCGATCTGAACGATCCGCGCGTGGTACGGCCGCGGGAGGCGGGCGGTTACGGCATGGACGCGCAATGGAGCGACGACTTTCATCACTCGCTGTTCACCGTCCTGTACAAGCCGCAGGCTGGGGAAGCGGGATACTACGCCGACTTCGGTTCGCTGGGAGACCTGCACAAAGCCCTGAAGCACGCGTACGTGTATGACGGGCAGTACTCCGGTCATCGCAAGCGGCGGCATGGACGACCTGTCGATGGGCTTTCCGCGCATCACTTCATCCACTTCGACCAGAACCATGATCAGGTCGGCAACCGCGCGCGCGGTGAGCGGTTGGAGCACCTGATCGGGGTCGATGCGGCGAAGGTGTCGATTGGGCTCGTGCTCACGGCGCCGTACCTGCCGATGCTGTTTATGGGCGAAGAATGGGCGACGTCATCGCCGTTTCTGTACTTTGCCGACCACGAGGACGAAGAGTTGCGCCGCTCCGTGGCCGAGGGCCGCAAGCGGGAGTTCGCGTCTTTCGGCTCCGGCGACGACGTGCCGAATCCCGAGGACAGGGCAACGTATGAGCAGTCGAAATTGTGCTGGGAGGAGCAGGGCGAAGGCCGGCACGCCGAGATGCTCGAGTGGGTGAAGTCGTTGATCCGCTTTCGCCGCAGCCACGTCTGCCTGAACGACGGCGACATGCACCATCTGCTGGTTTCCACCGACGACGCCCGTCGCACACTGGTGATGGAGCGCGATGAAGTGCGTATCCTGGTGAACTTCAGCAAAGAGCCCTACGCGTTCTCGTTGCTGAAAGGCGAAAGCCTGCAACTTTGTTCGCGTTGCGAGGTGTGTGTGAAGAACAACCATGTGGACCTTCCGCCCATGACTCTGGCTGTGCTGCTGACGCCAACCGAAGATGCGGAGGACCGGAAGATCGGTGCGCGCACGGTGCGCTAGAGCGGATTTTGCAACAAGATGCAGGTGTTTCTTGTCTTTTGCTTCTGGATAGGTATGGGCTTTAGCCCAGACAGCAGAGCGACCACAAACTGGGCTCAGCCCCTGTGCTTTAACGCATGAACACCGCGCTCACAAGCCCATCCTGGATGGTCATCGCGCACCGGGTTCGGCAAGAGGTTTACCGTCGAAGCCGAGCTCGGTCCACGTTCCTTCTACAAAAACGCTGTGCTCTCCTTCCGTCGCGGAGTGGCAGCCAAGGCACGCGCTGAAGCCATGTTCGGCATACACCATGCCGTCGTACCGCAACGGTGTGAGGGCCCGACCGGAGATTGTCGCAAGCCCCCACTTGCCGCCGGCGGTTACGCGGACCGTCCCATGCCTTGGCTCGTCGGCGCCGTTGTCCATGGTGGCGACGTGGTGGACGAGAATCCTGCCGGTGCGGTCGAAGTACGCCCAGCCTTCTTCGCCTTCCAGGTGGGCGTACACGCGGCGGTACGGCTCCAGAAGAAAGAAAGCCCGCACGAACGGCGACCGTACGTAAAGCTCGCCATGACGACGCTCGGTAGCGCATGCCGGCAAGTGAAACGTCTCGGCATCGACGACGCAGTCCGCGGCGTGGACCACTTGAGTTCCCGCAGCCGCGGCTGGCAGCCTAAGGCCAAGCGCAAGAATTGCCAGAAGTGTGGGCATCGCCATCCTGCGCTTGACCCGGTTTTCCTGAGTTGCCTGCATCGCTATAGCTCCTCAAGAGGCATCTTAGACCTGTCGGGTCAGCCATCTCGTCCACACCGCTCCGCCGAACCGGACCTGCGCCACAAGCCAGCACTCGCTCGGGCTGTTCTTTTGCTACAATCGACCAGTAGGCTCGTGGTGCCGATGCCTGTGGCCTTCCGTTGCGACGCATTTAGGCGACGGCTTCCGTTCACATGTTCTTCACGGTGCCTCTGGCTTGTTGCAGAAGCTTGGGTAAGCGGCATCAGTTGGTACCCGGTTCAGCTCGTAGACGTAAGAACGGGCGAGTAGTGGAACGCAGTATAGGCGCGTAGCTCAGTTGGTTAGAGCGCTACCTTGACACGGTAGAGGTCTCCGGTTCGAATCCGGACGTGCCTACCATTCCTTTTTGAATTTGAAGGGCTTACGGTGGGAATGCCCGCACCCTGGCTGACCCTGCGAATTGGTGCGGGTTGGGGCGCTTATGCGTGTTTCGGCGTTCTAAGAGCCTTTGGTCGCCCGGTGAGGCATCGGCAACGTCGCGACCCGCGGCAGCAGGGTTCAGTGTGTACAGAAAGTTGCCGCCGTCGCCGCTCTGATCGTAAGCGGCAACGAAAAGGGTGCCCGCATGCGTAACGGCCACGCCGGGGCGCGGTGAGAATCGCAGAAGGCGCCTGGGAAGCGGTTGATGCGAGCCCGAACGTCTGTACTAGGTTCCCGTTCGCAGGATCGATCAGCGCTACCGGGCACGCTGTGATTGCTACAAAGATCACGGATACGTCAGCCCGGGAGGGCCTTTCTTCGTGTGGGACGGCGCTGCCGTAAGAATCAACCCCGGCAGGCGAACCCGGCGAGAGCCGCAGCGGTCGATCGCGGTACCTGCCAGCGGAAACAAGGACGCTGAAGAAGCTCACGATCGTCGGTTCCGCCGCTCCTTGCGAGCGGGTTCATGCCGTTTCAACAACATCAGAGACTAAGACGGTCTCAGGCCCTTTAGCCCTCGTGCACTATGCTTCGAGGCAGATTCCCCCTATCGCCGCCGCAGCCCCAGCAGGCTCAGGAAGAAGCTCGCGAAGCAGATTTCCGTTCCCAGCATCAGGCACATCATAGCTGGCAGAGTGTGGCGCATCATCGCTACCGGAGGCAGCGGGCCGTAGCCCGTGTGCGCCCACGACGCGACCGAGGAAATCGCAATCCCCAACCCCACCAGCCCCAGCACCCCCCCCACGATCAGCCCCGGTTCGCGCGTAACAAACCGGAACCCGCCGGCGAAGCTTTCGTCCGCGGGCAACAGGCC
>CALMON010000190.1 GCA_937871785.1 uncultured Granulicella sp.
ACCGATGCCTAACGTGAATCGTCCACCAAAGTGGGTGGTAAGGCGCTTCTGCGCACGTTCGATCTGTTTGGGGTCCAAGTCGATTCCGTGGACATGCGTGGCTCCGAACTGCTCCAGCAGAAGCTGCACTCCCACGCCTCTTCCGCAACCAACATCAAGCACGCGGAGGCCTTCGACCGATCCACCCAGTTTTCGCAGGAGTGGACCTTCGTAAAACCGCTGCACGAGAGCTCGTCCGCTGTTGTTCACCAGTAGCCGTTCAGCAAAATTCAGCTTCATCCATCCACCTTTCGGAGGAAAAAACAGTGCACGAATGGAGTGATTGTGTTCTCGTGCTCAACCTTGAGACCCGCTTCCCGGATATTCTTTCGCCAGTTTCGTTCTGATTGGAAATGGAGAAATCCAGGGCCAAACGCCAGGAAGTTAGGCCAGTCTCGAAGATGCTCCACCAAAAGCACCTGCCCGCCTGCATTCAGAACCCGGCTGCTTTCGCGTAGAAGCTGGCTCCGGCGTTCTGGCGCTCGGACCTCATGGGCTGCAAACAGCAGAAAGACCTCGTCCTGATCGCCGGTCGGTAAAGGCAGATGGTCAAACGTGCCAACCACAAAAGGTTCTGTAGCAGGGTACATGCGCCTTGCTCGGGCAATCGAGGGCTCGGTCATCTCAGCGGGATCATAGATGTCGACCACCGAGCCTTGCGAAGCGTGAAACAATCTCTTTAGCGCCGTCGTCGACTCATCCAGACCGGCGTGTATATTGACCCACGTTCGTGGCTGCTCCTGTATATGCGTCCGCAGCCACGCCCAACGGGTCACGCCAGCGAAGTCATACACATACCAGGAAACCAGAAGAGAGCTTAGCGTCCAGAATGCCATGACAACAGCACCGAGGAAGATGAGCCGCTCAAGCCACAAGGGGAGCAGAGACGATGCGAGAACCCCGGCAACCAACACGAATCCAATCAGGCTCAAGACGTAGAACTGGATGTTGAAGCGAACGATCTTGAGGACACCTGAGAAACGGCCTTCTGTCTCCACCATGGTCATGGCAGCACCTCACGGATGCCGGGATTCCAGGCATATGGCACATTTTCAATGTAGAAGGCATTCGCCAGAACCGCGCCGGTCTTGCGGAATCTTTCCTGTTCGAGAAAGGCGTTTCGGTGCACCTTGACGGATACGGGTCTTGGAGTCCACTCCTGTCGAACTCCCTGTACTCGGATGATGGAGTTTGTCTGCTTCTCGTAGTCGAAGGTAAACGGTAGCGGGCCGGCGAATTTTCTGGCCTCCGTAAAATTCGGAAAGGGTGAACCAACCGGAAGAGACGCAGGGGTGGTAGAGGTATCTGCTTCGACTTCCAAATCAGCCAAGCCGCCCGGAGTGGCAACTCGAACGGAATAGGTTCCTGCTTCGCGGTGCACTTTGCACTCGGAATGCTCATACCCGTAATGAGTCAACAGATTTCCGAACACCTGCATAAAGCGGCTATCCGTATCGCTGCGCAGGATGCGCAGGCCTCTCAGATTGCGCCCTGCGGAGGTCTGGTAGCGGGTGAAGATACGGTAACCGGAAAGGAAGAAATCGACACCCAGGCCGGGAGGCAGAAAGGCCGGGCGGAGCTTTTGAGTCTCCACCAGAGCAATTGCTAGAAACCCATAATCACCATAGGTGTCCAAACGAAGACCCGGCGGGAGCAGCGGCGTGAGCACGTCAGCAGGTACGGCATAGGCGAGGACCAGTGAAGCCTTCAGCTGCGCTTTGATGGGCAATGCATGCCGCTGGAGCAAATGTCGCATGGAGGCTCCTAATTTCATCAGTATAAGTAAACTGCCCAGCAACCAGGTGGACACCGAGGCTGGAAGGTTTGAGGAACCTATCTGCCGGGGCTAACGCCTTTACAATGATGCCTTTGTTCATGGGTGAGCTGCTAGTGACCGATCACAACGAGTCGGGCGTTGGGCAAGAGGTGAATTTAGCGACCAGCCTTTCATGTCCAGCGATCCCGTCCTCCACAGCCCGCAACTCGTCTTCGTTCAACGGAATCTCCTGCGTCAGCCGTAGCAGGTTGGCCTTGGCTTCGATGCTCTGAGCCTTGCTCGACTGTTTCGGCACGTAGAAGTCGCAACGAGCGCAGGCCATGCGGTGCGGACACTGGTCGAAGAAATCATAAGAGCAGTAGCCGTGGCCAAGGTCATAAAGCTTCCACGGCTCGTCCGGTGGGCTTCCGCGTCTGACGACATCCTGATCAATGAGAACCTCAACGGCTCGGATGCTCCGGGCGAAGTAGCCGGCATCCTGGTAGGACTTCGCAAGCTTGGTTGGCGAAATCTTTGTGTAGTGACGCGTCGATTCGGGAGAGCTGTGTCCGAGCCACTCCTGTAGTTCGAACAGGCTGAGCGGTTCTTTTGCGTTGTAGAGCTGGGAAGCGATCGTCGCTCTGGCTCGATGGCTGGATATGCGCCCGCGGGCAAGCTGCGCGACCTCGAACGTCTCAGCGGCGAGCACAAGCTACCGGCGCAGGCTGTCAAGGTTTTCGTTGAGGAGATCCTCGACCGGCGCATCTTCGACGGCGAGCGGTTGACGGACCTCTTCGCCACACACGACCTGCCTTGGAAAGAGCGCGCCCGCCGCGAACACCTCCTGATGACC
>CALMON010000191.1 GCA_937871785.1 uncultured Granulicella sp.
ACCTTCCCCACCCCCAGCTAGGTGCCTTTGCTGTCGCCGGTCGCGCCGCCGCCGGTCTGCCCCTCCCCCACCACCGGCAGCCGCAAGCCGCCGCGACTTCCCTGCTCGCTCCTCCTTTCTCGCCCCTCCACTCCATCACCCCGCTTCCTGCTACCCGAGCCCCGCAAGAAGCCCTAAGTACCCCTTTTCCCGCCCGGCCCTTTGATCCCCGGAGCGGCCCTGACCGCAACCAACCGCAACCCACCTCGCAGCCGCAGGACTCCCTGGCCGCGCTTGCTCTCGCGGAAACACTGGCGCCCAGCCTCGCCACGCCGCCGCGTCCGCTCAACAGGGAGGAGCGGCAAATCACCCGCACCCTTCACGGCGAAACCTTGACGCAGCTTGCCGAAGCGAACGCCGCCCGCGACGCCCGTCCCGATTTCGCCGCTATCTTCCATAAACTCGCCCTCGCCGCGTTGCCCGCAACCGACGAGGCACCGCTTCCGCCGCCCCCAACCCCACTTCAGGAGAGCTCTGCCGACCATGAGTAACCGCCAGCTTCGCTTCCGCTTATTCACGTTCTCGTTCCGTGCCGCCGCAGGCGTCCTCCTGCTCGCGTACGCCGCCTTTACCCCTCACCGCGCCGCCGCTCAGGAAGCTGCCTCCGCCTCGGCACCCAAAGCGGACGCGCTTTCCAATGACCGTCGTTCCGTGCCCTTCGACCCTCGTATTCCCGACTGCCGCAAGCAGGAAAGCCGCGCGCAGGTGTATTCCTGCACAGAGGCCCGCTATCAGACCTACACGATTACGCTGCAAAATGTGTCGCAACAGAATGACGTCAATGAAATCCTGGTGGCCATCCGCAACATGTTCGATCCCTCACTCAAGGTGTTTCTAGTAAGCTCCGAGAACACCTTCAGCATCGGCACGTACCCGGAAGAGTTCGCGCGCATCGAGGCGTTCGTCAAGGCTCTCGATCGGCCCAAAAAGCAGTTCCGCATTACCTACACCCTCACCGACGTCGACGGCGACAAGCGCGTCGGCACCGAACATATAGCGCTTGTTCTCTTCGACGGCCAGCGAACCACCATGAAACAGGGCAGTAAAATTCCTGTCGCCACCGGGAAATCGGATGACGGCAAAGGCTCGCCTACCAGCATCGAGACGCAGTTCACCTATCTGGACGTCGGTATCAACATTGACTCGACACTGACCGTATATTCGACCGGTGTACGCCTGCGCGCCAAGATCGAGCAGTCCAGCGTCGGCCCGGAACCTGCCGTGATTGCCGGGGTCAGCGAACCCGTGATCCGCCAAAGCGTTCTCGACGGTGTTTCCGACATCGTCCCGGGCAAACCTATCCTGCTTGGCTCGGTCGACATCACCGGCACAACGCACCACCTCGACATCGTCGCCGCTGTGGAAGCTTTGCCGTAGGCGTTTCATCGCATCGCACCGGACCTGCGAATCCTCTCTCCCGCGCTGCCTGACCTCTCTACAATAGAAGTCAAGCAGTGCGCTTTCCGCGCTTTCTCCGGGAGACGGTAGAAGGACATGATGACCACAAACGACCGCGAAGTCGATCGACAGCTTCCCCGGAACTCCGCCATTCTGCTGCTGGCGCACGGCACGCCCGACCGCCTCAGCGAAATGGCCGAGTATCTCCGCCTAGTGACTGGCGGCCGACCCATGCCGCAGCACGTCGTTGAAGAACTGCAGCATCGCTACGCCGAAATCGGCCTGGCCGAGGAGCCCCTGCCCGAAGGCCCGCCGCTCACCCGCTGGACCTTGCTGCAAGGCCGGCTGCTGGCCCATGCGCTTGGCCGCCCCGTCTACGTCGGCATGAGGAACTGGCATCCCTTCATTACCGAAGCCGTCGCACGAATGCAGGCGGATGGCGTCCGCCATGCCGAGGTCCTCTGTCTCGCGCCGCAAAACTCGCGCACTTCGACCGGGCTCTACCGCCGCGCCCTGGAAACGGCCCTCGAAGCCGCCGGGCATCCGTTCACCTTCGACTTTACCGCCGGCTGGAGCCACGAACCGCTGCTGCCGCTCGCCTTTGCCGAACGCCTGTGGCCCGCCTGGGCCGAGGCCTGCGCGCAAACGGGCAGCCGCGTTCCCGTCCTGTTTACGGCGCACTCGGTCCCCTGCCGGACCATTCGCGCCGTGACCACCGCAGCCGATGCCGCCGCGGGAAGCGCCGCCGCCCCCGGAGCGCCGGTGCCGGCTGAAGGCATCCAGAACTACGGCACCGCCGACGCCGGCGACCCGTATCCGGTCGAGTGCAAGCAAACCGCCATGGAGATTGCCCGCCTGCTCGTCCCCGTCGGCCTCACCGAGCAGGACTGGTATTTCGCTTTCCAAAGCCAGGGCATCGCCGGCGCTCCGTGGCTTGGCCCCACGGTGGAAGACACGCTGACCGCGCTCGCGCAGGCAGGTCATAAAGCGGTCGTGATGCAGCCGGTCGGGTTCCTTTGCGACCACGTCGAGATCCTCTACGACATCGACGTCAACTTCCGCGACTTCGGCGCGCCGCTCGGCCTCAAGGTAACGCGCGCCGAAAGCCTGAACGACTCCCCCACGCTCATCCGCGCGTTGACGAAGGTGGTCAACGAAGCCACTGCGGCTCATACGACCGCAGCGGAACCCGAACTGGCCCTCGCCTGATGCGCCGCATCGCGGTCATCGGGGGAGGCATAGCGGGCCTGGCCGCCGCGTACGAGTTGGAGCAGCAGCGCCGTAGCGGCGTGGATATCGCCTGGACCCTGTTTGAAGCGAGCGACCGCTGCGGCGGCACGGTGGAAACCACACGCGTCGCGACAGTGGACGGCGAATTCGTGCTCGAAGGCGGCCCCGACGCCTGGGTGACGGATAAACCCTGGGCCCGCGACCTGGCCGTCGAGCTCGGCCTCGAAGCCGACTTGATCGTGTCTAACGACGCGACGCGCAAGACCTACGTTCTGGTAAACGACGTGCTTGAAGCGATGCCCGATCGCATGCGCATGATGGTGCCGGAAGACCTCGCGACGCTGCGAGACTCGCCGCTTTTTTCGAAGGCTGCCCAAAACGCCTACGCCGACGAGCTGGCCCGGGCCACTGAGCTGCGCCTTGCCGCTCCGGCGAACGACGAATCGGTCGCCAGCTTTGTGCGCCGCCACTTCGGCGGAGAAGTCCTCCAAAAGATCGGCGCTCCGCTGCTGAGCGGCGTGTTCGGCGGCGACGTGGACCGGCTCAGCGTGCGCTCCGTGATGCCCGCGTTTGTCGCCATGGAACGCGATCACGGGTCGCTGATCGCGGCCGTGCAGGCGAAAGCTCGCGAACGCGGCGACCGCCCTGCCAGTGCCACCTTTACCACGCTGCGGCGCGGCATGGGCTCGCTGGTCGAAGCGCTGTTGGAGAGTTTGCCTTTCGGAAGCCTGCGCAGCTGCGCCGCCGTCACAGCCATGCAGCGCACATCCACAGGCTGGCTTCTGCAGGTCGGCTCCGCGCCCGAAGCGGAGCCGTTCGACAACGTGCTGCTCGCCGCTCCCACTCACGTCGCGGCCAGTCTACTCGCCGAGACGATTCCCGAAGCAGCCGATCTGATGCCGAAGCATGCGAGTTCGGCCGTTCTCGCAGCCTTTGGCTGGACGTCCGCCGCCGCCGCGAGCTTCAGCGTGCCGCCCGGCTTCGGCTTCCTGGTTCCGCAAAAGGAGCCTGCCCCCGACGGCGCACCGGCGATCCTCGCCTGCACCTTTGTCGACCAGAAGTTTCCCAACCGCACCCCGGCGGGAGATCGCGCGATCCGCGTGTTCTACGGCGACCGTGGATCGGAAGCGCTCGCAGCCAGAACCGATGATGAAGTCGCCGAGGCCGCTCTTCTGGCGCTCGAAGCCATCTTTGGGTGCGGAAAGCTGCCGCCCCCCGCCGTGCAAAGCATCCGCCGCTGGCCGCGCAGCCTGCCTCAGTATGAGGTCGGCCACCTCGATCGCATGAAGAAACTCGACGCTCTTGTGGAAAAAACCGGAGCGTTAGCGCTGCTCGGCAACGGCTACCGTGGGGTCGGCGTGCCGGACCTTATCCGCGATGCGCGCACCGCCGCAGCGCGGGTGGCCCAGGTGGAAGGTAGTGAAAGAACTACCTCCTGAGCGTTTCGGACAGGCTCCCTATCGTTAGAATGGGGAAGACCGACGACGGAGCCTGACCCTGCTGACCTCGCTACAAACCGTGGCCTTCTTCCTGGTGAACCCTCACCCGATCAGCCATTACTGGAAGACACACTACGCGGACCACACGTTTCGCAATGTGTACCGCTGGAATGTTTTCGACGTCAGCCTGCTCGTCCCGTATTTCCTTGTCATGCTGGTGCTGGCGTTCTACGGCATCCACCGGTATCAGCTGGTTTGGCTTTATTACCGCAACCGCCGCAAGCAAGCACACTCCGCCGAGCCTCCCGCGCATTTTGCAGAGGACGATCTTCCGTTTGTCACGATCCAACTGCCGATCTTCAACGAGCAGTTCGTCATCGATCGCCTGATGGCTGCCTGCTGCCGGCTCGACTACCCGCGCGACCGCTTCGAAATTCAGCTTCTGGACGACTCGACCGATGAAACCGTCGAGGTCGCTCGGGCGATGGTGGAACGCTTCGCCTCCGGCACCGAAGGCTTGGCCCCGCAGCCGGTCCACTACCTGCACCGCACCAATCGCCACGGCTACAAAGCCGGAGCGCTCGAAGAGGGCCTCAAGGTTGCCAAAGGCGAGCTCGTGGCGATCTTCGATGCCGATTTCGTTCCTCCGCCAAGCTGGCTCCGGCAGGTCGTCCACCACTTTGCCGAGCCAGGTATCGGCATGGTGCAAACCCGTTGGACGCACCTGAATCGGCATTACAGCTTCCTCACGCAGGTGGAAGCGATCCTGCTCGACGGCCACTTTGTGCTGGAGCACGGCGGCCGCTCGCGCGCAGGTGTCTTCTTCAACTTTAATGGCACGGCCGGCATGTGGCGACGTCAGGCGATCGATGAGGCCGGCGGATGGCAACACGACACGCTGACCGAAGACACCGATCTTAGCTATCGCGCGCAACTGAAGGGCTGGAAGTTCAAGTACCTGCAGGACGTCGAGTGCCCCGCTGAACTCCCCATTGAGATGACTGCTTTCAAAACTCAGCAGGCTCGCTGGGCGAAGGGACTCATCCAGACCGGCAAGAAAATATTGCCTTCCGTATTAGGTTCCGACGCACCGTTTCACGTGAAGCTTGAGGCCTGGTATCACCTTACGGCTAACATCAGCTACCCGCTTATGATCGTGCTGAGTACGCTGCTGATGCCGGCAATGATTATCCGCTCCTGGCAAGGTCCGCTGCAGATGTTCCTTATCGACCTTCCACTCTTCATGGCGAGCACGATGTCCGTTTCTTCGTTTTACCTGGTAAGTCAAAAAGAACTGTTTCCGGGTCGCTGGTATAAAACCTTTCTGTACTTACCTTTCCTTATGGCTCTGGGAGTGGGACTTACGATCACAAATACAAAGGCCGTTCTGGAAGCTCTGGTAGGCCATAAGTCGGCTTTTGCGAGAACGCCAAAATATAACGTCGCAAAGAAAGGAGAAGTGTCTCAGGCGAAGAAGTATCGCAAGCGCCTTGGCATTATCCCGTGGATCGAGCTTGCCATCGGATGCTACTTCGCCGGAACAGTCTGGTACGCCGTTACTACAGAAAATTATTTCACTGTGCCGTTCCTACTCCTGTTCGTTCTTGGCTACTGGTACACCGGTCTCCTGAGCCTGCTGCAAGGCCGCTTTGAACGGAGCGGAACGCGCAGTGCGGAACTTCACGAGAAGCCATATCCCGTCGGCATCTGACCCGCGCACCTTTTCGCAGGACTTTCCCGTGCGATACCAGCGGCATCCTGTACTCTAGCTACCATGATAGTTCGCCAGAGTATCGTCCCGTCTCGAAGTTTCGCAGCCTGCTTGCTTGCCCTCTGTTTCGCGACCTTGGCGATGCCCCTGGCCACGCAGGCCCAGCCACCTTCGCACGGACCGGCGAAGGGGTACCTCCTGATCACCGGTGGCGCCACGGAGCCACGCGACTACGAGCGCTTTATCGAGCTCGCCGGCGGTCCGCACGCCAATATCGTCGTCGTTCCGAACGCCTCTGTCCTCAAGCCCACCCCACAGGCCGAGTTGGAAAGGCAATTCTGTGGCGCCAAAAGCCCGTTCCACGCGTTCC
>CALMON010000192.1:0-11121 GCA_937871785.1 uncultured Granulicella sp.
AGCGCCACGCCGCGAAGCGCGTCGATGCGGTGGTCGCGGCCGGGGCGGGGGACGCTGATCCTGCTATTTGCCGCGCTGTCGTTCGCGGTAGGCTCAGTGCTTTCACGGCGCTTTCATTTTCGGGCAGACACTCTGGTCGCCACGTGGTGGCAGATCGGCGCGGCGGCGGTTTTCAACCTTACGCTGGCCGTTGCCACGGGCGGTTTTCATCGCGCGGTGTGGACGCCGAAGGGCATGGTGGCCATCGGCTACCTGTCGGTCTTCGGCTCGCTGTTCGGCCTTGTGGCGTTTACGTATTTGCTGCAGAACGTGGCGGTTACCAAGGTGTCGACGTATGCGTTTGTGAACCCGGTGATCGCCGTTCTGCTGGGCGTCGTGTTCCTGCATGAACGGTTGATGCGCGCGGAAGTCGTGGGCATGGGCGTGATCGTGTGCGCGGTCGCGATGGTGATCTACAGCCGTGTGGCGCGCACGCCGGCGGCGGTCCAAACCGCTCAGGAAGCGGCGTAAGGGATTCGACATGCCAGCCGATCCAGCGCACAAATACCGCACCGATATCGACGGCTTACGCGCGGTCGCGGTGCTGCTGGTGGTGTTCAACCACTTCGGGCTGCATTGCCCGGGAGGGTACGTTGGGGTCGATGTGTTTTTCGTCATTTCCGGGTACCTGATCGGCGCGTCGGTGATCGCGGAAGTGTCGGCAGGCCGCTTCAGCCTCGTGTCGTTTTATGAGCGTCGCGTCCGGCGGATTTTTCCGGCGCTGCTGGTTATGCTGCTGGTGACAACAGGAGCCACCGCCTGGGTGTCGACGCCGGGCAGCTTGCTGGCGTATGGCCGCTCGCTCTTGGCGGCTGTGCTGTCGCTTTCAAACATGCTGTTCTGGAGCGAAGCCGGGTATTTCGACACGCAAAGCGCAGCCAAGCCGCTGCTGCACACCTGGTCGCTCGCGGTCGAAGAACAGTTCTACGTGTTCTTTCCGCTGTTCGTGTTGCTGGTGGTGGCCGGGTTTCGGAACCAGCTGCGGAAGCAACTTCGGCTGGCTCTCTGGCTGACCGCAGCGGTCAGCCTTGCGTGCGCCGTGCTGGAAATGCGGAGCAGCCCGACGGCGGCATTCTTTTTTGCGCCGCTGCGCGCGTGGGAACTGCTGGCCGGGGTTCTGCTTTCGCAGTATGGGCTGGCGGCTTTCCGCAACCGTGCGCTGCGGGAAGCTGCCGGCGTCGCGGGCTTGCTGCTGATCTTCGGCCCCGGATTGCGCTACACCAGCGCCACCGCCTTTCCCGGCTGGACGGCGCTCTCCCCCTGCCTGGGAGCGGTGCTGCTCATCGGCTCGGGCGGGCAGGGCCCCACGGCCGTGCGTAGCCTGCTGGCCTGGAAGCCGGTGGCGTTTGTGGGGCTGATTTCCTACTCGTTGTACCTTTGGCATTGGCCGCTGCTTGTATTTCAAAGCACCGGGTTGCTGTTTACGGATGTGGGGACAGCCCACAGCGCGCCGAAACTGCTGCTGCTGTTAACCGCTTTGGTTCTGGGCACGCTTTCCTGGCGGTTTGTGGAGACGCCGTTCCGCAAAGGCAGGTGGAAGCCTGGCCGGCATGCGCTGTTTACGCTGAACGGAGCCGTCGCGGCCCTGCTGCTTGTAGCAGGCACGGCGATTGTGGCGGCAAAGGGCTTTCCGTCGCGTATGTCGGGAACCGCGGCGCAGGTGGCGTTGTATCGAAAGCTGGCCGGCTACACAACAATCCAAACATCGCTGCCGTCGTGGCGGCGCGGCGAGTGCTTCCTGGATAAGACGAACCGGTTCAGCGATTTCCGCCCGGATGTCTGCCTCGCGGAGCCTGCCACCACTCAATCCCCGGTAAATGAACCGGGCCGGCAACGTTACCTCCTGTTCGGCGACAGTTTGGCGGCGCAGCTGTATCCCGGGCTCGTGACGGCGTATCCGGAAGTGACGGTCGAGCAGGCTACCTCCGCCCTGTGCACGCCCTACGCAACGCCGCGCCCGCTTGACCCCGGGTATCGCGAAAATTGCGCGGCTCTGGCGGCCCTGGTGAACGGGAGCTATCTGCCGCAGCATCGCGGCCTGACGGTGCTGCTGGCAGGAGACTGGGAAGCCGGCCGGCTCGGCAGCCTGGGCGACGAGATCGCGCGCATTCAGGCTACAGGCAATGATGCGGTGGTGTTTGGACCGGCGCTCAAGTTCGATACCTCCCTGCCGGAGTTGCTGACGTTTGAGGTGCAGCGCCGACACGGGCGCGCAGACGCGGAGAAAGCGCTTTCAGCACACTTTCTCTACGACGCGGCGCTCGACCGGAGAATGCGCGGCTTGGCGGAAAGCACATGGCACGTCCGCTACGTTTCCTATGCGAAGGAGCTGTGCGCGCAACCGCTGGTGGTCACCGAAACGGCCGCGTGGCGGACAAGCTCCGGCTGCCCGGTGTTCGCGGCTCCCGGAACGCCGATCATCTTCGACAACCATCACCTGACGCCGGAAGGGGCGACGCTGATGGCACAGGCGATGAAGGCGAATGGAGATTTACCGTAGAACGGCGTTTTGCCCCCGTCCTCCTTCTTCGCGTCGCCGAAGAGTGGAGGGTCTTGACGCAGACCCTCTCCTATCCTCAGGTAAATAGCCCTGTCGCTTGCCCGGCGGCTTCATCCGCGACTCGCGAAGAACGGTAAATCAGCGGAACAGATGATGTTCCCGCGAGTCGAACGGACCACCCAGGAAGGGCTGAATATCCCTTCGGAATGTCACAGTGTGGTCGGCACCCTGGTGGAACTCATAACTTCGGTTATCGGCCCATGTTTCAACGATGGTGAAATGATTGCTCGCTCCAGTTTGCTGGAGCACGGAATAGGAGAGGAGACCGGCATCGTGTTGGGTCGCAGCCGTTTGAGCGCGGAGAAGCCTTGCGGCATTCTCCTCCGACTGCGGTTTATAGGCGTCTGGAAGAATGTCGACGTGACTGACGATCGTGACGGGTTCGCTCTTCGTCTGTGCCGAAGATCTCCTGGGCAGCTGCAGACTCAGCGTGAACATCATGCTTGCTATCAGAATGGTGCATGGAATCTTCATACGCACCTTTGACGCCTGCAAATGAGCTGTGGGCGTCGAAAGGGGTTTAGGTAGCCGTCGGTTTTATTCCGAGAAACGGCATTGCACACTGCGTCAACTCCACAGCAACAGCTATTTGCTCTGAACCTTTGCGAGTTCATCGATGCGCAGCATGACTGTGCCGCGAACGGCTTGGCCTTGGCTCAGTTCCAGCGCTGCAACCCAGTCCTGCCGATCAAGAACGTTCGCCACCGGCAGTTAACTTCTCTTCGGCGGCGAGCTGCGCGATCTGCTTGCCGCGAGTCGTATCGCAGACGAGGCTGAAGCGATTTCCTCGTTGGTTCCACGGCTGGGCTACCGCTCTGAAAGCGTGTTCAGTGCGGCCTTCAAGCGGCAGTGGGGAACGTCTCCGCGGGAGCACGCGCGCACGCGGCGACTGGAACCGCAGCGTTATTCGCGACGCTTTCATAACGATGCGCAGTTGCCGTTATGTTTGCTTCTGGATAGGTCTGGGCTTTAGCCAGGTCATCTGGACGAGGCCGTGAACTGGGCTTTGGCCCGGAGACTTACCGTCATGAACAGCTTGTGCGGAATCTGCTCTAGCGCAAGCGCTACAAAGCCCAGGCTCGGGCATTCGCGTCAAGCGGCGTCACGGTTTACCAGAAACGCCCGTAGCTGAAGCCGCAGAGAACGCTCGTAGTCGCGGTGGCCCTTGCGCCAACCGGGAGACGGCGACGACCCCAGCCACTGGCGAAGGGAAGCGGCGTGTATCCAGAAAATCTGCAGCGCGATCCGTTCGGGGGTTTCTACAGGAGTGAGTTCTCCGCGGCGCTGCGCCTCCGCAACCAGGCTTTCCAATCCATGGATCAGGCGTGCGCGAATTTCAAGATTTCGTTCCAGGTGAAGCCCGGGAGCAGACACGAGAATCTCGCTCAGCAACACGCGCGATAGCATCGGATCTTTCGCGAAATGCCGGTAATGATGCTCTGTGATGCTGAGTACTTTTTCGGCAAACGACTGCTCAGGTTGCCAGGCGGCCAAGGCCCTGTCGGTCAGGCCGTCGAGGTCTTCGTTGAACAGGAAGTGGATCAGGTCGCGCTTGTCGGTAACGTGCTTGAAGAGGGCGCTCACGGTGATGCCGGCCTCCGCGGCCACCTGCCGCAGCGTGGCCCGGTCAAAGCCATACTGAGCGATGTTGCGGCGCGCCGAGGCAAGGATCTTCTGCTTGCGCTCCAGCTTGGCCTGCTCGCGGCGGCTTGTGGGTTTCCCGGCCTGCGTTGTCACGTCGGTGTTTGCCACGTCCACTCCACGCAGAGCCTCAGAACAGCTCTCAAGGAATGATAGTTCACCGGCTCTTCTAGGAGTATCGCGCCCCCGCGCAGCGATGTGGACTTGCTTGACAACACTCAGCCGGCTGCGGCAGACTCTTTCGGAGAACTAGTTCTCCAATGCAGAGGGGCTGACAATGAATCGAAGCACAACAAGGAAGATCGTTCTCGAAGAACATTTCACGACGCCTGCGATCGCCGCCTATGCTACGGATGTGGTCGCCATGGTCGATCCTTCTTTTAGCAAGTATGTCGGTCCGCGCCTGCTCGACTTCGAAGCCATGCGGTTGGCGGATATGGATAAGAACGGGATCGACATGTGCGTGCTTTCGGCCAACTCTCCGGGAGTCCAGCTAGAACCCGACGGCGTTGTGGCGGTGCGTGCTGCACGCGAAGTCAATGACGTTCTCGGCGGCTACATAGCGAAACATCCCAAGCGCTTCAGCGGCTTCGCGCACCTCGCCATGCAGAACCCCAAGGAAGCAGCGGCGGAACTGGAACGGTGTGTGAAGCACCTGGGCATGAAAGGCGCGCTGATCAACGGGCACACCCTTGGCGAGTATTACGACGCCGAAAAGTTCTGGCCTGTGTGGGAAAGAGCGGAAGAACTGGGCGTCCCGATTTATCTTCATCCGGCGGACCCGACCAGCACCCCTGCCACAGTGGAAGGCTATCCTGAAATGTTCGGCCCTGGCTTCGCCTGGGGGGCTGAAACTGCCGGCCATGCGTTGCGTATTATCTACGGTGGGGTCTTCGATCGCTTCCCAAAAGCGACGCTGATTCTAGGTCACATGGGAGAAACTCTGCCGTATATCTTATGGCGGCTCGACAGTCGTTACGCCATGATGCGCCACAAGCAGGAAATCAAAAAGCGGCCTTCCGAATATATTCGCGAAAATATCATGATTACGACTGCAGGGGTGTTTTCGCCTGAGCCCTTACTCTGCGCGATCCAAGCTCTGGGAAGCGACCGTATTATGTTCAGCGTCGATTATCCGTACGAATACAGCGAGCAGGCTGTTGAGTTTATCGACAATGCACCAATAAGTGACACGGACCGTGAAAAGATTTGCCATGGAAATGTGGAGCAATTGTTAGGGCTGTAATTTCTCTTAGCTCGCTATATATTGATGTATTCGAAGTATGTAACAACTCTCCTTGGAGCCAAACGATGCAGCGAACCCATTCAGCATTTCAACTCGATGGCCTGACGGCTCTGGTAACAGGAGCGGGTCGTGGGCTCGGCGCGGACATCGCTACGGCGCTCGCCCATCATGGAGCCCACGTGTTTGTGATGAGTCGAAGCGCCGGGGAACTCGATGAGCTGGTTGGCCGCATCCGGGAAACCGGCGCGCAAGCCACCGCTCTGGTCTGCGATGTGACCGACACGCAGACCTTTGAGACAGCTCTTACGGTTATCGACAAGCTCGATATCCTGGTAAACAACGCCGGCACCAACTTCCCCGAGCCGTTTGTGGATGTGTCTGCCGCGCACCTTGACACCATGCTCGCGCTCAACGTGCGGGCCGTGTTTACGGCGGCGCAAAGCTGCGCTCGCAAAATGCTCGCGAACGGTGGGCGCGGCGGTTCCATCATCAACATGTCCTCGCAGATGGGGCATGTGGGCGCGGTTTCGCGCAGCGTTTATTGCATGACGAAACACGCGGTAGAAGGCCTTACCAAAGCCATGGCGATCGAGTTGGCGCCCCATGCCATACGCGTGAACAGCGTCGCACCCACGTTTGTTGAAACGCCGTTGACCGCATCATTTTTGAGCGACCCTACGTTTCGCGACTGGGTGATGGCGCGCCTGCCCATGGGTCGTTTGCTGCCCTCCGCCGATGTCGCCCATGGCGTCTGCTATCTGGCCTCACCCATGGCTGCCATGATCACGGGCACCAGCCTTCGAATTGATGGTGGTTGGACCGCGCAATAATCACAGAACGTACGAGGAGATAGCTATGGCTGAGTGGCTGAAGCGTGGTGCAAGTGAAGAAAGTGTACGAACCGATTCCACCGCCGTTCGTACGACCGTGGAAGCTATTCTGGCGTCGATTGAAACGGGCGGCGATGATGCCGTGCGTGACTTGTCGGTGCGCTTCGATAAGCTGGATCGGCCGGATTATCGACTAAGTCAACGCGAGATCGACGACTGCTTCGCTCAGTTGACGAAGCGGGATATCACCGACATTGAGTTCGCTCAGAAGCAGGTAGAGAACTTTGCGAAGCACCAGCGTAACTCGATTCAGGATATTGAAGTAGAAACTTTGCCCGGAGTCTTCCTGGGTCATAGAAATATTCCTGTGGATGCTGCGGGATGCTATGTGCCGGGAGGCAAATATCCCCTGTTGGCCTCGGCGCATATGTCGGTAATTACGGCACGCGTTGCTGGGGTCGAACGTATTGTGACCTGCGCTCCTCCGTTTCACGGCAAGCCATCGCCGGCTATTGTGGCTGCTCAGGCGATGGCCGGGGCGCATGAGATCTACTGCCTTGGCGGCATTCAGGCGATTGGCGCGATGGCTCTTGGCACGCAGAGCATCGCTCCTGTCGACATGCTTGTGGGACCCGGCAACGCCTATGTCGCTGAAGCCAAGCGGCAGCTTTTCGGCAGAGTGGGCATCGATCTTTTTGCCGGTCCTACCGAGACTCTTGTGATTGCAGACGACTCAGTAGATGGAGAAATGTGTGCGACCGATCTCCTTGGCCAGGCAGAGCATGGGCCGGACTCGCCCGCGATCCTGCTTACCAATTCCGCAAGCCTCGCGCAGGCGACTCTGGCTGAAATAGAACGCATCCTCAAAATCCTTCCAACTTCGGATATTGCGAGTAAGTCGTGGGCCAAGTACGGGGAAGTCATTGTGGCGAGCGGCTACGAAGAAATGCTGGAAATCGCGAACAAGCTGGCCTTTGAGCATGTTCAGGTACTTACGGCAGAGCCTGATTATTTCTTGAAACACATGCGCAATTTCGGAGCCTTATTTCTGGGACCTCGTACAAACGTGGCCTATGGGGACAAGGTGATCGGCACCAATCACACCCTGCCTACCAGAAAGGCCGCGCGCTACACGGGCGGGCTGTGGGTCGGCAAATTCCTGAAGACCTGCACCTACCAGAAGGTGCTTACCGATGAAGCATCTTCGATGGTTGGGGAGTACTGCTCACGCCTTTGCGCCCTGGAAGGCTTTATTGGGCACGGCGAGCAGGCCAACCTTCGCGTACGCCGGTACGGTCATAAGGCTGTTCCCTATGGCTCTCCGGCTGAATAGGTTGTTGTCCGTGGAAGCGAGGCGGTCCGCTACGAAAGTAGCGGACCGTTTCTTTGCTGCATACTTTGCTCGGCGATGAGTGCTCTCACTCCTTTTTCTCCCCTATTCTCCTGAACCTACTTCGGCAACGTCTTGAAACGTTTCGCCTCCTGGAGCGGGAACCCGGTCGTACTCTTCCACGTACCTGGCATAACTCTCCCTGGCACGCATCGCGTATGAGGAGATGCGCTGTGGAGGCAAACCCGCCTTGTCGGAAAGGTTTCTGGATGCTGAATGTTTTTACCGTCGCTTCGGCGACTCTGCTGTCTGTTGCCTTGAGCGGCTCTCCGGGTGCTGCGCAGACCTGCGATGGCAGCACGATCTCAGGCATCGTGCGCGACAGTACAGCCGCGCTCATCCCGGGCGCGAGCGTCGCGCTGGACGGCAAGGCGACCCGGGTCAGCGGTCCCGATGGCCGCTTCAGTTTTCCGTGCGTCGCTGCCGGAAAACATGCGCTGACCGCCGCGTTTCAAGGCTTTGCACCCTACGTCGTGCAGGTGACGACACCGCACGCCGGCGACCTCGCTTTTCGTCTCGTGCCCAGCGCCGAGGCGAGCGTCACCGTGGACGCGGACGATTCTGACATGCAGGTGGCGGCTCCCGGCGGCGGGAATGGGATTGTCGTCGCCGGCAAGCAGTTGCAGACTCTGGCCGACGATCCTGACGATCTCCTGCGCGAGCTGCAGCAACTCGCCGCGGCCAGTGGCGGCAGTCCCAGCAGCACCACGATTTCGATCGACGGCTTTCAGGACAACGCGCAACTGCCGCCGAAGGATTCCATCGCCTTCATCAACGTGAGCCCGGATTTATTTTCCGCCGAGTATCGCGAGCCTCCGTTCGGCGGCGGTCGCGTCGAGGTATATACCAAGCCGGGCGCGAAAAGTTATCGCGGCTCGCTGTTCGGCACGAATTCCAGCTCCTTTATGAACGCGCGAGACCCGTTCACGACGACGACCGGCTCGCTCGGAAAGCAGCGCTATGGCTTCTCGTTTACTGGCCCTATACGCAAGCAGGGATCGAACTTTTCCTTGAACCTCGAGCACCGTTCGATCGATGAAACGGTAGCGGTAAACGCCGTCACTCCGGATGCAAACGGCAATCCGGTCAGCTCGCTCGATACCGTTCCCGTGCCGCAACGCCTGTGGGAGGGCAATGCGCGCGTGGACTGGCAGCTTGGGCCGAAAAACATTGCGTTCGTCAGCTTTTCCGCCAACGTGAATCATCTGCAGAACCTTGGCGTCGGCGGGCAAACGCTGCGCGAAGCGGGCTATGAGGTCGGACGCAGCGACTACACCGTGCGCGGGAGCGACGTGACCACCGCAACGGCCCACCTGGTGCACGAGGCACGCATCAGCCTTGAACACAATGCGGCGGCATACATCCCCACGAGTACCGCGCCCAGCCTGCAGGTGGCCGGCTACTTCACCGGCGGCGGCGCGTCCATCGGCAATGAGCGCGACTCGCACTCGCGCACGGAGTTCGACGACGACATCATCCTCAATACCGACCGCCATCTGATCAAAGCGGGCGTGCAGCTTCTCTTTTTCCGCCGCAACTACATTGTGCCGACCAGCTTCAACGGCACTTATATCTTCTCCGGCGTCGCGGCCAGTGGCACAGGCTCACCCGCCACTACAGCGCTGCAACAGTATTTGCTGGCCCTGGCGGGAAGTACCGCGACCGAGTTCAACAATGTCGCCGGCAATCCCAATGTGATTACCTCGCAGGTGCGCTTCGCCGCGTTCTATCAGGACAACGTCAAGCTCAACAGCAAGTGGAGCGCCTTTTTCGGGTTCCGCTATGCTTTCGAAACCGACCCCGCTGTCTACAACGGCTTCGCCCCGCGCGGCGGCTTTTCCTACACTCCGGACAAGAAGCAGACCTGGGTCATCAAGTCGCATGTCGGCATCTTCAACGGCCAGATCTCTTCCGATGAAGCACAGGAGCTGCACCGCGAAGACGGTGTGCAGCGGGTGACGAGCCTGATCTACAACCCGGTGTTCGGCAGCCCGTTTACCGGTGCGACGCCTATCCACGCGTACCGGACGCTGGCTCCCGGCTTTCACCTGCCGACGTACGTGATCGGCGATCTCAGCGTGTCGAAAGACCTGCCGTTCGGCTTCAACCTCAATGGGCAGGAGGTGCTGCTGCACTTTATCACCGACGAGCGCACCGTCAACATCAACCAGCCGACAGGACCCAACGGCGCACCCAGCCCCTACGGTCCGCGGCCTTTCACGCCCAACGTCAACATCCTGCAGGCGCGCAACGATGCCGGCGGGCAGGGCCACGGAGAATTTATTGGGCTTAGCAACTTCAAGCTCAAGCATGTGCAGTTCTTCGTCGGCGGCCTCCATCTCAACATCCGGCAGGACAGCGAAGACAGCCTCTTTTTCCAGCCGCAAAGCGCGTATACGGACGCGGGGGAAACTGCCATACGCACCGACCAGGGCTTTTGGCAGGTCTTCGGCAACGTGACTGTGGCGCTGCCGTACAAGCTGTCGCTTTCCGGCAACGGCTATGCGAATGGGGGACGTCCCTTCAATCTGCTCACCGGCGCGGACAACAACGGCGACGGCGACTTCAACGACCGCCCGCAGTTCGCTCCGTCGGGCACGGCGGCGGATGGCAAGACGGTGTTCAACACGCCTTTCGGGTTGCTGACCAACAATGGCACCCTCGTCAACGGCATCCCGGTGGCCCCGATCGCGCGCAATCTCGGCCGCCTGCCGTGGAATTTCCATCTCGACGTCAATCTGCAGCGTGCGTTCAAGCTGAACCGGGACGCCAAGGCGACGCATCCACAGACGATCACGGCAAACATCCGCTCGGCCAATTTTCTGAACCACACCAACGTGACGTCCGAAGACAACATTCTGGGCACGCCGCAGTTTCTTCTGCCGATCGCGGCCGACACGGCTCGCCGCGTGGAGTTCGGGCTGCGCTACAGCTTTTAGAGCAAGCACACGGCGCAACCCGGCACACGCGTTTAGTTGCGCGAAACACTTCGGGCAAACCGATGTTTACTCTTTTGTACGTCGCAGCAGACAGCGACGACAGGAGGCAAGTCATGAAGCTATCCACCCTCACCGCGAAGCTTACATGCATCAGGCGCAGCACCGTTCCCGTTCTCGCCGCGGCCACTCTGGCGATAGCCGCCCTGGCCGCAGCCACTCCCGCGGCCCAGGCCCAACATTTCGCCGTCGGCGTGCAGATTGGCGGACCGCGCTACTACGCTCCCGCGCCGCCACCGCGCATCGTGTACGGACACATTGCCCCGGCGTACGGCTACGGCCCCGGTTTTTACGACCATCGCCGCTGGGAAGAGCGCCAGGCGTTTGTTCGTCACGAAGAATGGGCGCACGATCGCTATTATCGTCACGGCTACTACCGCTAAGCGTGGTAGCGGAAAGGGGGGGGGGGCGCCGCGGCC
>CALMON010000192.1:11131-16540 GCA_937871785.1 uncultured Granulicella sp.
CCGCCCCGGGGGGGGCCGCACGGGGCCGCCCCAATGGCGCGGCCCCTTCCCGCTGCCGTACACATGTAGCGCTCAGCCCAGGTATACCTCTGAGAGCGTGGTTCTGCGGCCCCACCGCTACTGAACAGCCTGCATCCAAGCTTCGTATGGCCTTCCTCCAGCCCTGGTGGCAAACTGCCGTCATCTATCAGATTTATCCGCGCAGCCTGCAGGACACCGACGGCGATGGCGTCGGCGATCTCCGCGGCATCCTCGCGCGGCTCGACTACTTCGTCGGCCTTGGCGTGGATGCCCTCTGGATTTCTCCGGTGTACCCGTCGCCGATGGCCGACTTCGGCTATGATGTCGCCGATTACACCGGCATTGATCCTCTCTTTGGCACCCTCGCCGACTTCGACGCGCTGCTTGCCGCCGCGCATGCGAAGAGGTTGAAGCTCATTCTTGACTTCGTCCCCAACCACACCTCCGACGTCCACCCCTGGTTTCTGGACTCGTCATCAAGCCGCAACGACCCACGCCGCGATTGGTATCTGTGGCACGATCCCGTGCCGTACCCGTGGCTTGCTCCCGGTGACGACACGCGCCCGAAGTCCGAGCAGTACCCCAACAACTGGCAGTCGCAGTTCGGCGGCCCGGCCTGGACGTGGGATGAAACGACCGAGCAGTTCTATTTGCATAGCTTCCTGCGTCAGCAGCCAGATTTGAACTGGCGCAACCCGGACGTTTGCACCGCCATGTTCGACGCCATGCGCTTCTGGCTCGGCCGCGGCGTGGAAGGCCGAGGCGTTGACGGCTTCCGCATGGACGTCCTTTGGCTGCTCATCAAGGACGGCCAGTTCCGCAACAACGAGCCCGGCCAGCCGGCCCGCAATGCCGACCAGCCGGAAACGCAGCGGATCGTCGCCGACATGCGCACGCTGCTCGACAGCTACGGTGACTCGGCGCTGAGCGCGAACCGCAACTCGCAAGATGCGCGTTTGCTGATCGGCGAAATTTATCTGCCGCTTCCGGATCTCGTACGCTACTACGGCGAGCCCGCGATCACCGCAGAGCCGGAAAGCACGCCGCACCTTACCGGGGCGAACCTCCCCTTCAACTTCGCGCTGATTCAAACTGCCTGGCAAGCCGAGGCCATTGCCGCGGTCATCACGCAGTATGAGGCTTTGCTGCCGCGGGGCGCCTGGCCCAACTATGTTCTGGGCAACCACGATCAGTCACGCCTGGCCACGCGCATTGGGCCGGCGCAGGCGCGCGTCGCCGCCATGCTCCTGCTCACCCTGCGCGGCACCCCGACGATGTATTACGGCGATGAGCTCGGCATGACCGATGTCCCCATCCGTCCCGACCAGGTCCGCGACCCCGCTGAACGCAACCAGCCAGGACAGGGTAAGGGACGCGACCCGGAGCGCTCGCCGATGCTCTGGGTCGACGCGCCCAACGCAGGTTTCTGCCCGCCGGGCGTCGACCCCTGGCTGCCCGTTCTCGCCGACTACCCTACCCGCAACGCGGCCGCCCAGCAGCGTGACCGCAAGTCGATCCTTTCGCTGTACCGCTTTTTACTCGCGCTGCGCCGCCAGCACGACACGCTGCATTCAGGGGCGATCGCGGACGTTGGGACCGAGGGCACACTGCTGCGGTTCCGCCGGGTCGCTCCCGCTGGAAGCTCCAGCACGGACTTCCTGGTCCTGCTCAACCTGGGGGCTGAGCTGGTGCGGACGCGGGTTCCGGCCGGCACCGTCGTGCTCACCACGATCCTTGATGGGCAGGGGTCGGCGGTGTCGGGTGACCTTGTGGTGGAAGGCAATGAAGGCATTCTGCTTGCGCTGGACGAAAGCCCTTCCGCGTAAGTCTACCTGCCGTGAGCAAGCAAGAAGGGTCTGGGCTTCACCCAGACCCTTCTTATTTGCTACTCACCAACTGCAAATCGCTAGCGCGTTTAGAAGTGCAGACGGGCGGCGAGTTGAAGCTGACGCGGTGTCAGCAGCGTGTTGCTGTTGGCGTTCTTGTACGTGCCGAAATTGGCGTTGTAGACCAGCAAGCCGGTGTTGGCCGCCGACGGGTAGGTGACGTTCGCCGGGCAGCCGCCGGCGACGCCGGAGGTTCCCTGCTTGTCGCAAATGGTGTAGGAGCCGGTGCTGACTGAGGTGATGTTCTGGTGGTTGAGCACGTTGAAGAACTCGCCGAAGACCTCCAGGCGGTATCGCTCGCCGAAGGCGGGGATGTTGAGATTTTTGCTCAGCCGCACATCGAGCGTGGCGGTCTTGGGCATGGAGAAGATGTTGCGCTCGGTTTCAAGCGTACCGAAGGCGTCGTACTTGGGCAGGCGAGCCGCGCCGCCGGCGCCCAGAGGGCCGGACAGGATCGACCCGTTCTGTGTGCCGCTGGTGGTCGCCGAGTAGGGCAGACCGGTCTGCAACTGCACGATGGGAGCGATGCCCCAGCCGTCCGCCAGAATCTGCTCCGCGCCATGAAGGTGCGTGTGCGGGTTGTAGTGGGCGGCGAACACGAAGCGCTTGTTGACGTTCAGGTTGGAGTCGCCGTAATCCTGACGGCGGTCCTGCGGGTCGACGGGAAGGTAGGAGGAGGAGCCGTAGCCGGTGCCGAGGTACGGGTTGTAGTCGAGCGCATGCGCAAAGGTGAAGTTCGACAGGAACGACAGGTCGTTGGTGAAGCGCTTGTTCAACTGAATCGCAAGCGCGTTGTAGTTGGAATTGACTTCGCTCTGCACTTCGTAAATGTTGAAGTAGTTGTTGGTGATGGCGCGCGGACCGGTGTACTGCTTGTACACGTGGGTGCTGTTCTGCAGCAGCGGCGGCTTGTGGCCGCCACGAGGCAGAACGGTTCCGGTCACGCCGCCGCCGGGGGTAGTGCTGAGGTCGTCGCGAACGATAAAGGTAGCGGTAGAGGTGGCCGACTTCGGCGCATTGATGTCGTATACCGAAGGAAGCTCGCGGCCAAACGAGCTGAGATAGGTAATGCCGAGAACCGTCTTCCAGCCGAGGTCCTGCTCCAGCGCCAGGTCGGCCTCGTGCACTTCGGGGTTCTGCATGTGCGGGTCGAGAAATGCGACCGAGGGTGCTTGAATGGCGCAATTCGTGCTGTTCGCGGTATTGCCGCCCGCCGCAAGCGCGGAGGCACCCGCGGTTTGCGAAGAGGCAAAAACATTCGGGAAGATGTTGCAGGTGGCCGACCCATGCGTGGTGAGCGCGAACTGGCCGTTGGTGGAACCCGAGTTCTGATACGCAAGGCCGATGCTGGCGCCAATGATGCGTCCGTAGTACAGGCCGTACCCGCCGCGTAGCGTCGTTTTGCCGTCGCCGAAGACGTTCAGGGCAAAACCGACCCGCGGGCCGAAGTTGTTGCGGTCGTCAGGTTTGCCGCCGGTCTGTGCCAACGCAGGAAGGCCAAGCCCAGCGATATTGTTACCGGTGTTGACGTACGGGTTGGGCGGAACAAATTCGTACTCGTAACGCAGGCCGGCGTTGACGGTCAGGCGCGGCGTGATGCGCCAGTCGTCCGAAATATAGCCGTCGTAGTCGGTCGTGGAAAACGTGACTTTGGGGTTGCCGAAGCCTTGGGTGTAGCTGTAAAACTGCTGCCGGTAGGCGGTACCCCCAAGTCCGGTCGTTTGATGGAGGTAGTCGGCAATGAAGTCCCAGTTGTAGTCGTAGCTGTAGGAGCCGAGACCTTCGTAGAGATTGTTGATGTCTTCGTACACGCGGTTGATGTCCACACCGAACTTGGTGGTGTGCCGGCCGTGCGACCAGGTGATGCCGTCCGAACCCTGCAGCCGTCGCTCATCCGGATAGGCATAGCGGATGCCGTTGAAGCTGCCACCGATGTCGAAGCCCTGCAGATCGTACTCGTAGGCGATGTTGATGTCGGGAGAAATCCCGTTGACGTTCTGCGCAAGCGGAAGCTCGTTGGGCAGGGGTGGCTGCTGGGTCTGATATTCGAAGTCGCGGCCGTACTGCGCGCGGAACTCGTTGACGATGGAGTTTGTGAGCACGGCGGTGTAGCGGAAGATGCCGAAGTCGGTTTTGACGAAATCGTTGCCAAAGCTGCTGCGACCGTAAAAGTTCGAAGCCTGGGTCTGCACGCCGGCAGGCGAGCTGTCGCGCAGGCGGTTGTATTCAATGGTGAAGCGATTGCGGTCGTTCAACTGGTAGTCGACCCGCGGAAAGTTGAGCACCTGGTCGGCGGTGCGCGGGACGAAGCCGAGAAAGCTCGAAATCACGCCGAGGCCCTGCGTATAGTACGCCGCGCCGGCCTGAAAGCCGCTGGCTGTTGTCCCGAGATTGAGGGCGTTGGCCAGCGCACAGGCGCTGGCGTCGCCTGGCGCTACGCCCGCGGGTAAGGTGGTAGCTGCCTGGATGGTGGCGCAGGTCTGGCCGGCGGGCAGCGCGCTGTCGGCGGGAGCGAAGGTGTCCGAAGGGTCGGACGCGCGGGCCGTGCCGGGGAAGTTCCGGCGCGACTGGTCGTAAGAGTAGAAGAAGAAGAGCTTGTCCTTGACGATCGGGCCGCCGACGCCGAAGCCCCACTGCTTGCGCCAGTCCTTGGGCTTGTAGTTGGTGGCGACGAAGGTGTTGGTGCCGGGGGTCTGCGTGATGAGCTGCGTGTACGGGTTCGAAGCGCCGAAATCGTTGTCGCGATCGTAGAAAAAGAGTTCGCCGTGAATCTGGTTCGAACCGGACTTGGTGATGGTGTTGATGACGCCGCCGGCGGCGCGACCGTACTCGGCGGAGTAGTTCGAGGTGTTTACCTGGAACTCCTGCACGGCGGCCTGCGAAATGCTGTAGGAAGCGCGGGTGCGGCCGCGTTCTTCTGAAAAGTACGCCTGGTTATTGTCGAGACCGTCGATCTGCGAGTTGTTGAGCAGGTAGCTGATGCCGCGGAAGCTGAGCAGGCCGAAGCCGTCGGAATTCGAAACCACGCCGGGGGTCAGGAGCGCGAAGCTCGACCAGCGGCGGCCATTGATGGGCAGGTTGTCGATCGCGTCCTGCGCGAGAGTCGTGGTGATCTCGGGGCCGGTGGTGTTGAGTGTGGGAGCTTCGTCGGTCACTTCGACCTTGGACGTTTCATTGCCGAGTACGAGCTTCGGCGAAACGTTCGACGCGCTGCCGACGGTGACGACGATCAGATTTTCTTCAAAGGTCTGAAAGCCGGGCGTGGTGATGGTTTCGGTGTACACACCGGGTTGCAGTTCAGTGGCGCGGTACTCGCCCTGCCGGTTGGTCTTGACGGTGCGTTCCTGGCCGGTGGAATTGTTGACCAGCTTGACGGGGACTTCCGGCAGCAAGGCTCCGCTGGGGTCGCTGACCGTGCCGACGATGGCCCCGTTCGTCGCCGAGTGCGCGTGGACCGCCCTCACCGCGACGCGCAGAGCGGTCAGCAGCACCGCCGAAGTGC
>CALMON010000192.1:16550-19303 GCA_937871785.1 uncultured Granulicella sp.
CTGAACCATGCGGAGCGAACGAAGGCGGAGGCACGGAAAGGGTGCAGGCGGAAAAGCGAGTGGGACGTACGGGACATCAAGAAGTCTCCTGAAGAGCAGCTAGCGGCTGAAAGAACGGCACTCGGGAGCGGACAGCCTGGTAGGGCTGTCCGCCCGGCGGCTACTTGCCGGTATATGGCGTAACGGTGAGCGGAACGATCTTGGTGGCGGGGGTGCCGGCCGTGCCGGTGGCGGTTACGGTGACGCTGTAGGTGCCTACCGGGGTGGGCGTGCCAATCGATGTGCCGTTACCGCAGGCCAGCAGGCCCGAAGCTGTGAGGAACAGCGCGACAATCATGCCAAGCTCGCCGAATCGTGCCGGCAACCGGCGGCGGCGCAGGCCGATGAACATGGCGAGCAGCACCCCGGGAACGACGCCGAACACCTGCCACGTTGCGGTGCGGCCCATCGGCAGCAGGAACGAAGCCTGCTTGACGGGCGAGTTCTGCGTGACGATGCTGAGCGACACGATTGGGGTCGCCGAGCATCCCGTTGCCGTAAGCGACACCGGGCTGAACACGCAGGAGCTGTTGGCCGGCAGGCCCGAGCAGGAGAACGTCAGCGTTCCGGTGTAGACGTTCTCGTTGGCGGTGAAGGAATACAGGCCGGTACCTCCGGCAGCGACCGTGGACTGAATGGCGCTGTTGAGCGTAAGGCTGAAGGACGGGTTTGAAATCGTGATGACGGTGGTCGATGTGCCGCTCGAGCCTTTAAAGTAGCTGTCGCCGCTATAGGTGGCGCTAAAGGTGTAGCTGCCCGCAGTTGCGAAGGTGTTGACGAGCGTGGCGCTGCCGTTCACGACCGGCTGCGGGGTACCCACGGCGACGCCGTTGGCAAAAAACTGCACGCTTCCAGTGGGCGCGCCGGTGCTGGTGACCGCGGCGGTAAGGGTGACAGGAGAAGTGGGGCTGACGGTGGTCGAGTTGCTGCAGGTTGCGCCGGTGCTGGGAACGACCGAAGTATGCGTGATGGGGTTGTTCACGTAGGTTCCGCTGAGTGGGAAGGTCGCGGTGGCGCCGAGCGCGGATGTGACCTTAAGCGTGCCGGTAAGCGGGCCGAGCACGGACGGGCTGGCGGTGACGGGAACCAGGCAGTCCATGGTGTTGTCGGAGTTTGCCGTGCACTTCGCCGTGCCGGCGGTAAAGACGTTGGCACCGGTAGTGATGGTGTAGGCACCGGAACCCGCGGGGCCGTCGCCGACCGCGAAGTGGATATCGAGCGTGTTGGTGGGGGGCACCCCGCCTACCTGGCCGAATTGCGTTCCGGAGGCGACTTCGCGAATCAGATTCGTGATCGTGTCGCCAAAGAAAAGGTTATTGAAGGCATCTACGGTGACGCCAAAAACCCCGGGCGAAGCGGCTGTGGCAAATTTCGAGCCGGTGGCACCGAGAATTGTCTGCGTTGCCGGGCAACCGTCGCCGTAGGTGTCGGTTGCGGCCGAGCAGGTGGTTTTTGCGCCGCCGGCAACGACATACTGCGAATTGGTGCCGGCGTCGACGCGCCAGATGACGCCATTGAGCGCGTCGGTAAAGTAGACGTTGTTGCTCAGGTCGGCGGTGAGGCCGAAGTCCGACCCGATGCCGGTTGACCCGGCGGTCGTGCGGGTCAAGGACGTGCCATAGGAGGCCAGTGTGCCGGCAAAGTTGGTCAGGATGCCGTTGGTGTCCACCTTGGCGACCACCTGGTTGTACTCGTTGGCCTCGAATACGTTACCGAGCGTATCGACAGCCACGCCGTAGCTGTTATCGAGGAATGACGCGTTGGCGCTTGCCCCGGAAACATAGGTGCCGAACGCGCAGCCAAAGGTGCCGGTGGTTCCGTTGGGGCAGGTGGTGGCGTTGGCCGTGCCAGCTCCGGCAATCTTCAGGATCTGCCCGGCAGGCACGGTAACGCCGTTGACGACGTTTGAGCCGCTGGCATTGGTGTTTACGACGAGAATGGAATTCTTGAACTCTTCCGCAATGAAGAGGTCGCCTTTCTGGTCAAATTGCAGACCATACGGAGCGTCGAGGTAGCTTTGGGTGGCGGCGTTGATCTGCGTGCTGCTGTTGGAAATGACGAAGCCGTAGGTGGAGCCACCCGCGGCATACCCGGCGATGTTGCTGATGGTGCCGGTCGTCGTGATGAAACCGGCGGTCGCCGCAATGCGGCGAACGTCATACTGGCCGGAGTCTGCGAAGACGAGGTCGCCATTGGCCGCAAAGGCCAGGCCGGTGGGGTGCGACAGATGCACAAGGTTGGCCGGGCAGCCGTCGCCGCGCGAGTCGATCGACGCGCCCGTGCCGCAGGTGGAACCGGACGCCGGCGACGCCGTTTTGCCTCCCGCGACGGCGGTGATGATGCCGGTGGCAGGGTCAACGCGGCGAACGAGGCCGTTTGTATAGTCAGAAACGAACACGGCGCCGGTAGAGTCTGCGATGGCGTAGCGGGGCGCGACGAGTTGAACTTCGGAAGCGAGGCAGCCATCGCCGTAGGCGTCCGTGGAAGTAAAGCCGGAAAGCGGGCAGGTCGCTCCAGAAGCGATGGCCTGCGTTCCGCCGCCGGCGATCAGCTTCGAGGTGTAGGGGAGGAGCTGCGGCGCGGTCTGTGCCTGGGCGGAGGCGGAAAGAGCGGCGGCGGCGGCCAGCAGAAGGGCGGCAGCGGCGAGTGGCGTGTGGGTACGAACGGCAACGGCGAAACGGGAGAAGTTGGCCACGAACGGTGCTCCTCGGGTG
>CALMON010000193.1:0-5224 GCA_937871785.1 uncultured Granulicella sp.
GTTGCGCGACAAACAGAGCCAGAGTTTCGGCGCTGCACATCAGACCGCCGGCACTGTCGTGCGGCTCCAGGTTATACAGGCCGCCATACGCTATATTGAGCCGCTCGTTCGAGCGCGGATCGGCCCCCGGAGCGCTTTCCGGAGCCACGTACCAGACCTCGCGGGGAGCGTGCTGTTTGGCCAGCGGTTGCGATAGCGCAACACCCCCCGTTCCCGGCAGCGCCATTTGCACAAAGTCGGCGTACGGCATTCCCGAGACCTTTTCTATCGCGAGCCCTAGCAGCATGTAACCCAGGTTCGAATACGATTTCCCGCTCGTGGTGCGGAAATCCTGCGACCCCGGAGCGAACTGCAGCGGTTCACCCACCTGCACGGCGCTTACGCTATTCCACTCCGCAAAGGTCCTGACCAGCCCCGCGATCGCCGTCATCGGGGAAGAAGTGTCGCCCGCTGGAGGACTTTGGACAAAGCGGATGTGGCGGCTTTCCCCTAACGCCCGCAACGAGGTCATGGCGGACATTGCCGTAAACCAGCGTCTCGTTTTCCCCACCGCCATGATCGACGCCTCCCTCGCAGCCACTTTTTCACAGCCACGGTCCTACTTTCACCAGACTACGGCTCTTGCCGGCCCGCAACGCACGCCGCGCCGCCGCACGGTATCCTAATAGGCAGTGCCGACGGCCACCACATCTCCGGCGATCCTGCCTCGCTCGCGCTCGACGCTACTGCCCGACTACGCCGAGCTCTTCAAGCCGCGCGTGTCGACCATGGTCGTCATTACGGCGGCGGCGGGGTTCTATCTCGGGTCACTGCGTAGCGGCATCAGCCCGTTTCATGTGGGGCTGGTCGAAGCGCTGCTCGGCATCGCGGTGGTCACCGCCGGGTCCAGCGTGTTGAACCAGGCGCTCGAGCGTCGCACCGATCGGCTGATGCCCCGCACCTGCAACCGACCCATGGCGCAGAACCGCATTTCGCTCGCGCATGGCCTGCTTCTAGGATTCATAGCGATCGTCGGCGGCTCCATTTACCTTACCGCTGTCACGAACCCGCTGACCGGCGGTCTTACGCTGCTCACCGCCGTGGCCTACGTCGGCATCTACACGCCGCTCAAGCGGTATACGACTCTGAACACCTTTATCGGCGCGTTTCCCGGGGCGCTGCCGCCGCTGATCGGCTGGACCGCCGCGCGCGGCGTTATTGAATGGCCCGCGGTAGCGCTGTTCGCAGTGCTGTTCGTCTGGCAATTTCCGCACTTCATGGCCATCGGCTGGATGTACCGCGCCGACTATGCGCAGGCCGGCATCCGCGTTACGGCCACGCAGCCCGACCTCCGCGACGCTGCCCGCTCCTCTGTTGTGCAGGCGCTCTTTTATGCGGTGCTGATGATCCCGGCAAGCCTGTGGCTCACCTGGCTCCATGTCGACGGCCTGCCCTACGCGGTCGCCGCCACGATTCTTGGCCTCTGGTACCTTTATGCGACCGTCCGCTTCGCCCGTATTCTGCGCGATCCGCAAGCCGCGGAAAACCGCGTGCTCGCCCGCAATCTACTCAAAGTTTCGGTCATTTACCTGCCGCTGCTGATGCTGGCCATGATCCTCAACGCCCAAGGACGCCTCCTGTTTCCATGACGACCCTCGCCACCTCGCCGCAGCAACGGGCCGAAGCCCGCACGCCACTCTCCGTCGTCTGGACGATCATCGCCATCAGCGCGGCGGCGTCCTTGTTTCTCGCCTGGCTGGTCTACTACCATCCCCCGGTTGACGTCGCCGGAACCCACCTCGCCTTTCTGCCCGCGCTCGACGCCGTGCTCAACGCGCTGTGCGCCGTGTTCCTCGTCATCGGCTTCCGTCACATCCTGCGCCGCGAGATCCGCCAGCACCGCAACAGCATGTTCGGCGCGTTTGTCGTGTCGTCGGCGTTCCTGGTGGCGTATGTACTCAACCATGTGCTGCATGGCGACATGCTGTTTCCACGCGCGTACCCGACGGCCCGCTTCATTTATCTTTGGCTTCTGTTGACCCCCCACATTCTGCTCGCGATCCTTTGCCTGCCGATGATTTTGATCACGTTCTTTTTGTCGCTAAGCGGCCGCTTCCCGGCCCACAAGCGCCTTGCCCGCTGGACCTTCCCCATCTGGCTCTATGTTTCCGTTTCAGGAGTCGTGGTTTACGCCATGCTCGCCTACTACCGTTAGCCCCTATGCAGCCAGACACCCGTAAAATCGTTCGCACCGGCATTGGCATCTTCAGCACCGGTGTTGCTGCCGCCTTGCTCATGGACTTTGTTTTCGGCGGCGTCGGCCGCCAAGGCCCGCACACCAATCTCGGCTGGCTTGCTCTGATGGTCGCCATGGGATGCCTGCCGACCGGCTTCCTCACCCTACTTTTGGCGGGAGCGAAGCTGTACGGCGACCGGCACAAGTAAGCCAGCATCACGCAAGCTTCATCCGCCAGCGCCTTCCCTGCTATCCTGTGCGCACCTGAGAGGAGCCGCCGTGCCTTCCATCTCCGCCCGACTTGCGACCGCCGCGCTTCTCCTTAGCCTCGCCGCGTCCGCACAAACGCCGTCAGCCAAGTCTCCCGCCCTGGCGCCGCCGCTGCTTTCGCCAAAAGCCGCCTACGCGGACGCAATGCATCCGCTCGAACAAACCCGGGCCTCGGTCAGCAACTGGTCCGACGCGGAAACAGCCGCTCTCGGCGTCAGCATACAGCAGGCCACGGCCGCCTGCGCCGCGCGCGATCCCGCCGCCTTCAACGGCGACGACCTCATCGACCTGGCGCGGCTTTGCGCGTTGGGCCAGGCCTGGCCGGCGGTCATCACCGCCTCGACCCGCTACATTGACGCCGACCTGTCTGCCAAGCCGCTGCTGATCCGCGCCTACGCCGGCCGGCTCGACGCCGAGCTACACCTCAAAGACGAGCCCGCCGCCCTCCGCGACGGCAAAGCCATGCTCGCCGCGCTGCCCTACGATGGCCTGACTGACGAGGTCATCAACGAGGCGCTCGAATACATGCACTTCACCTACACGACCGACGCCATTCGGCTGGCGGAAGCGCGTCAGCCAGCGCTGCTCGCCGCGCTTCACATTCCCGTTCCCGCATCCGGCGCGCCGCCTGCAACACCGCCCGCTGATACCCCCGCCGTGGCGGCTACTCCGATTCCCGCGTACACGACCGCGCCTCTGCCCAGCCTCCACGAGCTGTTTGCCACGGCGCTCGGACTGCCAGCGCTTCTGCAGTTCAACAACCAGGCCGAGCAGGCGCAGGCAGCCGCGACAGAGCTCGATGCCGCCCTGCCCGCTGCGCTGACCGCCGACGACGCCCTGCCCATTGCCGCCGCGCGCCGCCGCTACGCCCTGCTCGGCAAGCCCTTGCCCCCCATCGCGCTCAAGGCGTCGCTCGATTCGGTCGTCGGACTTCCGGCCATCCCTGCCGCGCACGCCATCACCGCTCTGCTGCTGTTCCCGGACTGGTGCACGCAGTGCGTGCGCATGGGCTCGCAGTTTCCGCAGACGGTCTTTCTGGTGAACAACCACGAGGCGTACTTCTACGGCCTCCTGGCGCAAACCGGGCTGGTGCACGCGGCCAATCCGAAAACAGAGCCTACGGAGCGGCTCGCCGGAACGCCTACCGTAACCGTCGGCCCGGCCGTCCTTACCCAGTTCGACGCCAGCGACTTCCCCCTGCTCATCCTCGCCGACGGCAACGGGGTGGTACGGCTGGTGCAGACAGTCGCCGAGGACGCGCTCACCCCGGGTGGCGCTCTCGACAGCGCTGCCGCGCATGTTGGCGACCTTTGGCCGGTGCAACCAGCCGCTAGGCCGCTTTCCGGAAGCCGCCAGGCTCGGCTCTCAGCCCCGGAAACGCCTCTCCATGCGGCGCAATAGCGGCGAAGGGTGTTTCACTCAGGCGTCTCTCTGCTATCCTCACCTTCACACGGAGACAGCACCATGGCAAAAGGCGTCAACAAAGTAATGCTTCTGGGCAACGTAGGCAAAGACCCCGAAATCCGCACCACCGCCGGCGGCATGACCGTCGCCAGCTTTTCGCTGGCCACGGCCGACCGCGCCAAGGACCAGCAGGGCAACTGGGCCGACAAAACCGAGTGGCACAACCTTGTCTGCTTCCAGCGGACAGCGGAAATCGTTCGCGACTACGTCAAGAAGGGCTCGCAAATCTTTGTCGAAGGCAAGATCCAGACGCGCTCCTGGGACGATAAAACGTCCGGTGAAAAGAAGTACAAGACGGAAATCCTCGTCAACGAGCTTTCGCTTCTCGGCGGCCGTGGTGAAGGCGTCGCGAGTGGCGGCGGCGAACGCTCCGCGGGCAGCAGCAGCGGCTATGCGCGCTCCAACACCGCGTCCTACGGCGGCGGCTCCGCAGCCCCAAGCTCGCCGGGGAACGACTACGCCGACCAGGGCATCACCGACGAAGACATCCCCTTCTAACCTCTGCCGTTCCGGAGCCGTTCAGCGCACATGCGTTCACGCCCTGTCGCTTTCGCACTCGCCATCACCGCCCTGCTGGCGTCTGCTTTGTGCGCGCCGCAAACGGAGGCGCAGCGACACGGTCGCTTGTCGCCTGCAACGGCTCCTGTGGCTCCCCCACCGCCCGCGCCCCAGGCACCGCTTGAGCCTGTCAGTTCCGGCATCGGCGTCATCCAGTTTATGCAGGTGAATTATGGCGTGCCGGCCCCGCAGTCGCTTACCCGCCAGCTTCGCTTCGACGACGACCGCACCCGTGCCGCGGCGCTTTCCGCTCTCGGCGCTCCGGGGCAGTACCTGCAGCACGGCCACATCCCCATCCCGCGTTCGATCGACCTTCAGCTCACGACGCTTTCGAACAACAACGACGACCTCGACGCGCTCCTGACCGTTGAGCTCGATCAGCACATCGTTACCGCCGTTCTGCTTCCGGTCGATGGCAACTGGCGGCGCATCGCCACGCTGGTCTACCCCACATCGTTCTTGGACGCATCCACAACGCCCTCCACCTGGCTGCGCATCGCGCGCTCGCTTGTGCAGACCGACCGGTACCGCGCCATCTTTCACGCTTCAAGCGGCAGCCTGCGCGGCAGTTATCAGGAGAACGAAGCGCAGCTCCGCATTTTGAATGGAAAAGCCGTCATCGTGTTCAGCTTTGAGTCCACGGCCAAGGAATGCAGCGCGGCGACCGCAGCCGCCGGAACCCGTGGCGCGCGCGGAGGCGCGGGGGGCGGAGGCTGC